>DAIOWV010000091.1:0-3080 GCA_036758285.1 Taishania sp. | reverse complement strand
ACGGCTTGTCCTAGAATACCAGAACTACCTAAAATTAAAATTCTCATTATTTAAGTAAATTTCTTTATTTTTATTACCGATTCCATTTGCTGTTGCTTCAAAAACATAGTCAACTTTTTTTATAACTTCTTTCAAAGAAAGATCCTTTGAAAACAAAACTTTAATGCCTTTTTGTTCCAAGAAAAATAAATCTTCCATCTTCCAATTCTGAATGATGTTTTTGTAAACAAAGATTTCGGTTATTTCAAATGTTTCTTTAAAATCAGCAAGTAGTGAAGCCAGTGTAGTTCCAATGTTTCCTGTGCCATTTATTAAGACTTTCATGAAATTTTCTAATTTAATTGATAATTATTTACGATTTGAAATGATTTTCTTTACTCTATTCTTTCCAAGGAAAAGCACGAAGGTTGATAGCACAAAGATTTTAAAATCTAAAATGAATGACTGATTGTTTACATAATATTTATCGTAAAAAAAACTGATTTTTTTGTGACAAACAGGACTTAATTGAGCCAAACCTGTAAGTCCAGGCTTTATTTCCCATCTGATTGTATAGTGATTTGAGTCCCAATCTAGCCGAGTTACATCATTTTGTGTCAATGGACGTGGTCCAATAAAATTCATATCTCCTTTTAAAATATTAATCAATTGAGGGATTTCATCAATGCCAGTTTTCCGAAGAATTGATCCAATCAAAGTAACTTTGTCATTCTTCATTGTTCTTAATTTAATCAATTGAAAAGCTGACTTGTTTTTTCCGAATCTATTTTGATAAAAAAGAGGTGTTTTTTGTTCAAACAAAACGATTAAAATTCCAATTATGAATAAAAAAGGGAAGGATATTACTATTAAAATCAAAGCAAAAACTTTATTCATTTTTCCAATTGGTTAATTATTTATTAGGATACTCTGTGATGTAAAATATATAGTATTTTATAAAAGTGGATACAAAGTTTATTTAAAATAACTTTAAAATATGTAGAATTTAAGTATTCATACATTGCAAATTAAAGAAAAAAATAAAATCAATAAAATACTTGGATGAATTGAATGATTTTTTGTTTACACATATATCTGTTAAATGACTTTTGTATTCTTTTATTACATTTTTAATTTTGAATTATCTATTTTTGTTTCGAATAAAAACAAGATTAACAACTTATGATAACGAAACTTCTGCAAATTAGTACATTTGTACTGTTGTTTATTTCTAGTGTACAAGCACAAATAACACCAGGTTCTACAAATAATTTTATTACTGAATGGAACACCGAAGGTACTACTTCTATTACTATTCCAGGAATAGGATCAGGGTATAACTACAGTCTGTATTGGGAGGAAATTGGAAATCCAGGTAATAATGCAACTATTTTAGGGATAACGACCAATAGCTATACGATTAATAGTTTAGCTACAAACACACAATACAGAGTTGAGATCACTGGGAACTTTCCAAGAATTTATATATATCATAATTCAGAAAGAACAAAGATTCGTTTTGTTAGACAATGGGGAACAATCAACTGGACTAGTTTTCAGTATTCATTTGGAGGTGTTACAGGAGGGTCGTCTAATCTGGAGGTAACAGCTACAGATACTCCAAACTTAACTAACGTAACTTCATGTGACGCGATGTTTTTGGGATGTTCTTCAATGACAGGCATTGGAGCTAATTGGAATTGGAACACATCAAATATAACGGTTATGAGTAGGATGTTTCAATCTGCTAGTTTGTTTAATCAACCAATAGGAAGTTGGAATACTAGTAATGTTACTACTATGCAGAGTATGTTTCAATCTGCTAGTTCGTTTAATCAACCAATAGGAAGTTGGAATGTTGGAAATGTAACTAGTATGGCTGCTATGTTTATATATGCTTCTTCATTTAATCAACCAATTGGAGGTTGGAATACAGGAAATGTAATAAATATGAGGAGTATGTTTTATGGTACGAACTTTAATCAACCAATTGGAAACTGGGATGTCAGTAAAGTAACTGATATTGCTCATATGTTTGCATCCAATCCTGTATTTAACCAAAATATAGGGAACTGGAATACAGGTAGTGTCTCAGATATGGAATTCATGTTTCATACAGCTCCTTCTTTTAATAATGGGGGGTCACCATCTATTGGAAATTGGAATACCGGAAATGTGGTTAGTATGCGATATACTTTTGTTGCTGCTTCTTCTTTTAATCAAGATATTGGAAGTTGGAATACAAGTAATGTTGTATCTATGATTAATATGTTGCATTCAGCTTCTTCTTTTAATCAGGATTTGAGTGCATGGGATTTAAGAAGTGTGACAGATGTATTTGGGATGCTTACTAATTCGGGGATAGATTGTCCTAATTATGTAGCTATTTTAAATGGTTGGGCAGCCAACCCCGTTACTCCAAATAATCTTGTGTTGGGAGCAGGTGGTTTACGTTATTCTGGATCAGGATTAACTGCTCGAAACACTACTTTAATTGGAACAAAAGGCTGGACAATTAGTGGAGATCTTTTGATAGCAAGTCCAGGCGTTGTCAGTGGTAGTAATACCGTTTGCGTTGGAGCAACTACAAATTTATCTAGAACTGTTTCTGGGGGTATTTGGTCTAGCAGTGATCCTTCTATTGCAACTGTATCACCTTCTGGAATTGTAGGAGTAGTTACTGGAGTTTCTCCTGGTACAGCGACTATTAATTATACTGTAACAACAAGAGGCTGTGATTCTACAGCTACTTTTTTAATAACAGTTAATCCAATTCCTGCAGCACCAGTTGTTTCAAGTAATTCACCTATTTGTGTTGGTGGAACGTTAAATCTAACTTCTACAGCAGTATCTGGTGCAACCTATACATGGACAGGACCAGCATCTTTTTCTTCATCACTGCAAAATCCAGCAAGAACAGGCGTTATAACATCTCATGCAGGTAACTATGTTGCTAGTGTCACAGTTGGAGGTTGTTTGTCTCCCACAGCGACAACAAATGTTGTTATTACTGCACCACCAGTTGCAGGTACATTAAGTGGAGGAACAGCAATTTGTGTTGGCGGTTCTACAACCTTTACATCTTCTCAATCAGGAGGTAC
>DAIOWV010000090.1:0-4864 GCA_036758285.1 Taishania sp. | reverse complement strand
ATGGAAACATCGTTACAGATTCATTTGATGTAGTTGTTTCACCATTACCTGTTGTAACGATTTCAAGTACATCGAATGAGCAGAAAGTTTGTTTGGGTACTTCTTTGCTACTAGTTGTTTCTGATCCTGTTTCAGCTATTACATACAATTGGTATCAAGATGGAGTATTCTTAGGTTCCGGAGAATCCCATAATGTTACTTCTTCTCAATTATTTCATAGTGGTCTTTACACGGTTGTGGCAGAGAATGTATCAGGATGTATTTCAGATGTTGATTCGATTCAGGTAATGATTGTTTCATGTAGTATTACTATTCCAGAGGTTTTCTCTCCCAATGATGATGGGAAGAACGATGCATTTTTCATAGAAGGCTTAGATACTTATCCGAATACGAAGGTTTGGATTCATAACCGTTGGGGAACAGATATTTACCAAAGTGATAATTACCAAAACGACTGGGATGGGAAGTCACAAAGTAAATTGAATTTCCAAGGAGAAGAATTGCCTGAAGGAACATATTTCTATATTCTGCAACTAGGGGGAGAGGAGGGGCAACCAAATGCTGGTGAGCTTTATAAAGGATTTATTTACTTGAAACGATAATAATCGCTATATTTTCCGTAATTAGATGTTCCTTGATTTTTAAGAAGTTAAATTCATTGTAACTGTTTTAGTTCTTATTCCGTTGCAAAAATAAAAACCGCTATACATTTTGAATTAATTTTACTCAAAATGTATAGCGGTTAATTTGTCTAGTTTTTCTAAATATTACTCTCTATTTTTGACATATTTTTCTAACCATTCATCTTGTTCCCATAATAGATGTAAGATGGATTCTTTTGCTGCATATCCATGGCTTTCTTTTGGTAATACAACATATCTAACTGGGGCACCAAATCCTTTTAAAGCTTGGAAATAACGTTCACTTTGAATTGGAAAAGTTCCAGAATTATTGTCATCCGCTCCATGAATTAATAGCATTGGAGTTTTCATTTTATCCGCATAATTAAAAGGAGACATTTTATCATAAATATCTTTTGCTTCCCAATAATTTCTTTCTTCACCTTGAAATCCAAAAGGAGTAAGTGAACGATTGTAGGCTCCACTACGAGCAATCCCCGCTGCAAATAAATCAGAATGAGTTAATAAGTTTGCTGTCATAAATGCACCATAAGAATGCCCACCTACACCAACTCGTTTTCTGTCAATATAACCTAATTTATCTACAGCATCAATAGCTGCTTTGGCATTTGACACAAGCTGTTCGATGAATGAATCATTCGGTTCTTCAGTTCCTTCCCCAACAATCGGAAATGCAGCATCATCTAAAATTGCATATCCTTTCATTACCCAATAAATTGGTGAACCATAATAAGGGTAAATAAATTCATTTGGATTGGTGGTATTTTGACCAGCACTGCTTTTATCTTTGAATTCCTGAGGGTAAGCCCACATAATCATAGGTAACTTTTCTTTCTTAGCTTTATCGTATCCTTTTGGAAGATACAATGTTGCAGTTAGTTCAAGACCATCAGCACGTTTGTAAGTGATTACCTCCTTGCTAATTCCTTCCATTTTACTGAATGGATTTTTAAAGAATGTCAATTGTGTTGGATTTGTTTTACTACTGATTTTTCGTACATAATAATTGGGGTACTCTGTGGGAGCCTGAATGTTGACTAAAATCTCTCCTTTTTTGAGGTCTAGAATATCAATAATATTTTCCAATTTATCTGTGTAAGCAGAACGATACAATGTTTTTGTCGCTTTTGTCTTTAAATTGAATGAGTTGAGAAAAGGAAATTGTCCTTTTTCCGTAAATCCTTCTCCAATTAAATAGGAAGTATATCCATCAAGTAATAATACATCTTGATTGTATTGATTTTTTACTGTTTGGAAGCTTCCAGGATTTGAATATCTATCCTGATAGTTTCTGTCCCAAATTATCGAAGCAGATTCACTCGTATTTGAAGGATTTATTAAATATGCTTTTGAATTTCTAGTGTTGTACCATGAATCATAAACAATAGCAATATCATCGCGTCCCCATTCAATTCCGGCAAAACGTTGTTGCGTTTTAAATAATGATTTTTCAGTTCCATTTTTAAAAGGTAATTCTAAAGTGAACAATTCATCTCTAAAATCAACTTTTGTTTCAGCATTTCCCTCATCTAAAGCAATGGCATAAAAAAGTGTTGCGGGTTTATCAGATCTCCATTGAATTGCTCTTTTGTACTTGTGAGTTGACATAAATCCTTTTGGAATATTGTCAGATGCAGGACGATTTTCAATTTCCTGAATGAATGTTCCGTTTTTATCATAAATCACAGTTTTTTCTCCAAAAGATGACCATGGAACTAAATAGGAAAAAGGTTCAGAAATTGTTGAAACAGAAATGTATTCTCCATTAGGAGAAATACTAATCCCTTTGTAAAGGTCTGAATTCTTCCATAATTTTACACTTCCATCCACACCAACTCTGTAAAGTTCACTCGAAGCAAGAGTTTTAAAATTTTGTTCGTCAGATTTGCTTTTTAATAGATCAGGATACGTTCTGTTTTGAGCTACAGAACCATCAGAAATTAGTACAGATGGACCACTTGGAACTGCTGTCGTTACATCAATGAATTCTTTTCGATCTGCTGGCAATACTCTAACTAAAAAGGCCTCACTGTTTGGAAACCAAGAAATACTATATCCCAAGTTTAAATTTAGAGGTTTATCCATTATTTTTTTTGCCTGAAGAGTTGCAATGTCGATTAACCAAAGTTCAACACCATTTTCAATAACATTTCCAAACGTAAAATATTGATCATTTGGAGCCCAAGACCAAGTTATGATTTTTAAATTTGAAGGAAGTCCCTTAATAGCTTGAACTGCTCCTCCTCGATTTTTTTGTACTTCAATACCAGTATATAAACGTTGTTTTGAACGAGCGTTAATTTTGGGGTTAATCCGTTGTCCAGCAATTTTCAATTCTGTTTCAGATACCTCTTCAATTGATTGATACATCGAAGTCTGTAAATAAATCAATGTTTGTTTTTTACTATCCATTGATAAAACAGGTGCTCGTTGGACATCAACCAAATCCAAAATTTCTTGTGAAGGTTTTTTATAGTCTAAACTTTGCTGCCCCAATGAAATACTACAAAGGGTTGCAAATGAAATAAATGATAAAAATAGTTTTTTCATATTTTCTTAAATACTTTAATTCTTGTTCTCGAAAATAATCATATTAAGTGAAATGAACGAATAGATTTGATTATCTTTAATGGTAAAACAATTACAAATCATGGAACAGCGTTTAGTTCAAAATAAAAAACATGTCTATCCAATATCGGAAAATCTTAATAATTATCTAAAAAAATATGGTAGGGGAGTGAAATTACCGATCAAGTATCAGGATTTACTCAGATTTGATGATGGAATGTCAATTTATGATCAAAATGGAAGAGACACTTTGTGGTTAAGTACATTTTTTAATCAACAAGACAGGAAAGAAATTGACATGGCTCTTAAAAGACTTTATTCGATGATGTATGTTGATGGAGGTGAAGAGATTTTACAACATTTAAACGTTGATTCGATTGACTTTTGTACCTTCGGAAATACCAAACCTTTTCGTGTTAAAGTTCGAAATATATTGAATGATAATTATACATTAATGTATGTCAAGAATGCTGATTCCTCAAGAGCTTACGGATTGGAATTGGAGCATTTGCTCTCACCAAATCAAACGTTGTTTTTTGTTGATAATGACACGCTTGTAGAGGAACATATCTTGGGAATTCCTGGTGATGAATTTGTAAATACGTATTTGAAAACGGGTTCAAATTCAGAAAAGTCAGCTATTGCAAAGGAATTTGTCAAATTCAATGAACGTTGTTTTGTTCGATTGCTCGGTGATATGCGGGCATATAATTTTGTAATGGTTTTACTGCATGACTTTGATCGTAATCAATTTAGATTTAGAGCCATAGATTTTGATCAGCAATCATATGAAGGAGATTTAAATACCTATTCTCCAAAGTTTTTTAAAGAAAATGAAATTTATCAAAAACTAGTTGATGAATACTTATCTTTTGAATCGGTTGAACAATATAAAAGAGAAGAACGTGCTTTAATTTCTCGTAGAGCAGCGAGTGAGTGGTCTCGATTGAATGAGTTGTTTACTTGTATGAAAGAATCTCCTCTTTCAGAGGGAAAACATATTGAACAATTGAAAATGTCTTTATATGCTTTAGCAAAAGACGTTAATTTTAAACGCTCCAATTCTATGGGAGAAATCGTTGAATGTGCTATTAATTTTGTTGTTAGAAATTATACAACTATCAACCCTTATTTGAAATAAATTTACAAGATACTTTCTCCATTCGCATTCGTTGTTAATACATCAGTCATGTACATGAAAAATGGTTGCATCGTTTTGTATACATCAATAACTTGATCTTTGAAATCAGCTTCAAATACGGACTGATCTTTGAAATCTTTTTTGAGTATAAATTGCTTATAGCGAATCAATTCTATTCGTTCATGTGTTTTGTCAAATCCTTTGGGTGCTGTTTTTAGTGCATCACCAAATAAACCTCCCATTTCTCTTTTCAATTTGGAATCATTGAGAATTGTTTCTAAATCGTCTTCGATTTCAATCGCTTCTCTAATTCGTTGTAAATCATCTTTGTTTGGATCCCAAAAACCACCTCCAACAAATGTGTTTCCTGGTTCTAAATGGACATAAAAACTTCCTCGATTGTGAGGCTGTAAACGCATAAAAATTGCTCCAAAATGATTTTTATATGGAGATTTGTCAGTTGAAAATCGAACATCTCGAAATATTCGATACATTTTAAATTTACTGAATTCAT
>DAIOWV010000089.1:0-6509 GCA_036758285.1 Taishania sp. | reverse complement strand
AACTGTAATGCCATTAACTCCTGTACTCGCTGATGCGGTCGTTGTTAAGGCACAAGAAACACTTGATGTTAATACAACCGAGATAACATCACCATTAACAAGTGTTGAGTTTGTATACGTTGAACTTGTTGCTCCAGGAATATCAAAACCATTTAGTTGCCATTGATAAACAGGAGATCCACCACCATTAGTTGTATTTGCCGTAAAAGTAACATTAGAGTTGGCACAAATTATACCTGTTTGACTTTGGGAAATTGTTACAGTCGGAGTTAAATTAGCTCCTACATTAACTACTATTGTTGACGTATCATTCAAACATCCTCCTGAACCTGTTACTACATAGGAAATTGTCGATATTCCTATCGATACACCTGTAACGACACCAGAATTATTAATAGTTGCAACAGCAGGATTACTACTTGACCAAGTACCACCAGAAGTAGTTGATGACAATGGAAGTAAGTCTCCTACACAGACATCTGTACCACCACTTAAAGTTCCAGCGTCTGCTGCAGGTGTTATAACCACAGAAGCACTTGCACAACTTGAAGTATTACATGAACTAACTATATTAACATAATAGGAAATTGAACCTGTTGAAGTTGGAGTAAATGTATACGTATTTGTTGTAGTCGTTGCTAAAAGAGTTCCTCCACAACTTCCAGAAAACCAATTATAAACATCGGTTGGATTAGTTGATCCACCGTTTGCAACTAAGGTTATTGGAGTTCCTAAACAAAAACTTCCACCCCCATCTAAAGATGTAGGAGCAACAGCACCTGGAACACCAATAATGATTTCTTCATATGTTGGAGAAGCATCACAACCTCTTAAAGCATCAGCTTGAACTCGAACTAATATTTTATTATCACCAAGTTCTGAAGGGAAGTTTGGTATCGTATTAACAAATGTTGAATAAGGATGCGAAACAGTTTCATAATCCCATTCATACGTATATGGTGGAATTCCTAAGGTAGAACCGCTAGCGCCTGTAGCAGTAATAACAGCGGGTACACAAACTGTATCAGGAGTTGAAAATGTAATATCAGTTGGTGCAGTAGGATCTAAATTAACAGTAAAAGTTGCAAAAGAAGGAATACTCCAACCACAACACTCATCCCTTACTTGATATCTTACAACATATGTTCCTGCGGCATTAATAGGTACAGAAACAGGATTTTGAAGCGTTGATGTAAAAATAGGAGATGGAGTTGATACTCCCTTATCGGGAGCTGTACTACCTGAATAGATATCCCATTTAAATTCTAATTGATTTGTCCCCGAAACACTTGCATTTAATCTAACACTTCCGCCCTCACAAATAATAGAAGGTTATAATACTGAACCATCAATTGCTTGAATGTCAATCACCGGTTTCGTTCTTGCATCACGTACTATTAAATAAGAATGATAAGTATTTGTAGTTGTGGATAAATCAAAAGATCCTGAGTTACTTGTTGTATAAATATCTGCTGGACTATTTGTTGATCCAAATTGGGAAGCGGTAATATCATCATTATATTTCACATAATCCCATGTAGAAGGTAAAGTTGCCCAATCATCTGCATCTTTAACAATTTCAATAACAGAGTTTTCACAAATTTTTGCGTTATTGTAAATAATTTCTACAATTGGTGAATTTGGAATAGCTACAGAAGGAGATAAAGTTACTCCATTTTGAACAACTTGAGCAGAAATACCACTCGCTCCAGTTTGACCACTTCCACCTCGAGCACCACTTCCACCATTACCGCCTCTACCACTTGTACATCGACCTTCTGGTCCCCAGTTCGTTACAGGGATTCCACCAATTCCTCCAGCACCACCATTTCCACCAACTCCTCCAGTTCCTCCAGTTCCAAATAAACCAGAGTTAATTGTTGTTTGAATTGGGGCAATGTAAGTTCCGTTCACGAATATACCAATAGAAGCGCCACCACCGAAACCGCCAAAGCCACCTTGGCCACCGCCACCGCCTTGACCACCACCACTTCCGGCATTTCCAGTATTATCATAGCCCGGACAGCTGAAACCTCTATCTTCACCACCAGCAGCACCAGATCCACCACCTGTTGAACCTGTCAATCCTGCGGCACCAGTTGTATTTCCCGCAGTATTTCCACCTCTACCTCCAGCACCACCATTATTGGCCCACGAGTTAGTAGCTGATGAACCACCTGCTCCACCAGTTTGAGCAGCTTCAGTATTTTCTGACCCAGGAATTTGACCTTGAAATCCATTCTGACCAATATGCCCTATTGCACCATTTGCACCACTTCCACCTACAGAAGCACTTCCACTAGTGATGACACAACGAGAAATTTCATAATTATTACAATTATCTATTAAAACACCATAATTAGAAGCACCTCTACTGTTAGCATCAAAACTGTTATTAATAGCAGATGTTGTAATGTCTAAATCAATTAATTTCCAGTCATCAACAGCGACAGCCTTGAATCCAGCCCTATGCCGAACACCAGAAACACTTTCTTCACCACTCATATTAATAGAAGTAACTCCAATTACATCAGATGATTTAGTCCAAATACCTCCGGAAACTTCGTATCTTCCCTCAATTACTAAGCCATTTACTAAAATATTAGCAATTGATAATTCGTTATAATTACCATTTTCCATTCTGATGAAATTTTTTGAACCTGATACTTTGGCCAATGCTCCATCAACATTAGTTAAGGTTTGACATGGATTATTAGGTCCTCCACAATTAATATTATCACTACCTGAAGGAGAAACATAAATAAAATCACATTGTGGTGATCCAACTATTACATTACAAACTTGGGAAGTAACATTTCCGCAGATATCAATGTAAGTCACATCAACTGAATAACTACCAGGTGTAGAAGGGGCAGTCCAAATCGTAGAACTTGTATTAGTAGAACTCAAAGTACCCCCAGTATTTGACCATAGATATCCATCAATATTCGCTACTGCACCTACAGCTGGTGGTTGTAAAGTATTTAATACATTGGAAGTTCCAGGTAAAACAGTATTTCCACAAATTCCACTTAAAATATCAGGAGGAGATGCCATTGGATTCATCGTTACTCTAGCACAATTAGAAGTGGCAGTATTAGTAGAAAAAGAAGCTGTACCATTACTTGTAACTAAACAACGATATAAACGAGTTCCAGCAAATTGAGGCACCGTAAGGGTTGCAGAAGTTGCCCCAGGTATATTTGTCCAAACTGAAGCTCCAGAACAATCTGTATTATTACTAACTTGCCATTGATAAAAACGTCCCATATTGTTACCACATTGATCATTGTTTGCTGTTACAGATAATGTAGTTGCTGTACCAAAACAAACATCTGTATTGGCAATAGGCTGAGTTATAATTGTTGGCGCTTGATTATACTCCCAATAATAACTCCATCTAATTTGATAAGTACCTGTAACACCATCACTTGTACATGTTCTAGAATCTGTAAAATAATTCCAAGTATATGGTGGATTTGTACACAAATTACTCACTGATCTAAGAAGTGAATAGTTTCTACAATCAGCATCATTTCCTCCGCATATACCAGGATCATCTTCATTTCCGTTAAAAGAAAAATTGATGTAAGAAGATGCTAAATTTCCAGAAATTGTAGGGGTCAAGGATGTATTGGAAATTCCTTGCCAACCACATGCTGCAATATCTTCTCTGGAAACATCAAAATTATAGGTTGTCCCATTGATCAAGAATCTATTATACCATCTTGGATCTGGAGTGCTATAACAATCATCACAACCAGGCTCACTATAAAAAAGATTATCTACATCAACTTGAAAGGTAATGTTTTGATTATAACTGTAAAATAGACTACAGACAAACGTCAGTAATAGTATTATTTTTTTCATAAAACGTTAATTATGGTTAGTTTTAATTATTTTGACTTTTTGAATGAAACACTTGAACACCTTTTAATTCTTCTTCAATTTTAGGTAAAGAGCTTTCTGTTAGTTCATTCTGATTGATGTATAATCTCGTCAATTTTGTAAAAGATTTAAAAAAATTAACATCCAATTCGCTAATTTGATTGTTAGAGATATCAATTAACTCAACATTAGTGAACATTTTCAATTCTTCGGGTACCGCTTTTAAATCTTGAAATTGAATCATAATACTAATTACTTGATCTTTTTTAGATATTAAATCCGAAATTGTATTGAATTCAATTAATGAGCCATCATTTAAATAAGCTATTTGAACACCTTTTGGTGATTCAATATTTTCTTTTAGTTGAGGATTTTTCGAGTTTTCTTGCGCAGAAACACTTAGGCATAAAAAGCCTGTTAAGAGAATAGTAACTAGCAGTTTCATAATAATAATTTTCAGAATTGAAAGCCAAAGTAAATAAAAATTATGATACAACAAAAAAAATGTTAATTTATCTAAATTTCTCCTACTAAAGATTTTGATAATAGTGTTTTAATTTTTGAAGTTGAAATATTTTGTCCTAACAAAAACATCAGTTTTGTAATTGCAGCCTCTGTTGTCATATCCTCCCCTGAAATGACTCCAACTTTGTTAAAAAAGCTACTTGTTTCATACTTTCCTTGTTCGACTTTACCAGAACTACATTGAGTAATATTCAAGACAATACCACCTTTTGAAATGAATTCAGATAATAGTTTTTGTAAAAGAAAGTCACTCGGAGCGTTACCTGATCCATAAGTTTCTAATAGTAAGGCTTTAACATTAGTTATGTCGAACAATCCTTTATAAAAATTTATATTAATCCCAGGATATAATTTTAATAAAGCGACTTCATTTGAAAATTCAGGAAAAAATTCCAGATGTGATTTTGATGTACGAAACAAAACATCATGATGATAATCAATATTAACTCCAGCGATTGCTAAACGAGGAAAATTGGGCGATTTAAAAGCTTCAAATTGATTTGCAGAGACTTTAGAACTTCTATTTCCTCTATACAATGAATATTCAAAATATACTGCTACTTCTTGTATCAACGGTTCGTTGTTTTCAGACTTGAATGCAGCTATTTCTATTGCAGTAATTAGATTTTCTTTTCCATCTGTCCTTATCGTCCCAATTGGTAATTGTGAACCTGTTAAAATAATAGGTTTTTTCAAACCTTGCAACATAAAACTCAATGCTGAAGCAGTATAGGCCATTGTGTCAGAACCATGCAAAACTACAAAACCATCAAATTTATCATAATGATCTACAATTAAATTTCCAATTTTCTTCCAGTCCTCAACATTAATTTCAGATGAGTCAATTGGATGCTCGAAACTTGCAGTGGTTAATTCAATATTTAATCTTTGTAATTCAGGAACATGGGTGTATATATGATTGAAATCAAAGGCTTTCAATTCACCAGTCTGTAAATCATTTACCATACCGATTGTTCCTCCTGTGTATATCAACAAAACATTTGGTACACTCATAATTTCTGAAGTTTAAATATAATCTATAGTCCAATAATTTATGCTATTATTGGACTATCTCAATGATTTATAGTTTAATTGATTTCAGCACTTGAAACTTGAAAACCTCTATCAACTTTTTTAAAAAGACCTTGTAATACTTTACCAGGACCAACTTCTATAACTTCTGTTGCACCATCCGCAATCATTTGCTGCATTATTTGTGTCCATTTTACTGGAGCAGTTAACTGAGCAACTAAGTTTTTCTTAATTTCTGCAGGATCTGTAACACCTTTAGCATTTACATTCTGATAAACTGGGCACTTTGGGGTGTTAAATGTAGTTTCTTCGATTGCTGCAGCTAATTCTTCTCTCGCAGGTTCCATTAATGGAGAATGAAAAGCACCACCAACCTGTAAAAGTAGAGCTCTTTTCGCTCCAGCTTCTGTTAATTTTATACATGCCTCCTCAACTGCAGGAATTGAGCCAGAAATTACTAACTGCCCTGGACAATTATAATTTGCAGCAACAACAACTCCCTCAATAGATTGACAAATTTGTTCCACAATTTCATCATCTAATCCCAAAATTGCAGCCATTGTTGATGGTTCAGATTCACAAGCCTTTTGCATGGCTAATGCGCGTTTGTAAACCAATTTTAACCCATCTTCAAAACTTAATGTTTCGTTAGCAACCAATGCAGATAATTCTCCTAAAGAATGTCCAGCAACCATATCTGGTTGAAAATCATCTCCAAGAACAGCTGATAAAATCGTTGAATGAAGAAAAATAGCAGGTTGAGTTACTTTTGTTTGTTTCAACTCATCCTCTGTACCTTCAAACATTATTTTAGTAATATCAAATCCTAAAATTTCATTTGCTTTTTCAAATAATTGTTTTGCTTTGGGAGATTTTTCATATAAATCTTTTCCCATACCTGAAAACTGAGCACCTTGCCCAGGAAAAACATATGCTTTCATAAAAAAATAATCTATCAATTCAGCCACTTGGCTGCAGTTTTACAAGAACAAATATACTTATATAAACCAAAAAACCTTCTAAAATTGGCATTAACCATCTCAGAAGGTTTTCTTTTATGTTTG
>DAIOWV010000088.1:0-6595 GCA_036758285.1 Taishania sp. | reverse complement strand
GGTATATTTTCGAATTTTAATATTCAAATAACCAAAAAGTATGGACATAATAGGACTTATCCAATTGAAAAATGCATAAATAAAATAATCACCGGTTGCAACCCCAAGCATACCAGAGTGATAAGCCGCACATGTGTTCCAAGGCACCAATGCAGAAGTTACGGTTCCAGAATCCTCTAAGGATCGACTTAAATTCTCTGGTTTTAACCCCCTTTTTTTGTATGTTTTAACAAACATTCTACCTGGAACTACTATTGCCAAATATTGATCTGAAGCAGTGAAATTAAAAAAGATACTAGTTGCAACTGTAGATGCAATCAAAGATCCTGTTGATTTTGCCCAACCAACAATGTATGATGTAATCTTTTTAAGAAAACCACCAACTTCCATCGCACCACCAAAACACATTGCACAAAAAATTAACCAAACAGTATTCAACATACCTTGCATCCCATTTGTCTCAATTAGTTTATTGATTTTTTCATTATCTGTAATGACTTTTACGTTTAAAGTCATTGCCTTTACAATCGCTTGATATGAATGAACAATGTATTCATTCATATTTTTAGCATAAGTTCCTATCCCGCTTACTTGTTGGATGATTGTTGGTTGGAAAATAACAGCTACAATTGCTCCAGCAACAGTCCCAATAAATAACGCTGGAATTGCATTTACTTTTTTGAAAATTAAAACAACAACTATAAGAGGGACTATAAATAATAAAGGACTGATGTAATAAGTGCTTTTTAATGTTGACATTAATTCTTCAATATTACTTGTTGAACTTGTTGTGTCAATTGTAAATCCTAAAACTGTAAAGACGATTAATGTGATAATATATGTTGGTGTCGTGGTGTAGAACATATATCGAATTTGTGTAAATAATTCTGCACCAGAAACAGCAGAAGCTAAATTCGTGGTATCAGATAATGGAGAAATCTTATCACCAAAATATGCTCCAGAAATAATTGCACCAGCGGCCATTGGAAGAGGTATTCCTAAACCTTGTGCTATCCCAATAAATGCAACTCCAACAGTACTAACAGTTGTCCACGAACTACCTGTAGCAACAGATATAATTGTACATACTACACAACTGGCAACCAAAAAGTAATTGGGATTCATTAAGTCTAATCCATAATATATCATAGAAGGAACTACACCTGAGAGCATCCATGTACCTGTTAATGCACCTATAATGAGTAGGATTATTATTGCAGACAATGATGTTTTAATACTTTTTACAATACCTTTTAAGATTTCATCCCAAGTGTAATTTAAACTCAGTGATATAATTACGCTTATTGCAGCTCCAATTAATAATGCCAATTGATTTGGTCCGAAAGTGGCATCTTCCTTAAAGATAGCAACATTAATTCCTAAAAGTGCTATTAATATTATAATTGGGATAAGTGCTAAAAAAAATGAAGCTTTTTTTTTCTCTTTTTTTACAGGTGAGTTGATATTATTCATTTATGCAGTTTGCTCAAATATATATATATTGTTCAGTTATTTTTATTTTTTTAATAAAAATGACCCAACTATTTTACTGTTTTTTTCGTTAAAAATGAGTAAAGTCTGTTTTTTTAAGACTTTGAAAGTTTTTATTTTTTAAATTTGACAGAATAAATTATAAATTATGAAAAAAATTATACTCGTTTTAAGTGTTTTTGTTGCTTCTCAAGCTTCTTTTGGGCAGTTAACTTCTGCAAATGAACCTCAAATAGGTGATAATCAACAAATGTATGTTGTAGATACGGCGACGGTTACTCTATCCACTATAAGAGCAATTTCAGGTGCTACTGCTGTTTGGGATTACTCTGCAGTTAATATTAGTTCATCTAGTTTACAGTCTCTTGTAGTAGGCAATGCAACAACAGATCCAAATGCATCTAGTTTTTCAACTTCAACGAAGACAATGACTCAAGGTACGATTTTGTCATTTTTTAATTCAACATCAGCTTCTAGAGTTTCTCAAGGTTATGTTTATGATGCTGGTGCACCAATTGGAAATGTAGTGGCTAAATTTGATACAGATGATGCAATTATTATGACATATCCGTATTCTTATGGTAGTTCATTGATAGATGATTTTTCAGGTACTGCTACTACAAGTTTAGGGGCTTTCCCTTTTACTGGAAAAGTATATTCAAGTATAGATGGAGAGGGGACCTTGATTTTGCCTAATGGTTCTTATACAGGAGTTTTTCGTTATACATCGGTTGATACAGTAAATGCTACGGGAGTTCCTTTTCTTGGAACGGTTCAATTGATAAGAACACAATTCGAATATTACGACCTTGCGGATCAAGATTTACCAATTTTTATTGATGCAACAATTGAAATCCCAGGAGTGGGACGTGAGCGTCAAGTATTATCAAAACATTTATCTGCTGCAGGTTTAAATTCAAATGGAATTTCAAACTTAACATTGTTTCCTAATCCATCAAATGGTGAATTTTCAATATCAGGAGATTTTGTTAAAGGAAATATTGAAGTTTCAGATTTAACTGGTAAAACAGTTTATTCTTCAGAAATTGTTTCAGGGTCTTCTGTAAAAATGAATGATTTGAAAAGTGGTGTTTATACAGTGAAAATTTCTGCTGAAGGAAAATCTTCTGTTCAAAAAATTACTATCAAATAGTCTTACATACTTTTAATATGTGATGAAAACGGATTGCGATTTAGTAATCCGTTTTTTAGTTTATAAACCTTTCTTTTGTTTCTTTTGTTGGCATGAAACAGAAATCTTTACCGATTTTTTTTCTTCTCTTAGCAATCCAATCATAAATCCAATCAGTAAACCTTTTTGGAAGAATAGAAAATAATAATAGTGGTTGATAATACCATTTTAAATGAGGAACTACTTTGAAAAATGCTTCCGATTTTTTATAAATTTTCTTGTGGTTATAAAAATAAAATGTTGTTAAATCTGGAAGTGTTTGATTGTGTCTTGAAAAGAAATGTTCAGTATAGTTAGATTGTAATTTACAAAATGAAATATTATTGGATTTTTCATTTTGCAAAACAAACTGAATACTGCGGTTACATAAACCACAATCTCCATCATAAAATAAAATATAGTTTTCGTTATTATCACTCATTTTTCAAACGAATTTTTCTTGACTTTCTACTAATAAAGTTAATAATGTTTAGGTTTAATGATACAATGTTTAAACAGAAATTTTAAAAGTAATTTCTATCTCAATTCTATTTGCTAACTTTGCCCTCTTAATTAAGAATATATGGGAAAGCTAAAAAAACAGGATGCATTGGATTATCATTCATCAGGAAGACCTGGTAAAATAGAAGTAATTCCAACCAAACCTTATACTTCACAAAGAGATTTGTCATTGGCATATTCTCCTGGTGTTGCAGAACCATGTTTACGAATTGCAGAAGATCGTGAAGATGCGTATAAATACACTTCGAAAGGAAACTTAGTTGCTGTAATTTCAAATGGAACTGCTGTTTTAGGTCTTGGAGATATTGGTCCTGAGGCGTCTAAACCTGTAATGGAGGGAAAAGGACTTTTGTTTAAAATATTTGCTGATATTGATGTGTTTGATATTGAGGTTGATGCAAAAGACCCTGAATTGTTTATCCAAACGGTTAAAGCAATTGCTCCTACTTTTGGAGGAATTAATTTAGAAGATATCAAGGCACCTGAAGCATTTGAAATAGAAAGAAGATTAAAAGAAGAGCTAGATATACCAGTAATGCATGATGATCAACACGGTACTGCGATTATTTCAGCAGCAGCTTTGTTAAATGCATTAGAATTAGCAAATAAAAAAATTGAATCAGTAAAAATAGTTGTTTCAGGTGCTGGAGCTTCTGCTCTTTCTTGTGCAAGGCTATATCACTCACTTGGTGCTAAACTAGAAAATATTTTAATGTATGATTCCAAAGGATTGATACATAAAGGTAGAACGGATTTAGATAGTAATAAACAGGAGTTTGCAGTACATCCTTCTGATGTGGATTTTGATGCAGCATTTAATGATGCTGATGTGTTTTTAGGATTGTCAAGGGCAGGCTTGGTAAATAAAGATATGATTAAGCGTATGGCGAATGATCCTATCGTTTTTGCTCTGGCTAATCCTGAACCTGAAATTTCGTATAAAGAAGCCATGAGTACTCGTGAGGACATCATTATGGCAACAGGTCGTTCTGATCATCCTAACCAAGTAAATAATGTACTTGGATTCCCTTTTATATTTAGAGGAGCACTAGATGTTAGGGCTACTTCAATCAATGAAGAAATGAAATTAGCAGCTGTTCATGCAATTGCATCACTTGCTAAAGAAACAATTCCTGAAGAAGTTATCGAAGCATACAATGAAAAGTCAATTTCTTTTGGACGTGAGTCTATTATTCCAAAACCATTAGATCCCCGATTGATTTATTATGTTGCTCCTGCTGTAGCTAAGGCTGCAATTGAATCAGGTGTAGCTAGAAAACCAATTTTAGATTGGGATGCTTATGAGTCTGAATTGAAGAATAGATTGGGATTGGATAATAAACTTATTCGTAATTTAACGGATAAAGCTCAACAAAATCCTAAGCGTGTTGTATTTACAGAAGCGGATAACATTAAAATATTAAAAGCTGCTCAAACGTCAAGTGATGAGGGTATTGCATATCCAATTCTACTGGGAAATACAGAAGTTATTCTGAACTTAATCGAAGAGTACAGTCTTGATTTTAATGAAGTGACGATCATTGATCCAAAATCAAATCAGGAGTTGGAGAGAAGAACAGCTTACGGAAAGAAATTTTTTGAAAAACGTAAGAGAAAAGGTGTTACTGAATTTGAAGCTATTCAATTAATGAGAGAGCGTAACCATTTTGGTGCAATGATGGTTGATTCTGGTGATGCTGATGCTATGATTTCTGGTTTAACTAGAAATTATCGTTCTTCTGTACGTCCAGTTATTCAGACTATTGGCCTTGAGAAAGATGTAAAGACTGTTGCAGGGATGTATATTTTGAATACAAAAAGAGGACCTTTGTTTTTAGCTGATACAACTATGAATTTAGATCCTACAGCTGAGCAAATTGCTGAAATTACAGCGAATGTTGCTAAGACAATGCGTAAATTTAAAATTACACCGCGTATTGCTTTACTTTCTTATTCAAATTTTGGTTCTTCACCTGGTGTAGATCCTGATAAAATGTCTAGAGCAACTGAAATTTTACATCAAAACTACCCCAATTTGGTGGTTGATGGAGAAGTACAGGCCAATTTTGCTTTAAATAGCGAATTGATGAATGAGAAGTTTAGCTTTTCACAATTAGCAAATAAACAAGTGAACACATTAATTTTCCCAAATTTATCTTCTGGGAATATTGCTTATAAATTATTACAAGAAATTACTGAATCTGATGCAATTGGTCCAATTCTAATTGGATTAAAAAAATCAGTACATGTTTTACAAATGGGTGCTTCAGTAAGGGAAATAATTAATATGGTGAAAGTGGCTGTTGTTGATGCTGGTAATAAATAAAATATGATAACACACCTAAACGGGCGATTAATTGAAAAAAATCCAACGAACGTTGTTGTTGAATGTGGAGGAGTTGGGTATTTCGTTTTTATTTCACTGAATACATTCTCTGGATTAGGAAATGATGAATCCATAAAGATCTATACAAAGCATATTGTGCGTGAAGACGCACAATTGCTTTATGGATTTGCCACTATTGAAGAACGTACAATGTTTGAACAATTAATTTCTGTTTCTGGAATTGGACCAAATACTGCAATGATTATGCTTTCATCTTTAGTTCCGGAAGAAATAGCTCATGCAATCCAGGTAGAAGATGTAAAAACAATACAGGGAATTAAAGGAATTGGTGTGAAAACAGCTCAACGTGTTATCATCGATTTAAAAGACAAAATGTTAAAAATGAACTTTTCTTCAGAAAATATGTTCGTTCAAAACAATACAAACAGATTTGATGCGTTAACTGCTTTGGTTTCGCTCGGGTTTGACAAAAAATCAGCTGAAAAAGCTATTGATAAGGTAGCTCAAGGCGAAGACGCTGTTGAAAAATTGATAAAAGAAGCATTGAAAATATTATAAGTGTTGAAAACAAAGGCACATAATCTACTTATGGGAGAACTCGTGAATTTGAAATCGTTGATTTCATTTGTCGTTTTATTACTTGGTTTAGGGAATCTATTCGCACAAGATACACTTAGATACCCAATTCCAAAAACACACGACCCTACTCAAACTCAAACTCAAAGCTTTGATTTGGGAGATCCTTCATCTGTTCAAAAAACAATCGTTTATGACCCTGTAACGGGAACATATGTCTTTAAAGAATCAATAGGGACTTCAGGGATTGATTATCGTCCTTCTTCTTTGATGACTTTAGATGAATACTTAGAATATGAACGCCAACAATCAATAAAAAATAACTGGAAAGATAAAATAGATCAACAGACGGCAGATAGTCAGCCATTTGCCTTGCCGATTAAAATTGATAATAAATTAAAAATACTGTAATAAATATATGATTTTGCTTATCATTATTATTGCTCTATTAAATCTATTTTTCTGAAACAGTAATTAATTTAATATTT
>DAIOWV010000087.1:0-7324 GCA_036758285.1 Taishania sp. | reverse complement strand
GCTTATAAAGCTGCAGAAAAAGCTTTACATGACACATTTGGTGTAAAACCAATTCCTACCCGTGGTGGTGGATCTATTCCAATTGTTGCACTATTTGAAGAAGTTTTGGGACTTAAAACAGTACTCCTTGGCTTTGGACTAGATAGTGATAACCTACATTCTCCAAACGAAAAATATGGCATCGAGAATTACCTCATGGGTATTTCAACAATTCCTTTATTTCATAAATATTACGCAGAACTAAGTAAATAATTTAGTTTTTCATTAGATAAAGGGTTATTTTTAAATTTTAGAAATAACCCTTTATCTTTTTATGGATTTGGATTTCAAATGATAATATTCGGGTATAAGTGTATAACCTCCATTTAAATCAACCATTTTAGTTAATATATCCATGTTTCCTCCTTCGTAATTCCATTGATTTTCAGAATTACTATTGTCAATTCTACAGAAATTTACCATTTGGGTTCTTAAACAATTTCCTTTGCTTAATAACCAAGGTTGTTCGTCTTCTAATTCAATTGGCGAAACAAAAGTACTGGTGCTTGAAGGAAAATATATTTTTATTTCCTCTTGAAATAAGTGCATGGTTTTCATACGTCTACTAGTTTGAGGTCCTGCCATAATTCCTACATCATACAGATTTTGTTCCATTGCTTCAATTAAGTCTTCAGATTTTAGTTCATGAATGGCAAGCTGCAAATGAGGAATTTCTTTCTGTAAATCGTCAAAGATATCAGCAATTAAATAGGCACTAACAGTCGGAATAATAGCAATTTTTAAGTATTCTTTATGATTCCCTTTTATTTTTTGAACCAAATTTGAAATGCGACCATATTCGATTTGTACATCTTTAAGTATTTCGATGAGTTGTTCTCCTTCTTTGGTTGGCTCAACAGGAATTTTCGAACGTTCGAATATTACAAAACCCAATAAATCCTCTACTTTTTTTATTTGCATGGAAAGAGTAGGCTGGGTAACAAAACATTTTTCACTTGCACGTTGAAAATTTCGTTCATTGTTTAATTCAATGATGTAATTAATTTGTTGAGGTGTTATATTATAGTAATTTTCTATCATGTTATAAAATTAATCAATTAGATTGATGTTTAATACATTTGTATCTTTGCAGTATAAATTAAAATTAAATGTGATGGAAAAAGATATAAAATACGAAAACGAATTGAATAAGTTATTAGCTGATTATCAATTGCATTATCAAAATTTGAGATCACTACATTGGAATATTAAAGGGGCTAATTTTTTTGAATTGCATGTGAAATACGAAGAATGGTACACACGAGCACTTGTAATAATTGATGAATTAGCTGAAAGATTGCTTACATTAGGAATGCAACCTCTTTCTACATTTTCTGATTATTTAGCTGTTAGTGAAATTAAAGAAAATAAGATTATTCATGACGGACAAACAGGTGTTCAATATATTTTAGATGCTCAAAAAACATTGTTGCAACAAGAACGATTAATTTTAAACATATCATCAGCTAGAGAAGATGAAGGGACTAGTTCGTTTATGAGTGATTTGATCCGAGAAAAAGAAAAGGATAACTGGATGCTTCGTGCGTGGTTAAATAAATAATAATAAACAAATTACCAAAAAGAATGTATTTAATTTTATTGAATACATTCTTTCATATCTATATAATTTAAGGACTAGTTGTAGATTCTCAAATTTGCATTTCCATCAAAAATTGTTGTGTACAATCGCAATCCGAATTCTGAACCAGAGATTGGAGAACCATCTATTAATGAAAAACTTGCACCACTACATTGGTCAATTAATTGTAAAAAATTATCTTCATTTGTTTTCAGAGGATCATTGCATTCACCATTATTTGCTGGAGAATGTCTATCAAAAGCAACAAAATCATAAGTACTCAATCGGTAAATTACCAGACCTTTTGAGCCACCATCAGCATAAGCATATCCACCTACACCAAGTAAGTTGCTGTAAGATGGTAAATTAATATTAATTGTTATGTCAAATGGAATGCTAGGAACAGGATGTAACTTATTTTTCTTACATGAAAACGTGCAGGTTAGCAAAAGAATTGAAAACATTAAAATAATTGGTAACTTCATCACGTTTTAATTTACAAGTATAAACAAATATATATAATTATATTATGAGATTAAGAACGTTTATAATGTTACTTTTAGTATCTAGTTCATTGTTTCTTATGCAATCTTGTGGAATGTTTAAAAAAACCGAAACTCCAGAGACGATAGAAGAAACTGAAAAAGTACTAGCAAAACAAAGAAAAAAAGAATCTCGAGCAGTAAAAAAGGAAGCAAAAGCACGATACAAACATTACTGGAGTTTACAGTCGAAAGAAGCTAGAAAATCTATCAAAAAGAATAAAAAGCGTTTGAAGAAAAATCAAAAAAAGTCTGGAACTTTTGTACCTTATTGATTATTTGCATATTATTGTTAAGTTTTAAATTAAATACTTATGAATAAGTTGTTTGCATTTTTCTTGTTTACTATTTTTTTGATTGCTAAAAGTGATGTTAATGCGCAATTGTCATCATTTTTTGAAACACAGGGGAACAAAATAGTGGATCCTTGTGGGAATGATTTTGTAATGAAGGGGGTTAATTATTCTTTATCCGATGATTGGAATTTTCCAGGGAATTTAAATACAGGTCGAGAATTGTCATCTCAGATTATCTTAGCAAATCCAAATACAGTTCGAATTCAATGGTATGTAGATTATGGCCAGCCTTCTAGACCAGCTTTGTCATTAGTTGGATTGGATAGTGTTATTTCAAGATTTGCGGCTGCAGATATCGTAACTGTTCTGGAAATTCATGATTTTACGCATATTCATACAGATACAACAGCTTTTAATACGAATGTAGTTGCCTGGTGGACAAGTCAACCAGTTTTAGATTTAATCGAAAAACATAAATCTCACATTTTTGTAAATGTTGCCAATGAATATGGTCCAGCGATGTATCCAGCTCCAAATTATACATTAAATCCTAACTACAATTCTCAAATTACAACATGGGTTACTCATTATAAAAATGTAGTAAATCGATTGAGAAATGCTGGTATTGAAGTGCCAATTATTATTGATGCTCCCAATTATGGTATGGATTATCAAACTGTTATTAATAATGCAACTATTTTCAATGATAATGATCCTTTGCATCGTATAATAATGAGTTGTCATGCTTATTGGAACTCTACAGCAAGTGAAATGACATCTATCGTTAATCAATTATCAGCACTAACGCTTCCTGTTATTTTAGGAGAAATAGGGAATGTTGATTTTGCTTGCAATGCAATTCAAATGAATAGTGTATTAGATGCTTGTCAAAATAAGGGTCTTGGTTGGCTTGCTTGGACTTGGAATCGCGATGAATGTTCAATGAGAAATATGACGGCAAATCAGCCAGGAGTATATAACTCGCCAACAGATGGTCAATTCAGCACGTTGACAACTTATGGAGATGTTATTGTTAATAATCCGAGTTTTGGTCTTGCGAATCATTCTGCGAAAGCTCAGTTTTCTTGTGCCTTGGAATTAGAAAAAATTGAAAATGGTGTTTTATTTTATCCGAATCCTGTAAAAGATGAATTAGTTATTTCTGTTAATTATCCATTTACTAATTTTGAATGCTCAATTGTAGATTTAAATGGAAAAACACGATTGATATCAAATAATACACGATTGAATATTAGTGAATTGGAAAGTGGAATTTATTTTTTGAAAGTACAAATTGATGGAAAAAGCAGTGTGTTAAAGTTGGTACACTAAAAATCAGTTTTTATATTAGAGTGTTTTGAGTTAACTTTCGTTGCACTTTTAATTTTGGTAGATGTTGCGTTTAATCTTTTTATTTCTAGTTGTTTCTTTTTCTACATCAGCTCAATTTACCATTGATGATTCACTTCGAGGAACTATCTCCGAAGAAAGAAGTTGGTGGGATGCAATTCACTATGATCTTTCAATAGAGGTTGATGTTGAGAATAAGTCAATTAGTGGTTGTAATGTAATTTTATTTCAAGTATTATCTCAACAAAATTCAAATCTTCAAATAGATTTGAATGAAAATTTAACCATTGATAGTGTAAAATATGGAGGGAATAATCTTCGATTTTATAAAAAATCAACTTCTTGTTATTACATTCAATTTCCCTTCGTCAAGTCAAAATATGATCAAATTCAAAAGATAAGTATTTATTATAGTGGTCAACCGATTGAAGCTAAAAATCCACCATGGGATGGCGGTATTGTTTGGGCAAAAGATGAACACGGGAATGATTTTGTAGCTACTGCTTGCCAAGGAATAGGAGCAAGTACTTGGTGGCCATGTAAAGATCATGGGTATGATGAACCTGAATGGGGTGTTAAGATTTCTGTTACGACACCAGAACATTTAATGAATATTTCAAATGGAAGATTGATCAAAAATGTTGTGAATGGTGGAAAACGTACAACTATTTGGGAAGTTAAAAATCCAATTAATTTGTATGGTGTCAATTTCAATATTGGAAAATATGTTCACTGGAATGCTATTTATGAAGGGATATCAGATGATTTAGACATGGACTTTTATGTTTTAGAAGAAAATCTAGAAAAATCTAAGGATCAATTTAAAGATGCATTTCGAATGATGGAGGCTTTTGAACATTGGTTTGGACCTTATCCTTTCTATGAAGATGGATATAAAATTGTTGAAGTTCCTTATTTAGGTATGGAGCATCAAAGCTCAGTTACCTATGGTAATGGTTACAAAAATGGTTATTTAGGGAAAGATTTGTCATTTACAGGTTGGGGACTAAAATGGGATTTTATTATAATTCACGAAAGTGGTCATGAATGGTTTGCTAATAGTATTACTTGTAAGGATAATGCTGATATGTGGATTCATGAAAGCTTTACTTCTTATTCTGAATCACTGTTTACAGAATATTTTTACGGTAAAAAAGCGGGTACTGAATATGTAAGAGGTACACGTTTAAATATTTTGAATGACAAACCAATTATAGGGCATTACAATGTAAATAATCCAGGTTCTTATGATATGTATTACAAAGGATCAAACATGTTGCACATGATTCGACAATTGGTAAATGATGATGAAAAATGGTTGGCTTTTTTAAGAGCAATCAACAAAGAGTTTTATCATCAAATTGTAACTTCAGAAACAATTGAAGCATATATGTGTCAGTTTCTAAAAATGGATTTGACGTCAGTTTTTGATCAATATTTACGGACAAATCAAGTTCCTAAACTGATTATTCGTAAAAAAGGGAAAAACATTCAGTATAAATGGGATAATTGTATTGAGAAGTTCTCAATGCCTATTGATGTTTTTAATGATAAAAATCAAAAAATTAGAATATACCCAAGTACAAAATTTCAAAAGATTAATTCAAAACACATAAAAGTTTCAGAAGACTATTATGTGTTTTGAATTGAAAAGCAAATTTTTAAACCGCAGTATAACCTCCATCAGCAATATAGTATGCTCCAGTTGTGAAAGAAGATTTGTCTGAACTTAAGAAAAGTACTAATTCTGCAATTTCCTCAGCTTTACCAAGTCGATTAATCGGTGCTTTGGATGCGATTGCTTTTTGCATTTCAGAATTCAAATTGTCTTCTAAAAGTGGAGTTAATATATAACCTGGACCTACAGCATTACAACGAATATTTTGTTGAGCGTATTCAACTGCAATGTTTTTTGTTAAACCAACCACAGCATGTTTTGCAGCTGTATAAGCAACACTCATTGGTGCCGCAACAGTTCCATGAATTGAGGCTATATTAACGATATTTCCTCCACCATTTTTAGACATCTGTTCTAATTGAAAATGACATCCATAAAACACACCATTTAAATTGACATTGATAACTTTATTCCAAGCTTCAATATCATATTCTCCTGTTAATTGAGCAGGACCTCCAATTCCAGCGTTATTACATGCAATATCCAGACGCCCAAACTTTTCTACGGTTTTTGAAACTAAGTTTTTATTATCTTCTGGACTAGAGGTATCTGCTTTGATAAAAATAGCTTCACCTCCTGATTTTAGGATGGATTCAACAACTTCTTGACCATGTTGTTCATTTATATCTGAAACAACCACTTTTGCTCCTTCTTTTGCATATAATTGTGCGATAGCTTTTCCTATACCGGCTCCAGCACCAGTTACAATTGCGACTTTATTCTTTAAGACTGACATAATTTTATATTTTTAATTGTACTTAAAGGTATGAATAAGTAACTTTTTTATTCTTAACCTATGTTATTAAATCCAAATAATTATAAATAAAAAACCACCTTTCGAAATGAAAGATGGCTCTCTAAAAACTATAATAAAAATTAAGCAATAGTTGATTTTATAACATCTTCAAGAGAAGTTGTTGGGTGACCAATTAAAGTTGATAATTCTTTACTGTCATTAAATAATGCATTTTTTTCAGCAGAAGCATCAAAACTTGCAAATGCTTGAGCTAATCCTTCAGGTAGTCCAGCTTCTGCTAATACCCCAGCATATTCTGTTTCTGATAAATTTTGATATGGAATCGTTTTACCTGTAACTTTTGAAAGTACTGCAGCAAAATCTGTTAATGTATATGTTTCATCTCCAGATAATTCATATGTCTTCCCTTCTTGATCCGGGCTTGTAAGTACAACAACAGCAGCTTCAGCATAATCAACTCTAGCAGCGGATGAAATTTTTCCTTCTCCGGCACTTCCAATAAATGCTCCTGCTTCTAATGCACTTGGAACAGATGCTGTATAATTTTCTGTGTACCAACCATTTCTCAAAATAGTGTAAGGAATTCCTGATTTTTTTAAAGCTTCCTCTGTTGCAATGTGTTCAGGAGCCAAACCTAAAGGTGATTTGTCAGCATGTAAAATACTTGTGTAAACAATCCATTTTACGCCTGCTTCTTTTGCTGCATTGATTACATTTTTATGTTGAACTTCACGTTGACCAATTTCACTTCCTGATATCAATAATAAATGATCAATTCCTTGTAATGATTTTACTAACCCATCTGCTTTACTATAATCAAAAGCTCTTGACTCGATTTCTAAATCTGCTGCTTTTTCAGGAGTTCTAACTAACGCAACTAAATTCTCAGCCCCTGTTTTTTCTTTTAATTTTTCTACTACTAATCTTCCTAATTGTCCTGTAGCCCCTGTAATTCCTGTTTTCATGTGTTTATATTTTAAAATTGTTTTTTATTTCTGGGGTAAAAGTAAACAGTTTTTTAATGTAACAAAAAATGTTACAATTAAATTTTTGTTAATTTGAAAATCATTCGTTGTAAATCTT
>DAIOWV010000086.1:4067-7436 GCA_036758285.1 Taishania sp. | reverse complement strand
CTAAGAAATTTGATGGTGTAGAAGAAGCTGATGTAAAAGATGCCGATAAAAAAGATTATACACTTTACAAACAAGTATTTAAAGAAGTTAATGACGAAAGGGCAGAATATGAACCATATGTAGCTCAATTAGATCAATTATCTGCAATGATTGAACAAGTTCCTGCATTGATTTCAGCTCAGTTAGGAAAAGAAAAATATACTGAAAAAGATTTGAATAAATGGAAACCTGAAGACCCTCAAGGGATGCAGTTAAAACAATTAGGTTTGGCAATTGCTTCAGGTCGATTGACTAAAAAAACGCTTGAAGATCAGAAGAAACAAATTAGTCAAATGTTGGATTACAACTTAAATGTTGATTTTGATGACCGTGCAATAATCGGTGATGACTCATATAACATGAATGACCGCAACTATGGTAATGGTGATGTAGAAGGTCCAGATGCATTACATGGAACACATGTTGGTGGAATTGTAGGTTCTATTAGAGGAAATAAACTTGGTGGAGATGGTGTTGCAGACAATGTAAAATTAATGTCGCTTCGTGCAGTACCAAACGGTGATGAATTTGACAAAGATATTGCCCTTGCTGTTCGTTACGCTGTTGACAATGGTGCACAGGTTATCAACATGTCATTTGGTAAATCTTATTCTCCATTGGCAAAAGATGTTTATGAAGCATTTGCTTATGCAGATTCTAAAGGTGTTTTATTAGTACATGCTGCTGGTAACTCATCAAAGGACATTGATGTTGAACCGAATTTTCCAACATCAAAGTATGAATTTCAAAACAAAAAATTAGACCATTTTTTAACGATAGGTGCTTCTACAAGATATGCAACAGTTAAAAAACAAGAATTTGGAAATTTAGCAGCTAGATTTTCTAATTATGGACAAGTTGGTGTAGATGTTTTTGCTCCAGGGTTTGAAATTTACAACGCTGTTCCACAAAGTGAATATATGCAATTACAAGGAACTTCAATGGCAGCTCCGATGGTGGCAGGTGCAGCAGCTTTGTTGAAATCTTATTTCCCTAAGCTTTCTATGAAAGAAATTAAAGATATTCTTTTAAACACAGCAACTAGTTACAAAGGTTCACAACAACAAAAACCAGGAGCTGAAACTTCTATAGATTTTGGGAAACTTTCTACAACTGGTGGGGTAATAAACTTACCAGCAGCTGTAAAGGCAGCAATTGCCTTGGAAGCTAGTAAGTAATAGAATTTATAAATTACTTTAAAGGGCATCTTTCGAGATGTCCTTTTTTGTTTAGTCATTTACTCCAAATTGTAAATAGTATTTTGATTTTCTAACCAATTCTTTTTCAAAAACCGGACAGCCATTTTCATCTAGTCTAGGGTAGTGAGGGGTATTCCTTTCTATTGATTTTGGAAGGAAAGATAAATCGTGTATAAGTCTATTTTGAATTGAATGACGAATGTGTTCACTGTCAACTCCAATTCTAAGATGTGTTATATTTCCATAGGGAAGAAGGAATTGTACACCACCATATAATAGACCATGTGACGTTTTTCCATAAGGTAAATCTTCTAAAGATCGATATCCGCTTGGCATTTTATCAGAAACTATTTTATCCCAAAAAGAATTTCTTGTTTCACCTGTCCAAATGTATAGTCCAGCATTGATTTTATACCAATCAGAACGGTATGACACAGAAATTAACCCTGATCGAAAACGATCCCTCATTTGTCCAGCAAAAACATCATTTTCAAAACGTATAGTCGTATTTTTTAGATGAAGTCCCCAGGCTCCCGAACGTTGTGATGTACCACTATTATCATTGTATAAAAGGTAGTTGTATGCAATAGCAAAGTCCCTGTTTGTTTGATGTGCAAGTCCATCTAATTCGAAATCAAGATGCGAATTTGTTTTTCCAGCCATTAATGCAGCGCCTAGATAAGCCCTGTTTTCATAAAATCTTTTTCGATTTCCATAGCTATAAAATTTCCATGCAAAAGTATTTCCAATGTTTAATTGAGCATAATCAAATCCAATATATCCTTTTAATTGAATACCAAAAGCTAGTTCATGAGTTCCAATATTTACTATTAATCCTGTCTGTATCCCAGCATTTGGCCGTTCAAACCTAATAGATTGTCCGAAAACAATCGAAAAATATAGGATAAATGACAATGTAATACAGAATTTCATGATTCTCTCTTCTCAAAAAATGTTCCAATTGTTTTACGGTATGCAAATATAAGGATTGAAATAACGATGAAAAAACCATTTTATTTACCTTTGGAACTTATAGATTTATATTATGATTAGAAATTTAATTATTCAATTAGTAATTCTCTTTTTTGTCCAAACATTCTCTTATTCTCAAGAAATTGTCAAAAAACAGTTGGAAGTTGGAGAAATTCTTGAAGTTAATTCAGTTGCTCTTAATGAGAAAAGAAACTTGAACATTATGTTGCCTCTTGGTTATTCTAAAGACAAAGAATATCCAGTGGTATTTCTTTTAGATGGTTCTTTACATGAAGATTTTTTTCATATCGCAGGATTAATTCAGTTTTTCAATTTACAATTTAAAATGCCAGCAACTATAGTAGTTGGGATTGAAAATGTTGATAGGAAAAGAGATTTTACTTCTCCAACAAGTAATGAAGAATTAAAACAATCCGTGCCTACATCTGGTAAATCTGAATTGTTTATTCATTTTATTGGAGAAGAAGTAATACCGCTGATAGCTGACAATTATAACATTTCAAGCCAACGATATATAATTGGTCAATCATTGGGAGGTTTACTTGCTTGTGAGATATTATTAAAAAAACCAGATCTCTTTTCTCATTATTTTATTGTAAGTCCAAGCCTTTGGTGGGATGATCAACATTTATTGAAAGAACTCCCGCAATTTTTAACTCAACACAAAGAACTAAATAAGAATATTTATCTTTCTGTTGGTAAGGATGAGCATCCAATAATGGTGAAAGATGCAAAAAACTTTTATAAATTATTATTGAAAAATGAATACCCAAAAGGACAAATAGTCTTTAATAGTATGAAAAATGAAAATCATGCTACTATTTTCCACAATAGTATTTATGAAGGACTTTTACATTATTTCCCGTATAGTGAATAAAATAAATTTATTGTAATTGACTTTAAATCAGTGTTTAGTGTCTATTCGATTAAAAAATCAAAAAAAAAACAATAAAAATGCTTTTTATTAAATTATTTGTCTTTATATTTGCACTCCGATTTTTGACATACATACTTTGTTAAAAAGTAAAATTTTGGCCCATTCGTCTAGTGGTTAGGACATGAGATTTTCATTCTTAAAACAGGAGTTCGATTCTCCTATGGGCTGCAAATATTGAATATAACTTTTTTAATTAAATAA
>DAIOWV010000086.1:0-3983 GCA_036758285.1 Taishania sp. | reverse complement strand
AATAAAATCATGGCGAATCATAAGTCAGCAATAAAAAGAATAAGAAGTAACGAAGCTAAAAGACTTCGTAACAAATACCAACATAAAACAACTCGTAATGCAGTAAGAAAATTACGTGCATTGACGGATAAAAAAGAAGCAGAAGCTTTATTGCCTTCAGTAGCTTCTATGATTCAAAAATTGGCTAAGAAAAACATTATTCACAAAAATAAAGCTGCGAATCTTGTGTCTGGTCTTCAATTGAAAATCAATAAAATTTAATATTCTTTCGATTTTATCGAATTTGTAAAATATTAGGGGCATTTTGCCCCTTTTTTTATAATTTTACTTTTGTAAATATGAAGGTGTCTTTAACATTCTTTTTCGCATTATTAATTGTGCATGGATTTGCTCAAAATAATTCGATTATGGGGCAAAAAGACACATTGAAATTAGGTTACTCAACAGGAGGGAAGATAGATTCTGTTGATATTGCCTTTTCGAATCATAGTTCAACACTTCCTGGTGGTGGATTTTCAACTTCGGAAAATATTCTTCCATACGATTTTTTTATTCAAAACTATGGAGGTGGAGTGTATCGAAATTTTTCAAACTGGAAAAATAAACGTTTTTCAGCTTTACCACATTTGGGGTTTGGATATGTTTTTGGCGGACAAGCAACCCAAAATGTTATAGCTACCTATACTCAGATGTTTGGATCTAAAAACATTCTTAATATTGACTATAATTTAAGAAGAGGAAATGCCTTTTTAAGATCAAGTGATTTTAATCACCACGATGTACAACTACAGTTTGAACACCAATCTGATTTTTATTCTTTTGATATTCGAGGACAATTTGTAAGTCGAAGTATATTTGAAAATGGAGGTATTTTAACGGATACTTTATTAGATATTTCTGGATTGTCATTTGCTCCTGTACGTAAGTCGGCAGCAGAAAGTAGATATAAAGGCACTCGAATTGAGTTGGATCACTATTTTGATTTACTATCCAAAGATTCTTCAAATTCTACAGGTGTTTATGTTGAAAACAGATTGAATATTCAAAATAGACGTTATTTTGAAGTAGATAGTTTTGCGGCAATATATCCAGTGACATATTATAGCTTAGATTCTACAAATGATCAATATCAAGTTTCTGAACTGGTAAATCTTGCAGGTTTATATTATAGCAGAAAAGGTTTCTATTTTAAAGCAGGGATTCAAAATAATTGGTGGAATTTTTACAACTTAGGTAATTACGTATCTCAATCGGAAATTAATTTAGATGGAAAAATCGGAATTATCTTAAAAGGTGTAGAATTAAAAAATCATTCAAATTTGAATTTTATTGGAGCAAAAGGGGAATGGTTTAGTAATTCAGATGTAAAATTTGGATGGAATAATTTTTTATTGCAAGGAAAAGCGAATCTTTCATATTTGTTGCCAGAGCCTTATCAACGTCTCTATTTTGGAAACAATATTTTTTATAATAATAGTTTCTCAGATTTGGAAAAGCAATTTCGAATGAATATTGATGCTAATTTGGATTATTCATTTCAACAACATTCAGTCGGTTTTTACATAAAAAATGCTGTTGCAACCAACAATTATTGGTTTTATAATGATGAATGGCGAAATGATACTTTGACAACCTTGAATGCATTTTCACTAGGTGTCAGAGGTAAAACAAGCTATAAAATTATTCATTTTTCATTTAATGGAAGTTTTAATAATAGTAATTGGATGCCTGATTTCCTTTTTCAGTCAAGATTATATCTGCAAGGTAAAATTCTGAAAGGGCGTAAACTATTAGGTCAATTTGGAGTTGAAGGTTCGTATCATACTGGCTACAATTTAATAGAAGTCAACCCATTGATGGATATTTATCGATTGTCTAATACTTCAAATTATTCAACGGCTAATTTACATGTATTTGGAGCCTTTGAAGTACAGAATTTTCGTTTTTTCTTCCGAGTGGAAAATCTAGGATATTTTTGGAATCCTAGTATCAATAGAATTGCGGTGGATTATCCTATTCCAGCAATGCAAATTCGAGTTGGAATCACTTGGGACTTTTTTAATTAACCTGACCTTATTATTATCTAGAAATCAGGCTGATTAATTCTTTTTTAAGAGTACAGTAACAAATTTTCGTTCAACTAATTCACCTGTTTTTGAGTGAATCATCTCTTTTTGATTGTCAATTGAAGCGATTGTCAGATTTGAATCCTTAATTATTTCTTGTAATTTTTCAACGCTAAATAAATTAAAGTTGAACTTAGTGAATGGAAGTTTCTCCATAAAAGATGCTTCCGCAAATGTTAAAGAGAAACGACCATTGTGTTTTAAAACTCTGCTAATTTCTTGAATGAAAAGAATTGGATTTGACCAGAAATAAATTGTATTAACAGTGAATATTCTATCAAAATAATTTGATTCGAACGGAATATTTTCTCCATCATATAATGTGAATGAAGCTGATTCATTCTCAATCTGTGAACAATTAATTCTACTAGCTTCGCTAACCATTAATTCTGAAATGTCTATTCCAAAATACCTTAACTTTTGGACTTTACTAAATAGATAATTTAAGTGACCAGCGTTTCCTGGACCAATTTCTAAAATCACATCATTTTCAGTCAATGAAAGATTTTCAATGGAATTAATTGTCATCCCTTGATTACTTTCATTCATCATATTAGCAATTTCAATCCCTCTGTCACCTTCCGGTTTCATCAATTGATTTGCTAATAATCTCAAGTCCTTTTCTTCCATTACTAAATAATTATTTGCTTGCTTCCAAAGCGATTGCAGCTTTAACTGCTGCAGGTAAATTTATTACTCCACCAGTAACTGAAAGTTTTCCAAAATCTACTGATTTATCTTCTTCACCAGGCATTAATTGTTGAGAACCCTGATAACTGGTTACAGATGACAGTAGAATGTTTTTAATCTCTAACATTGACAACTTCGGGAAATAAGATTTCAACAAAGCTGCTGCACCTGCCACCATTGGAGAAGCCATTGATGTACCATCTAACGCTTGATATTTATTATCAGGAACAGCATTGTAAATTTGATATCCTGGAGCAAAAACATCTACACCTATTTGACCATAGTTTGAAAAAGATGCAGGAAGCTCACCATATGCTTGTCCTTTTACAGTGGCATAAGGAGTTGTTGCTCCAATTGTTAAATAATGTTCTGTTTTTTTATCTTGAAATTCATATTTTGAAGAAGGGAAATTAGGATTTGTATCCACATCTTTTGCATCATTTCCTGCTCCTTGAATTAGCAAAACACCTTTAGAATCTGCGTAGTCAAATGCTTCATAAACATCTTTTGCCATTGGAGAATAAGATTTACCAAATGACATATTGATAACCTGTGCACCATTGTCAACAGCGTAACGAACCGCAAGGGCAATATCTTTGTCAAATTCATCACCATTTGGCACTGCACGAAGCGACATTAATTTTACATTATCTGCAACACCATCTCCACCAAGTTTATTTCCTCTAATAGCTCCAACTATGGCTCCAACGTGAGTTCCATGTAACGCATCAGGTCCTTCTACATCACCATTACCATAGTTACGATCATTCATGTTATATGGGTCGTCACCAATTATTGCACGGTCATCAAAATCAACATTTAAGTTGTACTCCAACGTTTGAGAAATTTCTTTCATATTTTCAGTTAATTCTTCTTTTGAAAGACCGTCTTCAATCAATAAAGCAAATTCTTTTAATTGGATGCCCTGAATATCAGTAGGCTTCCATTTTTTTAAGTCTTTTATAGTGTAGTTTTCTTTACCTATTTGTGCAGAAATCATTGATGGAACTATATCAATTAATTGACTTACTTGCTCAATTTGTTTGATGTAATCATTGTATTCTTCTTTTTCAGAAGTAACATCCGTTAAAACTTGTTGGTAAAGTGCATATTCTTTTTTATCGGCATCTTTTACATCAGCTTCTTCTACACCATCAAATTTCTTAG
>DAIOWV010000085.1:0-7581 GCA_036758285.1 Taishania sp. | reverse complement strand
TCAGAAGAGTTACAAGATGGTGATGTTGTTACAGTTCAAGATTCAAATGGAAAATTTTTAGCGAGAGGACATTTTCAAAATGCAACAATTGCAGTTAGAATATTAACTTTTGAAGATGAGCAGATTGATGAAGCGTTTTTTGAAAAGAAAATTCAAAATGCATTTGATGTAAGATGTTCTTTGAATTTGTTACGAGCAGACAATTCTATTTTTAGACTGATTCATGGTGAAGGAGATAGTTTACCAGGTTTGATTATTGATTACTATAATAAAGTTGCTGTAATTCAATGTCATAGTATTGGAATGTATCATTCTGTAGAATTAATTGCAAAATGTTTAAAGAATGTATTAAAAGATAATTTAACAGCAATTTATTCTAAATCTGCGGAGACATTGCCAGATAGGATAGAGGTTGTCGATTCTTATTTATTTGGAACTTGTGAAATGCCACATGTTGCGATAGAAAATGGTGTGAAGTTCAACATCGATTGGATTAACGGACAAAAAACTGGTTTTTTTATAGATCAAAGGGAAAATAGAACTTTAGTCGGAAAATATTCAAAAGGGAAAAAAGTTTTGAATACTTTTTGTTACTCTGGTGGCTTTAGTTTATTTGCTTTGAAAAATGATGCAGAACTAGTTCACTCACTTGATAGTTCTAAAAAAGCAATCAATTTGACTGATGAAAATATTTTATTAAACGGCTACAAAAATCATAATTCAATTATTGCTGATGCAATGGAATACATGAAAGAATTGCCCGAATCATATGATATAATTATTCTGGATCCTCCAGCATTTGCAAAACATAGAGACAAACGACATAAAGCAATTCAAGGTTATAAACGATTGAATGCTCATGCAATAAGACAAATAAAACCAGGTGGAATTATTTTCACATTTTCATGTTCGCAGGTTATTGATAAATTATTATTTACAAATACAATAATTGCAGCATCAATTGAAGCAGGTCGAAATGTTAGAATATTAGAGCAATTGCATCAACCCGCAGATCATCCAATTTCAGCTGTTCACCCTGAAGGTGAGTATTTAAAAGGATTGGTAATTTATGTTGATTAAAATTAAATCAATTGAAAATAGAAGATTTAGTAATTATTGATGCCTCAACTGTACTTGCAGGTCCATCAGTCGGAATGTTCTTTGCTGAATTAGGTGCAAAGGTGATAAAAATTGAACATCCTTTATTGGGGGATGTAACACGAACTTGGAAACTTCCAAATGAACCGAAAGATAGCAATGTTTCAGCATACTTTTCTTCTGTAAATTATAAAAAAGAATATAAAAAATTAGATTATTCCAATCCAGTTGATCGGAAAGAATTTTTAGACCTCATAAAGGAGTCTGATATTTTATTGACCAACTTTAAATATGGTGATGCTGAGAAATTTGGTTTAACAGATGAAGTGTTATTTGATTTAAATCCTAAACTGATACATGGTAAGATTTCTGGTTTTGGTCAAGAATCAGACAGAGTTGCTTATGATTTAATTTTACAAGCTGAATCAGGTTTTATGAGTATGAACGGAACATCAGAAAGTGGACCTGTTAAAATGCCAGTTGCTTTGATTGATGTTTTAGCAGCCCATCAATTGAAAGAAGGGCTATTAGTAGCTCTTTTAGAACAGGATAATCAACTAAATAAAGGTCGTATTGTTGAAGTTTCATTATTTGAAGCTGCAATTTCTAGTTTGATAAATCAGGCAACTAATTATTTATCAGTTGGTCATGTTGCAAGGCGAATAGGAAGTTTACATCCAAATATTGCTCCTTATGGAGAGTTGTTTAAAACGTTTGATAATCAATTGATTACTTTTGCTGTGGGCAGTGATTCACATTTTTTTAAGCTATGTAAGTTTCTTGCTTGTAGTTTCTTAACTGAAGATGAACGGTTTCAAAAAAATCAAAATAGAGTTGTAAACAGAACAGAATTACAACAATTGTTACAGGATAAAATTGGTCAACTTATTTGTGATGATATTTTAGATGCACTGCATAAGGAACATGTTCCAGTTGGGAAAATTAAATCCTTAGATGAAGTACTGGATGATCCTAGAGTTCAATCAATGATTTTAGAAGAGGAAATAGAAAATGTTATGACTAAAAGAATCAAATCAGTAGCATTTCAATTAAAAAAAATATAAAGGAAAATATCAAATGGAAGAATCGAATTTTAATTTTAGTCTACCAATCCAAATGAGATGGAATGATTTGGATGCTTTAGGACATGTAAATAATAGCATTTATGTGACTTATTTTGAAATTGCTAGAGGTCAATTTATGCTAAAAGCTTGTCCAGATTGGAATTGGACAAAAGATATGTTTCTTATTGCAAATGTGAATGTAGATTTTAGAAAAGAATTACTACTGACATCAGTTGATACGAGAGTTCATGTTCGAACAATTAAAATTGGAAGTAAGAGTTTTACACTTGAATATCAAATTACTTCTAAGAAAGGTGACGATTTAATTGTACATGCTACTGGTACAACTACACAGATAATGTTTGATATGAAATTGAAAACGACGATTGAAATACCAAATAATTTCAGACTTTCATTAAGTTCTTTTGATCAAATCGAAGAATAATTGTTATCTTAATTGAAGATTATTACCTATTTAGTTGATTGAAATTTTTTTGATAAAATATTAAATTACAGGCAACCCCATATAAAAACCTACGTTCATTAATTGATAACAACTGTGGAAGAAAGAGTGGAACTAGCTAAAGTTATTGAAGGATGTTTGAAAAATGATCGCCGATCACAAGAGCGACTCTTTCAGCTTTATTATGGTAAACTCATTGTCGTAGCTCTTAGATATTTGTCAGATAGAGATACAGCAGAAGAAGTTCTTCAAAACAGTTTTATCAAGATCTTTGAAAAATTAGATACATTTGATTCTTCAGGTTCTTTCGATGCATGGGGCAAAAGAATAGTTGCAAATACCTCTATTGACTATTTGAGAAAGGCAAAAAAAGATTTATTATTTGCTGGAACTGATGTCTTTTTTGTAACAGAAACTGAAGATCCAATTGTTGATGCCGAAAATGTAGAATCACTTTCAATTCGTGGGGAATTAGCTCTAGATGCTGTTCAACAGCTTTCTCCAGCTTACCGGACTGTTTTTAACATGTTTGTAATTGAAAATTATTCACACAAAGAAATAGCTGAAAAATTAGGTATTTCTGAAGGTACATCAAAATCAAATTTAGCTAAAGCAAAGATTAATTTAAAAGCAATTTTGAATAAACAATTTACAAACATATACTGATCTCAATGAAAAGTAATTTGGAAAACAATTTGAAAAATGCATTTGACGAGTATGAATTACCGTACAATGAAAATGCGTGGGCTTCACTCAGTGAAAAACTGGATAAGTTGCCTAATACCTCTGCTCCAAGTTCAAAATTTAATTTGAAATGGATTATTGGGGGTGTTGCCGTGCTTTCTATTACTGCTGTTGTAATTTATTCAATGAATAATAACAACTCTGCTTCTAATTTTATACAAACAGAAACAGCACAGAATCAAGTTGAAGAAAATCAGAACAATACAAATGGTAATAACAATGAAAATTCAACTTCTGAGTTGAATACTCAATCAACAGAAAATAATTTAGTGGAGCCAAATTCAATTGAAACGAATGCTAAAAAATTGAATAATTTATCTGAGACAGGATCTGGAAGTCAAAATACATCTTCTGAGGGAAATAAAAAAGTTGATAGAACTACACAAGATAAAACTGAACAAAATGCTTCATCAAGTTCAAAAATGAATTCTTCGCAAAATCAAATTTCTTCTAATCCCAATTCGGATAACTCAAAACCAAAAGAGAAAGCAATTGTTTTTCCTGATATTGAAACATTGTGTGAAGGACAGATCGTTGGTATTTCAAATAAAAATGAATCACAGTTAATCGTTGTTTCACCAATAGGTAATGAAACAGCTATTGAAAAAGGAAAAACTATTCCATATAAAGTTAATGAAGCAGGAGTTTACACAATTAAACATAAATTAACTGGTCAAAATCAACAATTTCATGTTAATGAAGCTTCAAAAGTTGATTTTAGTATAAATGATGAAATTCAATATGAAAATGGGCTTCCATACATTCCATTAGCTACAAATTCTGCAGGTTCAAAATTTGAATGGATTTTTGAGGGAAATACACAACGCCAATATGGTACAAAAGCAGCCGCTCATTTCTATAAAAAAGGGACATTTGATATTACTTTGAAAGCAAGCGGATTAAATGGTTGTGAATCAAAAACTGTTAAATCTGTTACAATTGATAAAGATTATAATTTACTTGCACCATCTGGATTTATGCCTTTAAGCGATGACTACCGTAAAAATAAATTTATACCTTATGCTTTGACATTGAGAGATGTACAGTTTAAAATGTACATCTATGATGCAAAAAATGGAGCAGTTATATTCGAAACCAATTCTGTTGAAGGTTGGGATGGATATGATAGAGTAACACGTCAATTGGTAGAGCCTAATACATCTTATATTTGGAGAGTTGTTTTGGATAATCCAAATCAAGATGAACCAAGAGAGTATAAAGGAGTTGTCGTACGACTCTAATTATAAAATTACTATTACTACTCTTATTTCTCAAATCCTTCTTTGATTTTCAAGGAAGGATTTGTTATTTTAACCAATTTCAATAGATTATGCTGATTCTAAAAGAATGAGGTGATCTTTTCATTGTTTTGAACTTTACCTTGATAATTGTGTTTCGAATCGCTTGTAAGGTTATATTATGATTCGTTTATTTATCATTTATCTAATCAGCATATAGAAATATCTTATTCATTAATAGATGATTTATTATCAACTTAATTACGTATTCCATATAATCATTTTGTGATTGTGTTAGGATGATTTATGGGCTTTCTTTAAGTAGGGTCTAAATTAGATAAAACAATAATGGGAAGCTAAAACTTCCCATTATAACATCTTTTTATACGTTTATTACATAATTATTAGTCGTTGAGCTTTGAATTTTTGCTTTTCTCCAACTATTGAAATTGTATAAGTACCTTTAGCCAATTGATGATCATAAATACCAAATTTATTAATGCCTTTACTGATTTCAATTTTTTGATTATAAACAATTTTACCTGTTAAATCTTGAATTTGTAGCACACTTTCATCTATTTTATTAGTTGATTGAATTTCTACAGTGAAATCTTTGTTTGCTGGATTCGGATAAACACTCATATCATTCAATAAATTGGATTCACAATTCAATACAATAAGTCCAATGTTTTCATTTTTTCCATCAATATCAACTTGATTTAGTCGGTAATACGTTAGAACATCATTTGGATTTTCATCAAAAACAACGTAAGAGTTTGAATTTTGTGTGGTTCCTGCCCCTTGTTTGGTTGTCAATACCTCCCAATGTATACCATTTCTACTTTTTTCAATGATAAAATGAGAGTTGTTCATCTCAGATTCTGTTTTCCATTTGATTTCATTTGATCCTTTTTCACAACTTGCAGAGAAATCAACTAAAGTCACAGAAAGTGGTGAGATAACTTGACTTCCATGTAGCCAAAATTCTGAAAAATCAGGTATAGTATACTCAATAAATCGACCATTTGCATCAAACCCTGGTATTATTGAAGCAATTGTACCACTACTTACTGGATTCCAAATTGTAGTTAAACCAGATCCACAGTTATCACTAAATATACTGTTGACCAATGGTGAACCATCGTTTCGATATTTACTTAAGAATAAATCACCAAATACTGCAGTGTTGTCAAATAAATTTGAGTTACTATTTGCTTCAGTATTTAAGGCTGTGTATTCAGGATTATCAAAATACAATCGAACATTTACAGGTGATGTTGGTTGAGTTGTAGGTGTTATTACCCAACGTCTTCCTAAAGCAGCTGTAATAAGTAATGGGTTTGTACATGCAGCAGTATTTATAGGTAATGTTTGAACATAAGAAGTTGCAGTAACTGAACCTAAGTTGTTTCCTTGTGGATTGATTGCAGCAATTAATCTTCCTGATGAGTGACGGAATTGTATCCAATTTGGCCCATAAACGGTACAAGTTGAAGATTCATTGTTAGCAGATAAATTATTAGAAATAGAAGGAAGTGTAACTGTTGTACTTACACAAGTTGTTGTATTACAAGTACCTTGAATTCTAACGTAATAATTTACTGTACCACTAATTGTTGGCGTAAATGTGTAAGAATTTGTTGTAGTGGTAGCAAGTAATGTTCCTCCACAACTTCCAGAATACCAATTGTATACACCACCTGTTCCGAGATTTCCACCGTTTGCAACAAGTGTTACTTCATTACCAAAGCAAATTGTTCCGCCTCCAGATATTGATGTTGGAGCAACAGATGCAGGTTGTCCAATAATTATTTCTTCATAAGTTGCACTTGCATCACAACCTCTCAATGTATTTGCTTGAACTCGAACAAGTACTTTATTTGTTCCTATTTCAGATGGAAAATTAGGAATTGTGTTGCTAAAAGTAGAGTAGGGATGAGTCGTTGTTTCGTAGTCCCATTCATATGAGTAAGGAGTAACTCCAAGAGTGGCTCCACTTGTACCTGTTGCTACGATATTATTTGGAACACAAATAGGATTGGATGTTGAATATGCTATACTTGTAGGAGGTGTGGGATCACCTACAACATTAAATGTAGCAAATACAGGAATACTCCATCCACAACATTCATCTCTTACTTGATATCTTACAATATATGTTCCAGCTAAATTAATTGCTGTTGAAACTGGATTTTGTAAAGTTGAGGAAAACACTGGACTAGGGGTTACCACTCCTTTATTTGGGGCACTAGTTCCTGTGAAAATTTCCCATTTAAACTCTAATTGATTAACTCCAGAAACAGAAGCAGATAATTGAATTTGTCCACCAACGCAAATATCAGATGGTGTAAGTGCAGATCCATCAGAAGCTAAAATATTTATAATTGGTGCGATTCTACCATCCTTAACTGTTAAATACGAATTAAATGTAGTTAAAGCAGTTGGTAGATTATAACTTCCAGAGTTGCTGGTTGTGAAAATTTCTGCAGGGCTACTTGTTGTACCAAATTGAGAAGTTGTTGATGTGTTGTTATGTTGTACATAATCCCAACTAGTAGGTAAGGTACCCCAAGTACTTGAATTTTTTGTGATTTCCAATACAGAATTAGCACAAATTTTAGAGTTATTGTAATTTATAGTAACAATAGGGGAGTTGGGGATTGTTACAGATGGAGATGAAATAGCACCGTTTACAACTAATTGAGCAGAAATACCAGATGCTGCAGTTTGACCGCTTCCACCATTTCCACCATTTCCACCATTTCCACCAGCACCAGAAGTTCTTGCGTTATTATCCCCTGTTGTATTTGAAGCTCCTCTGGTTCCTCCAGCTCCTCCATTACCGCCGGTTCCACCATTACCACCCGTTCCAAAATTGCCATTGTTGAGTGTTGTTTGGTTAAAAGGTAAATAAGTGCCATTAATGAAAACAGCAAATGAACCACCTCCACCGAAGCCACCAAAGCCACCCTGT
>DAIOWV010000084.1:0-7586 GCA_036758285.1 Taishania sp. | reverse complement strand
ATTCAGGAGTTGTAAGTTTCAATAATTGAGCTTTATCTACCAAAATTTCCTCTGTAGACAAACTGTATTTCGTTTTCAAGTAACTTCTGAATCCGTCCCCCATTGGCTCCAAAAATCCAAACGATTCAACATCTGTTTGTTCTTGTGTTGCATCTGTACGTCCAGCTATAAATGGAACACTCAAGTTATACCCTGCATTTTTCACCGCTTTTTCAACCGCTGAAGATCCTCCTAAAACAATTAAATCAGCAATTGAAACTTGTTTCGTTTTTGATTTAGCATTGAAATCTTTTTGAATTTTTTCGTATACTTTCAATACTTTTTCTAATTGTACAGGATTATTTACCTCCCAATTTTTCTGAGGCTCTAAACGAATACGCGCTCCGTTTGCACCGCCTCTTTTATCCGAACCACGAAATGTAGATGCGGATGCCCATGCTGTTGAGACAAGCTCACTAACAGTCAAATCAGATTTTAAAATCTCAGATTTTAAATTGTTGATATCAGTTGCATCAATTTTTGTGTACGTTGCTACCGGAATAGGGTCTTGCCAAACAAAATCTTCCTTTGGTACTTCTGGTCCTAAATACAGTGATTTTGGTCCCATGTCGCGATGTGTTAATTTAAACCATGCTTTTGCAAATGCTTTTTGGAATTCAGCAGGATTTTCCATAAATCTCCTTGAGATTTTTTCATACACAGGATCCATTCTCAATGAAAGGTCCGTTGTCAACATTGTTGGTAAATGTTTTTTATTCGGATCAAAAGCATCCGGAACATTTTGTAATCCATCTTTCGCAACCCATTGATGGGCTCCAGCGGGGCTTTTAGTCAATTCCCATTCATTTCCAAATAAGGTTTCAAAAAATAAGTTTGTCCACTTTGTCGGTTCAGATGTCCAGGTAACCTCCAATCCAGAAGTAATTGCATCTTGACCTTTCCCCGATTTGTAATCACTCTTCCATCCCAAACCTTGTTCTTCTATTCCTGCTGCTTCAGGCTCTGCACCTACATGTGAAGCAGGTCCTGCACCATGTGTTTTTCCAAACGTGTGTCCTCCTGCAATTAACGCAACCGTTTCCTCATCATTCATACCCATTCTTGCAAATGTTTCACGAATATCAATTGCTGCTTTCAATGGGTCAGGATTTCCATCTGGTCCTTCCGGATTAACATAAATTAGTCCCATTTGGACTGCTGCCAAAGGATTTTCCAAATCACGTTCTCCTGAATAACGGCTATTTTCTTCTTTACTGGATGCCAACCATTTTTTTTCAGGTCCCCAATAAACATTTGCATCTGGTTCCCAAACGTCAGCTCTACCACCAGCAAAACCAGCTGTTTCAAATCCCATCGATTCCAAAGCTACGTTCCCTGTTAAAATCATTAAATCTGCCCAAGAAATTTTACTTCCATATTTTTGTTTAATAGGCCACAGTAATCGTCTTGCTTTGTCCAAATTTCCATTGTCAGGCCAGCTATTTAAGGGAGCAAATCGTTGTTGACCTTCAGATGCTCCACCACGTCCATCTCCTGTTCTATATGTTCCTGCACTATGCCATGCCATACGGATAAACAAAGGGCCATAATGACCAAAATCTGCAGGCCACCAATCTTGAGATTGTGTCATTAATTCATGTAAATCTTTTTTTAGCGATTCATAATCCAAACTGTTAAAAGCAGCAGTATAATCGAAGTTCTCTCCCATTGGATTAGACAAATCAGAATGCTGTCTTAAGATAGATAAATTCAATTGGTTAGGCCACCATTCGCTATTTTTTGTTCGTTCATTTCCAGAAACAGATCCCGTAGATGTTGATCCAGAAGTACTTTGGTGAAAAGGGCATTTATTCATATCGTCCGATTTTTGTTGTTGAGCAAAAGCACTGTTTACTATAAATATACTAAATATCAAATAACTTTTTTTCATAATACTCTAAATTATTAAGTTTTATCTGATGTCAAAAGTAAACCTAACAACTTAATAGCTTTTATCAATAAAATTTATATTACAATTGTTTTTATCTATAAAAATAACTCATTTGATTACTCTGCATAGAAAATTTAAATACATGCATCATCTTAATAGCAAAAGGATTAAAATAAATTTTTGAAAAAAAGGAGCGGTAACAATAGAATTCTACACTAAATACAAGATAAAGTTGTTTATTTTTATAACTTATAAAGTAAAAACGCTCGTATCATTTAACGTTTTGATAGAATATTACAAGAGTGATTTAAAAATAAATCAACAAACCTAGTTACAAATAATCGTGTTTTTCAAAGTTATTTTTGAAGATGTTAATCAAATTTAACCTTATTAGGTTTTACCGACTTTAATCTTTCAACAAAAGTGGATAATAACACAGTCATATCATTCACTTCAGCAAAAGACAGGTTTTCATAAGTATCTAAAGGGTCGTGGTAATTTTTATTTGGTCCCATTGTATAAATAAAAAATGATGGAACGCCTGCATCTGTAAACCAGTAATGATCAGAGTTTGCTGCATAGCCTCGAGGTTTGACAGTTTTCAACAAACTTTTCTCTTCATTAATTTTAGTCAATAAATCAAAATGATTTTTAAAAATCGTACCATTTACAACTGTTATCCCATCTTCTCCACTTCCGAAAATATCAAGGTTTAATAAGAAAGAAACATCCTTCAACGGCATAACTGGATTTTCAACATAAAATTTTGAACCTAACAAGCCTATTTCTTCACCTGCAAAAGCAATAAACAAAATATTGTATTTGACCTGATTTATTTTAAAATAATTTGCCAAAGCAACTAGCATTGCTGTCCCGCTTGCATTATCATTAGCACCAGGGAAATAAGTGTTTTTGCCTAACTTACCTAAATGATCATAATGAGCAGTAAAAACTATCGTTTTGTTTGTTTTCTTAGAAGCTGGTAAATATCCGATTACATTTTTAGTGTTGTGTTCTGGTTTCAAAACAGCATCTAATTTAACAATGATAGGTGTACCATCAATTTTAGATGATTTCACTTCAAAAACTGGGTGTTTAATTTGTTCCTTAGAAACAGACCATGTTAATTTAGAATCTGTGATAACAATTACAGGAATAAATTGAGCTAATTCGTATTTAAACGATTTAATTAGAGCAAAAGTATCTGGATGAACATTTCTGAAATCTAATGCGATTGAATTAATCGATTCTCCTGACAATGCTTTCTGTAATTCTTCTAAAATTACATTCGCATTCAAAATAGAACTCGCTGGAAAAATTGAGTAATTTAATGTTCCATTAAAAGAAGGTGAGCCTGGATCAGCAATCACTTCAATACCTACTTCTAATTGATTATTATCGATTTCAAAAACAAAGTCACCTGGAAAAGTATTTACTGGAAACGAGAATCGTTGAAAATAATTTGGAGTCAAATTTTGCAAACCTGCTTTTTGAAACTCCGAAGCTATATATTCAGCAGCAAGAGAATCTCCTCCATTTACATATCCTCTGCCTTGTAATTCTTGCGAACAAAGCTTTTTAACTACTCTTTTCACATCTTCAACTTGTGAAAACGAATCACATAAGATGAATTGTGAAAAAAATAAAAAACCTACAAAAGCGTTAAGCGTAACGACGGCAAACCTTTTGAATAAACTCTTCGACTGTTTCACTTTCAATTTCCCAATTAAATTTTTCAGCTACTTCTACTACATACTTAGTAGCTTCTGATAAATCATGGCGAGTATCTATTTGCTTAACAGCATCTGAAAAAGACTCACTTGACCCATCAAAAAGTTCGTTAATATACAATAAACGTTCATTTAATCCAAATGATCCTATTAATGATGATAAAGAACTTAAGCCGATCTGATTTTTAACTTTAAAATCAATTCGTTTGAAAAGTTGAGAAATTTCTGAATCTAAAGTATTCGTATTTGAAATGGATATAACTTCTTCAACTATAGGTTCAATTACAGGTGTTTCCACTAAAAACTCATCTATTTGAGACGTTTCAATACTAGGATCTTCTTCGACAACACTTACAACCGTTTCAATATCAGATGTAGAATTAGTTACAACAATCTCTTCTGTTTGATTAAAAAAATCAAATTCTATTTCACTACTTTCATTGCTTTCAACAATTGATTCTTCTATCACATCAATTTTGACATCACTTTCAACATCTTGATTATTTATATCAAAAAAGACCTCCTCTTTTACTTCTACTTCTTCAATTATCGTTTCAGAAACTGCATTTTCTTCAACAATTCGTTCAGTAGCTTCAACAGAAGAGTGTAATTCAAAAGCTTTATAACGAAGTGCAATTGTTCGTTCATAAAGTTCTCTCACCAAACTTAAATGTTTTTCAATATCTGATAAATTAAGCTCACCAGATTCTAATTTATTTACATTCAATTCAATTGATTTAATTAACTCTATTTGAGAAAGATACTTTTCCATTACTTAATATTTACAAATTGTACTTTAAAAACAACTTCTTTTAAGGTTAAAAGAAATCGACTATAAAAATAAAGAGATAATCAACCTTAAAACTATATTTTCAAAAAAATTATAGTGATTGAAATGTTAATAACCATGAATTAATAATTTTTTCAACATTTCAATAAAGTTTCAAACGAAAGTTATTATAAGCGGTTTTTAATTTCGATTTTTACAACATTAAATTACTTTTCAAAAGAAAACAACATGTTTTTAGAGCAATTTCCAGGTGGTGGACGAACAAATGGTTGGATTGAAGTTATTTGTGGTTCAATGTTTTCCGGTAAAACTGAAGAATTAATTCGTCGACTTAAAAGATCTGAATTTGCCAATCAACGATTGTTACTTTTTAAGCCAGCAATTGACAATCGATATAGTGATGACAAAGTTGTTAGCCATCAAGGAAGGGATTTTACAGCTGTTGTAATTACTCATTCATCAGAAATCATTAAAACATGGGAAGGTCAACAAGTTGTAGCCATAGATGAAGCTCAGTTTTTTGATCCAGGAATTGTTGCTGCTGTAACGCAACTAGCAAAAAATGGAGTCCGTGTAATTGTTGCTGGTTTAGATATGGATTATAAAGGAATGCCTTTTGGACCAATGCCACATTTACTAGCCATTGCAGAATACGTTACAAAAGTTCATGCTATTTGCGTTGACTGCGGGAATTTAGCTCAATTTTCACACAGAACTGCTGAAGAAACAGAACAAGTATTAGTTGGGGCTGTTGAAAAATACAAACCTCTTTGTAGAACTTGCTATACGAAAGCTAATCATTAAAATTTTACTTTCTCAACAATGTTGAAAGCAAAAAATCGATGAAATTAGGTGATTTAATTTTGAAACTTTCTGTTGAATGCATTGAAGCAAATTGCTCAACAGCTACTTTTTTTGAAGAAAAATTATCATTTGAACTGTTTTGTACAATTTCAGTAACGTTTGCTTTTCCTAATGTAAATTGATTTTTGTTTGTCTGAGAAATTATTTTTTTGATTTCACTATCAGATATTTTATTGTCATCAAACGATATTTCAACATGATTTATGTCTCTTCCCATTTTAAAGTCAAAATTAACATTCTCGACAGCACCAGTAGCAAACAAATCTTTTTTAATAGCAGCACCACAACCCATTTCGCAAGACATACCACTAATCTCAATGTCTAAAGTTTTAGTTGAAACAACATTGATTCTTTCAACCACTTCCTCCTTTTCAGATTCTACATTTTGAATCTTTTCTGAACCGTTTTGAGAACATCCTAAGATGACAAAAGAACAGATAAATAAAACATTAAATCTTTTTAACATAACAACTAGAATCTATTATATAATAGCGTAAAATTACAATTATTAGATATTTCAGAAACAATAAAAATTGTTAAATGATAAATTCAAATAAAAACAAAAAAAAGACAACCTAACAAACGATTGAATAACAACAACTTACAACTCAACCACTAGTTAAGCTAATTTAAACTGTGTCTAAATTAGCTTCAACGATGACAATGAAGTGACATAACTGTTAAATTTGTAGACATTATTATATCAGACAAATATTATTTATGAGTAAATCAGCAATTTTATCATCTTCGATTGCCAAAAAATGGTGGATGGCACTTACAGGATTGTTTCTTTGTCTATTCTTGGTTGGTCACTTAGCAGGTAACCTACAGCTAATCACAGCAACAGGAGTAGAAGGTAAACGAGCATTTAATGAATATGCTTATTTTATGGGGACCAATCCTTTCATCAAAATAATGGCATACCTAACTTACATTTCAATTTTATTCCACGCAATTGATGGAATACTATTAACCATTCAAAACAAAAAGGCTCGACCTGTGAAGTACGCTTATGAAAAAGCAAATGTAAACAGTAAGTGGTACTCTCGTAGTATGGCAGTATTAGGATCTTTGATTTTAATTTTTATCATTTTGCACATGCAACATTTTTGGTGGAAAATGAAATATTCTTCAAATCCTATGCCAGCACACAAAGAAGTTGTTTATGCACCAGAGTTAAATGAAACACAAACAGCAATTGAAGATCAAGAAAGAGAAGTTTACTATACAACAAATGGACAGTTTATTCCTGTAAATGATGTTGATGTAGTTTATTCTAAAGCTAAAAAAATTGAATTTTATAATAGTATTGGACAAGTACAAGAATATGATCAAAACTACCAACCTAAAGGAAAAGGAGCAAAGCTTGCTGAAGGTTACAAAGATTTACACTCGGTAGTTTTTGCTTTTTTTGGTCACGACAAAACAAAAGATGCAGGTATTGAAGCAAATAAATATGCTGTACTATTTGTTCTTATGTATGTGGTATCAATGGCAGTTTTGTCATTTCATTTGATGCACGGTTTTGCTTCTGCATTCCAATCTTTAGGATTAAACCACAGAAAATATAACAAGTTGATAAAAGTAACTGGAAACATTTTCGCAATTGTTATTCCAGTATTATTCGCAATTATTCCGGTAATCATTTACCTAACGAAATAATAAAAAACATTCAGATTATGTCAAAAGTATTAGATTCAAAAATTCCGGAAGGTCCAATGAAGGACAAGTGGTCATATTACAAAAACCACGTTGAATTAGTTAACCCAGCAAACAAACGTTCAATAGACGTTATCATTGTTGGAACAGGATTGGCAGGTGGTTCTGCTGCTGCTTCTCTTGCTGAAATGGGTTACAGTGTAAAAGCATTTTGTTTTCAAGATTCTCCACGTCGTGCACACTCAATCGCTGCACAAGGAGGTATCAATGCTGCAAAAAACTACCAAAATGACGGTGACTCTACGTTCCGTTTATTTTACGATACAATCAAAGGTGGTGACTACCGTGCACGTGAAGCAAACGTTCACCGTTTAGCTGAGGTTTCTGCAAACATTATTGACCAATGTGTTGCACAAGGAGTTCCATTTGCAAGAGATTACGGAGGGTTGTTGGATAACCGTTCATTCGGGGGAACACAAGTACAACGTACGTTTTATGCGAAAGGACAAACTGGTCAGCAGTTGTTGTTGGGTGCATATTCAGCAATGAACCGCCAAATTGGTTTAGGAAAAATTAAAATGTACAACCGTCACGAAATGCTTGAATTGGTAGT
>DAIOWV010000083.1:0-8529 GCA_036758285.1 Taishania sp. | reverse complement strand
AAATGAAGCAGGCGGGGTGGAAAACCTGCAATTAACTGAAGTAGAAATTCCTGCAGTATTACTCGAAACATCAGCGTAACGCAATGTAATAGTTCCTAATTGTTTTTTAATGATATCAATTTTGTAAGCACGATTTCCAAACTTATAGATGTAAACTGAATCTCCTGACATGATATGTGTACTCATGTTGTAAGAACCCCAACCATAATCATATCCACCAGTAGAATTTTGATTGAATGCTCCTTTGTCAAAAGTTAATGAATCGTTTACTAATTTTCTCCAAGTAGAATAACCAACTGTATCAACAGATTCAAAATCAGCATTTGTACCATGTGGCCAAACAGCTAGTGTAGCTCCAGGCAATCCAGGTCCAGAAGCTGTTAATCCAGCATTGATCATAATAGTTCCAGAATAAACATTTGTAGAAAAACCTAAATGCCAATCATTTGCTGGATGTTGAGATTTAGTTCCTGCTTCTAAAGTATAATAGACTTCATTAGCATAACCAGTACCCATTATCACAGAGTCCAAAATAGGAGTCTGTGCTTTCAAGCTCATAGTTGATGTTAATAATAATAAACTTAATGTAATTTTTTTCATGTTGCTTTTATTAAGATTAATTTTAAATAAGTGCAAAATTAAGGTCAACATGATGGTTGTGCAATACCACAAAAAGGGTATTTTTGTCAAAAAAACAGATTGTATTATGTCTTTGAAAAACACTTTTATTTTTATTATCTTGCTGTTTAATAGTTTGTTATCGAATTCACAAACGAGCAGTAAGCAACCAAAGCTAGTTGTGGGTATTGTGGTTGATCAAATGTGTTATGAATATTTATATCGTTTTTATGATAAATATTCTGAAGGTGGATTTAAGAAATTGATGAATGAAGGAACAAATTGTAGAACAACTCATTATAATTATGTTCCAACCTATACTGGACCCGGACATGCTTCTATTTACACAGGAACAACACCAGCCAATCATGGGATAGTAGCCAACGATTGGTATGATAGAAAAACGAATAAGGATGTTAATTGTGTTCAGGATGATTATGTAAAGAAAGTTGGAGATGAATCAAAAAATGGAAGTTTCTCTCCTTCACGTTTGAAAGTAAACACAATAACAGATCAATTAAAATTGGAACGATCAGCTGCTAAAGTTATTTCATTATCAATTAAAAATAGAGGAGCAATTCTTCCTGGTGGACATTTAAGTGATGGTTCGTATTGGTTTGATTCTAAAAGTGGTAGTTTTATTACAAGTACGTATTATACAAATGAATTACCTTCTTGGGTTAAACAATTTAATACTAAAAGATTACCCGAAAGACTGATGAAGCAAACATGGAATACATTGTATCCAATTGATCAATATGTTGAAAGTGATATAGATAATTCTAGCTATGAGCATTTGCTACCAGGTAAAACGACTCCAACTTTTCCGTATGAATTACCGAAAATGATGACATCAGAAAATCAATTTGATTTATTTACACACACTCCATTTGCAAATAATTATCTAACAGATTTTGCAATAGAAGCGATTAAAAATGAAAATTTAGGTAATGGGATACACCCAGATTTTTTGTGTATTAGTTTTTCTTCAACAGATATTATTGGTCATGCTTTTGGACCTCAGTCTAAGGAAATTCAAGATACATATCTTCGATTAGACAAAGATCTTGAACGTTTGCTAAATGAATTGGATCAGTCAGTCGGAAAAGATAATTATACTTTGTTTTTAACAGCTGATCATGCGGTTGTTCCAGTTCCACAATTATTAATTGACAAAAAATTAGCAGGAGGTTATCTTTTTTTATCTGAAAAACTAGAGTTACTCAAAAATGAAGTTGCATCTAAGTTTGGAGAACAATTGATATTAGCTGAAGAAAATTTGAATATCTATCTTGATAAAGCAAAAATCGAAACATTAAAGTTGAATTATTCTGAAGTTTGTCAATTTATTAAAAATAGAGTAACTGAATGGGAAGGTGTTAAAACTGTTTATTTGGCAAGTGAGTTACAAATAGGGAGTGGGAATAAATGGTTTGATATGGTTAGAAATGGTTATCACTATAAGGAGAGTGGTGATATTCTTTTTATTTTAGAATCTGGATATTTAGCAAAATCAAAAGACACAGAAAAAGCAAGGAAAGGAACGAGCCATGGTTCACCTTATGCATATGATACGCAAGTTCCTTTGTTATGGTATGGATGTGGTATTCCCAAAAAAGAAATCTTTAGGGTTATTGAGATTACAGATATTGCACCAACAGTTGCACACTTACTTAATATCTCCTTTTCTCATGTAACTACCGGAAAACCAATCATTGAAATTTTAGAAAAATAGGCAACTTAAATGAGTGTGCTGCGTAATTTAATTATACATTTTCATATATTTAGCTTATGCAAAAAATACTACTTACTATTTTTCTTTTGACTTTTTTCAATGTTGTAAGAACACAAAGTAATTCAATCAATGGTTTTTATGTTGGTCATAGTCTGACTGACTATATTGGTGAAATGGTTAGAGGATTGGCTTCTAGTGATTCTGAAGTTGATTTTAACTTTTCGTATCAACAAATTTTAGGATCACCTTTGCGTTGGCAATGGCAAGCTATTCATCGTCAGGATTATACAAATTCCCCTGATGGTTCAATTTATTCATTTTATGATCCAGTAAATGGGCTTCCTTCAGGTAATTATAGTCACTTGATTTTAACTGAAAGTGTGCCAAGACATAATAATGAGTGGGGGATAGAAGAGACATACAATTATTTAGATAGTTTTTATCTTTATGCCATTCAATACAATACTCAAATTAAACCTTATTTATATGAAGTTTGGCATTGTATAAATAGTGGTACACCTACTGGTTGCTCATATGATATAGATGCAAATCCGTTTAGACAAAGATTAACCGATGATCTTTCAATGTGGGAAAGTGCAATTGATACTTTTAATTTACGAAATAATCCCATTCATCCAATTAAATTAATTCCTGCAGGACAAGCAATTGGTTTGTTTTATGATAAAATTTACAATGGTGAAATTCAAGGTATTTCATCAATTAATGAAGTTTTTGAGGATGACATTCATGGAAATGATACAATAAGATATTTAGTTGCCTGCGTTCATTTTGCAACTTTATTTGAAAAATCTCCTGTTGGATTAACAAATGAATTAAATAATTGGTGGGGAGGAGCTTTTGGACCTTTTTCTCCATCACTTGCGGAACAGCTTCAAGAAATTGCTTGGCAAACCGTTTGTAATTATGAACCATTAGGCATCAATTGTTCAGAATCGCTGAGTAATAAGAAAAACACGAAAGAGGTGTTGTCAATTTTTCCAAATCCAACGAGTGATTTTTTATTTGTAAAATTTAATAAACCTCAAACCAGTAGTGACTTAAGATTGTATGATTTGACAGGAAAAAAAATCAAAAGTATAATGAGTCAGAATAATACGATGGAAAAAATGGATCTAAGAGATTTAAACAATGGTGTTTATTTTTTAGAAATAATAACAGATGATCATGTATTCTTAGAACAAATAAATGTTCGATGAAAAACTAAATAGCCTATTGACAAACATCAATAGGCTATTTAGTTAATAAATGCTCAAAATTGAACCATTATTCTTTTTCTTTTACAATGTAAATTTCTTTTTGTGCATTAGGTGTAATTACCCCTGCTTTTTCTAGTGCGTTTTTAATTTCTTCTTGTACACTGTTTCTTACATTCCAGTAAATTGATTTTTCAGCCCATGCACGAACAGTTAATACAACAGAACTGTCAGTTAAAGCGTTTACATATACATCAGGAGTAGGAGTTTGAAGGATTCGAGAATCTTTTTTCAGAATATCTAAGATTATTTCTTTGGCCTCTTTGATGTTGGCTTCGTAAGCAATACCAATTGAGTATTCAAAACGTCGATTTGTTATTTTACTGAAATTTCGAATCACGGAATTAGCTAATGTTCCATTTGGACTGTAAATTTTGATTCCTTGACCTGTCGTCAATGACGTGTATAATAAGTCAATTTTATCAACAGTTCCTTCTGTACCAGAAGAATTTTCAATGTAATCTCCAACTTCAAAAGGGCGAAACAACAAGATTAAGACACCACCAGCAAAATTGGATAAAGAACCTTGCAATGCTAGACCAGCAGCTAAAACCAAACCAGACATAGCTCCCAGAATAGCCGTAGTTTCAAAACCTAAATTTGCTATTACAGATAAAATCAATAATGCATACAAAAAGAACTTGACGATAGAAATAATAAAACCTCGTAATGAAATATCTATGTTTCGTTTTTCAAAACGACTTTTAATGACTTTTAAAACCGTTCGAATAATTAATATTCCAATTATATAAGCTAAAATTCCACCAACAATCGCTGGAATTGAATTGATTAACTTTAATATTAAAACCTCAAACCATTCAGAAATTTTGCTGACTTGTTCAATAACTCCATCTCCTACAGCACCATCTTGAACAGATTCTAATAACTCTTGCTTTTGTTTTGTTAATGTTAGAGAATCCTCCATATTAAATGATAATGAATCTTTACTCATACTATTTTGTAATTTTAGAGTTGTAAAAATATTACTTATTTCATTTTAGAGTATTCATTGATGTAAATTTTATTGATAAATAGATTATACATTTGAATATTGATGCGTTTAAAGAATATAAAATTGTATTTTGGTTTTTACTTTATTATATAAAAACAATAACAAGTGTCGCAATCTAATTTTATACCAACACATTACTTAGAACCAGAAGAATTTTTTCTTTTAACAAGAATAGAAACGGCCAACCCAAGTAGTTTTGAGGGATTGCATCGACATCATTTTTATGAAATTTTATGGTTTACAGATGTTGAGGAAAATGCTATTCATTCAATTGATTTTGAAAATTATTCCATTCAATCCAATGATGTTTTTATTCTTTCTCCACATCAAGTACACACGATGGATGTTGGTTCAAAAAAAGGATTCTTAATTCCAATTTCAATTGATTTTTTTGAATCATTATTTACACTTGATTCGGATTTACTGACTTTCCCTTATTTTGTTAAAGAATCTTTAGATAATGAGTCTTTTCAATCTTTAATACAATTAATACCTCTGATTGATTTGGAATATAATGGTTTACGAAGAAGAGATTTATTAGAAGCCTACATGAAAGCTTTTGTGATTTTATTGAAACCAAATAACGATAAATCAAATCAAAAAAATAAAGCCAATCAAGAGAAAATTGTTCGAATACTTGAACTAGTCAATGTGCATTATAAATCAGAAAAAGAGGTCGATTTTTATGCTAAAGCTGTGAATTTAAGCAAACGACGAGTAAACGAAATTATGGTAGAAAATGGAGATCAGATTCTTATTATGGTGGATATGGTAGAAAATACTGGAAAAACAGTGAAGCAACACCTAATAGATCAGATTGTTATTGAAGCAAAAAGATATATGTCAGTTGAACAATTATCATTGAAAGAGATTTCTTATGAACTAGGATTCAATGACCCCGCTTATTTTTCTCGACTATTTAAAAGCAAAACTGGGTTAAATCCAGAACAATTCAGAGCTCAAAAAATTTTACATTTATCTAAATAGTAAATGATTAAATGTTTTTCATTATTTATTTTAGATGGGAAATTTTACATATAAAAAGCAAGAAAGTACATAATGACCGCTACTTTGTACAAGTTGATGTAGCTAAAAGCGATGTAATTTTGTAAACTAAACGTGAATTTCAAAATACATGGATGAAAGAAGAATAAAAATTAGAATATTATCGTTCTAATTCTGTCAATTTTAAAATCCTTAAATAACAAATTTTTCACGCTTGATTTTTAAAATGTTCAAATTAAATCAAAAACAAAAATGAATACAAGTAAATTATTAATTGGAATATGCGTGTTAGCTGTTGCTTTCTCATCTTGTACAGAATCAAATCAAACAGAACAACAAGTAGTAAATGAACTACAAACTGAAAGTTATGATCTTATTGGGAAAAAGGCGGTATTAACCTATCCGGAGTTGACAGCAGAAGTTAATTACATTGATGAAAACACCCTTCACTGGAGTCAATTAAATGAGAAAGGAGAGCGATTGGAGGGAACCGAAAAAATAAGTTATAAAAAATTGAATGATCATCAATTTTTCTTAAATTGGATTGAAGAAGATGGTTTCACGGTTAGTCAAGTGATCGACCTTAAGGTAAACAAGGTTACTGCTTACTTAAGTTATGGTGATGAAAAAAGTAATCGAGGTGGAAGAACTTCGGATTTTACAGAAGGAACGTTTGAATTTATTAAATAAAAAAAGAAAAAATGAGAAATGTAAATTTAGGATTATTGATTTTACGATTATCTGTTGCTGGTTTGATGTTACCACATGGAATTGCAAAACTATTTAAAGGAGTAGGGCATATAAAAGGGTTATTTAATGAAATGGGCATGCCTGAATTTTTTGCCTATAGTGTTTATTTAGGTGAAGTAATTGTTCCGATCTTAATTATTATTGGATTCAGAACGCGCTTAGCATCGATCTTTTTTGCAATTACATGTATAGTTGCGATGTTATTAGCACATTCTGATCAACTATTCAGCCTTGGAAAGGGAGGTGGATGGTCTCAAGAACTTTTAGGATTGTTTTTATTCGGTTCAATAGCATTGTTTTTTACAGGTGCAGGTAAATATGCTCTTTCGACTAAAAATAAATGGGATTAAATAATAGAACAGCCTTGCTATTCAATTATGGTGAGGCTTTTTTTACAGAAATATATACGGTGCATAAATAGTTGTTATTCCGAAATACTACTTTTTTGTGAGCTTGAATTAAAAAGCTTTTATGGATAAGGTTTAAATTTCCCCCATAACATATAATTGATCCATCGTAGGTGTAGGATTTCCTCCTGTTTTCTCTAGAGTAATAGCAAATGCACCAGCATTTTCAACGACAAGCATCTTTTGAAATGGAGATGTGGAATTTGAATCATATACACCAGCATCTACAGGTTTTCCATCAACAATTGCCCATAACTGGTACTGAAAACCTTCTGGCGTGATAGGTAAATTTTCAATACTCAGATACGTTTGATTTGTCGTTTTTTCAAGATAAACTACAGCCTTTATTCCTGGATGATTTTCAACTCCTTCTAGAATGACTGTTTTTACATCTGAATTCATACTCATCATCCATTTTTGTTCCAACTGAGTATAACCTTCTTTTTCTTTGATTGCCTGATTCTCTAAGTTTGCTAATTTATCCTCTAATTTGTTATGTTGTTGTAGTGTATATGCAACAAACCCCATACTTATTATTAAAAGAACAGATGCAGCTGAAACAACTATTCTAAATTTTCTTTTAAATAAGTTCTCCTCCTTAATAAAGGGATTAGGTGATGTAGTTTCTTGATTTGGAAATCTATTTTCAAGGTTTTCTGAATCCTTGATTGCTGCCCATATGTTGCCTTTTAAATGTGTGGGTGGTACAATCGCTTGTTGAGTAACGAATTCTTCCAGAGTTTGTTGTGCTTCAAGTACAGCAAGTTTCACTTCCGGATTGTATTTTTGAATACACTCAAGAATTTGTATTTCTTCCTGCGTAGCTGAACCCATTACGTAAGCCTCTATAACACCTGATGATATGTATGCCTGGATATCCAATTTATTGATAATCGTTTAATATTTTTTTTAATTCTAATAACGCATTCCTTGTTCTTGTTTTAACTGTTCCTATTGGAATTCCAAGAATTTCAGCTATTTCTGTTTGAGAATATCCTTGAAAGTATGCTAATTCAATTAGTTCCTTCCACTCAGGTTTCAAGGTTTCTATTACGGTATTCATACCAATAATATCTACTTTTTGTTCTGAAGATATTTCTTTTACGGATATACTATCTTTATGTACGAAATTTACAATTGATTGGTTTTTTTGTTCATTCTGATAACCTTTTGATTTAATGTAATCAATAGCTGTATTTCGTGTAATGTTAATGATCCATGTATACAGACGACCTTTAGATACATCGTATTGATCAATATATTTCCAAATTTTAACAAATGTATCCTGTAGTATTTCTTCAGCGTGTTCCTGTTGCGAATCAACCATCTTCATAACGAGACCGTAAAGCGATCCTGAATAATGATCATACAGATAATTGAAGGCCTTTTCATCTTTATTTTTTAATAAAGCGATCAATTCATTTTCAGAAAGATTGATATAAGGACTCAAAGAATATTTTTTTTCAAAAGTAAAAATAAAGTTAATATAACCTATTAAAATCCAAAGATAAACTTCTCTCGTATCTTATTATACACAGTAAATAATTAGAAATTATGAAAAAATGTTTTCTTCTATCATTATCGATTTTTGTCTTACTTGGTGCTTGTACCAGTAGTGCTCAAACAGAAAAAGGAACCAATCCATATTATTCAAGAACGGATACAACATCGTTATTCCATGTGAAAGATCAGGAATGGAAAAAAATCTTGGATGAAGATCTTTATGAA
>DAIOWV010000082.1:0-8735 GCA_036758285.1 Taishania sp. | reverse complement strand
ATCTGTTCGTATTTTATCTAAAACAAGTCTTTCTGATTTGATAAAAAATGAAAATAAATTGCTCAAAAAACATAAGAAGCAATAAATCATTTTTTTAAACTTTTAATATCCTATTAATCCGATAGGAGAAGTGTAAAATAATTAGCTTTTTTCTTGCAGAATAAGAAGATGCTGTTTTCCTTTGTACCTCTTTTTGAACAAAATCTTAGTTCAGAAGCAAACTCAAAAATGGAAGAAAAGTCGAAAAAATGGTATGAATTTTCTGTAAAACGTGTCTTGATAAATGCATTGACCGTTTTGGGATTGATGATCTCGGGACATATCGTTTTCACCTTGTTACCTCCAATTGAAATTTGGAACGGTTTCCATTCGATGATTAATCAACTTGACGAAACTTTTCTTTATTTCATGTTGGGTGGATTTATTGCACAGCTAATTGATGGTGCACTTGGGATGGCATATGGAGTTTCCGCAACAACTTTTTTATTAACCTTGGGGGTGAGCCCTGCAGTCGCAAGTATGTCGGTACATGCATCGGAAATTGTTACGAGTGGTGTATCAGGAATCATGCATCTTCGCTTTGGCAATGTCAACAACAGACTTTTTAAAAACATCGTTGTACCCGGTGTTATAGGAGCGATTCTTGGGGCCTATCTGTTATCTGAATTTGAAAATTACAGCAATTACATCAAACCAATCGTAAGTGCTTACACATTGTTTCTGGGGGCTTTAATTATTTATAAAGTGGTTCGCAAAAAACAAGTTCGCAAAAAAGTAAAGCGTGTAGGATGGTTAGCAACTCTTGGTGGTTTCTTGGATTCTATTGGAGGGGGTGGATGGGGACCAGTTGTTTCCTCTACCTTAATTGCAAGAGGTAAAAATCCGAGAATGATTGTCGGTTCCGTTAATTTAGCTGAGTTTTTCGTGTCGTTGGCAAGTTCCTTTACCTTTTTTACGCTTATTGGAGCCACAGCTTGGCAGCCAATTTTAGGATTAATACTTGGTGGTGTTTGTGCAGCTCCGATTGCAGCATACCTCACTTCAAGGCTGAATATAAAAGCAATGATGCTCTTCGTTGGAATCATAGTCATCATCGTAAGTTTGAGAAATATTTTTGTTTTATTCTTCTGATATGAATCCTGAAACATTGAATCACATACAAACGGAAGACATCACCACTTTGCTAAAAGAGATTGCTCAAGTAGCAGGTGTTTCGGCTGCTTTTTCATCCAGTTTAAGTATCGAAGACCAAGTAATAACTGATGTAATCTTCAAAAACAATCTACCTATTCGCGTTTTTACACTTGACACCGGAAGATTGTTCAATGAGTCATACAGTGTTTTGTCATCAACGAGAAATCATTACAAAAAAGAAGTAGAAACCTATTATCCAGAAGCAAAACCGTTACAAGAATTAGTCACATCAAAAGGACCAAATTTGTTCTACGAATCAGTTGAAAACAGGAAGAGTTGTTGTCATGTTCGAAAAGTAGAACCTTTGAACAGAGCTTTGGAAGGAGTGAATGTTTGGATTACGGGATTGCGTGCAGAACATTCAGACAATCGAACAAATATGGCAGTTTTTGAATGGGATGAAGCACGTCAATTGACAAAAGTGAATCCGATTATTCGTTGGACAACTGAGGATGTATGGAATTACATTCGAAAAAATCATGTGCCATACAATGTATTGCAAGATAGAGGTTTTGTCAGTTTGGGATGTCAACCATGTACACGAGCAATCAAAGAAGGAGAATCTTTTCGTGCTGGAAGATGGTGGTGGGAAGACAATTCAAAAAAAGAATGTGGTTTGCATTCATAATTAGAAAAACTATGAGTAATTATTTAGATAGACTGGAAGCCGAAGCAATTCACGTGTTGCGAGAAACGGCTGGGCAATTTGAGCGACCTGCGCTATTATTTAGTGGCGGAAAAGACAGTATTTGTTTGGTTCATTTGGCACTTAAAGCTTTTCGACCAGGGAAATTTCCGTTTCCATTGGTACACATTGATACAGGGCATAATTTCACAGAAGCATTGCAATTTCGCGATCAGTTGGCGGAGAAACTTGGTGAAAAACTCATCGTTCGAAAAGTAGAAGATACGCTAAAAAAAAGAGGTATTCCTGATTCAAAAGGAAAGTTTCCAAGTAGAAATGCCTTACAAACACATACTTTATTGGAAACAATTGAGGAATTTGAATTCGATGCCTGTATTGGAGGTGCTCGTAGAGATGAAGAGAAAGCCAGAGCCAAAGAACGTTTTTTTTCGGTGCGAGATGAATTTGGTCAGTGGGATCCAAAATTGCAACGTCCAGAGTTGTGGAATATTTACAACGGGAAAATTCACAAAGGAGAAAATGTTCGTGTTTTTCCAATCAGCAATTGGACAGAATTGGATGTTTGGAACTACATTCTGAGAGAAAAAATTGAATTACCTTCCATTTATTTTACCCACGAACGCGAATGTGTGGTAACAGAAAATGGACAGTTATTGGCAAACAATGAATTTATAACCTTAGATGAACAAGACGAGGTGGTAAATCGCTTGGTTCGCTACCGAACAGTTGGCGACATGACTTGTACAGCAGCAGTTGAAAGTCGTGCCATAAACATTGAAGAAATCATTGAAGAATTGAAGATTTCTACTGTTTCAGAGCGAGGAGCTACACGATTAGACGATCGCATTTCTGAAGCAGCAATGGAAGACAGAAAAAAAGGAGGTTATTTTTAAATAGAATTCACAATGGAATTGTTACGATTTTTTACCGCAGGAAATGTGGACGATGGAAAAAGCACACTAATCGGGAGATTGCTGTTTGACAGTGGTTCAATTTCTACAGACATAATTGAAACCTTGACCAAACAAAGTACAGCTACTGGCGAAAACACATCTATTGATTTGGCTTTGCTAACAGATGGTCTGCGAGCAGAACGTGAACAAGGAATCACAATTGATGTTGCATACAAGTATTTTTCGACACAAAAACGAAAATTCATCATTGCGGACACGCCAGGACATGCACAATACACACGTAATATGTTTACTGGTGCTTCCACAGCCGACTTGGCAATTATTCTGATCGATGCCAGAAATGGTGTAACGGAGCAAACCAAACGTCACACCATTATTTCTTCCATTCTACAAATTCCTAAACTATTGGTCTGCATCAACAAAATGGATTTGGTTGATTACAGTGAAGATCGTTACAAAGAAATTGAACAACAATTTTTGGAATTTACTTCGAATTTAGCACTCAAGGAAATTGCATTCATCCCAACTTCAGCAAAAGTAGGTGACAATGTTGTCGATAATTCTAAAAATATGAGTTGGTACAATGGAGAACCATTGCTTTCTTATTTGGAACAAGTAGCAATCAAACCAAAAAGTTTACAAGACAATACACGCTTCCAAGTTCAGTATGTTATCCGTCCACAAGTGGATGAATTACACGATTATAGAGGTTATTCTGGAACACTTTTAAATGGATCGCTTTCAGTTGGTGAATCTGTGCAAGTTCTTCCAAGTGGATTAAAAAGCAAGATTTCGAAGATAGAGTACAATCTTTCAGAAGTTGAAATTGCAACTGAAGGGCAGCCAATTGTTGTTCAGCTGGAAAATGATGTTGATATCAGTCGTGGAATGTGGCTTATACCTGAAAAAGATACTGTCAAGACTTCAAATGAAATACCTGCAACGATTTGTTGGATGGACAATATTACTTTTCAACCTGGAATTAAGTTGCTTTTGCAACAAGGAAGTGCACGAACAAAAGCTTTAATTAAAGAGATTCACCACTCAATTGATATTGAAAATTTTAAAAATCAGACTTCTGATGGGCAATTGAAATTGAATGAATTGGCACAGGTTACGATTCGTACGGCTGAACCAATTATTTTTGATTCCTTTAATGAAAGTAAAAGTTCAGGTTCATTTATTCTCATCAACGAATACACCAATCAGACTGTTGCTGTTGGTTTTTTATCTTAAAATACGAATCCTAAAATCAACAAAATAATAGACTCAAAATAGTAGAATATAAAAATAGACAATAACAGTATAAATTAAGTTGTAAAACTGAATTTACTACATAAAAAATTTAAATTTGTAATAATTCATAGAGAATCCAACTAATAAATAACCACCTTATGGGGAGAATTCATTTATTTGAAATTGAAGATCAACAATGGTTTCCTACATTTTTAAGAAATTACATGACTGATTTCCTTCAATTTTTATCCAACAAATCAAAGATTTACAAGTCAATTATTCCTATTTTTTCTGAAAAATTAAAAGATTCTGGAGAACATCAAATTATTGACCTTGCATCTGGTGGTGGTGGTGGTTTACTATGGATTAATGAAGAACTAAAGAAGTCTAATCCAGCTTTACAAATTACACTAACCGATTATTTTCCAAATATAGATGCATTCAAAGAGACACAACGAAAAGCAACAAATATCCAATTTGAAAAAGAATCTGTAAACGCTATGAACGTACCGTCACATTTAAAAGGGTTTCGTACACAATTTTTATCTTTTCACCACTTCCAACCAAAAGAAGCACAAACTATTTTACAGAATGCTGTTGACACAAAAAGTCCAATTGCAATTTTTGAAGCACAAGACCGAACATTGCCAAGTATTATAGCAATGTTATTGTCACCAATAAGTGTACTTTTAACGACTCCATTTATTCAACCCTTTAAAATTGGTCGAATCATTTTTACGTATTTATTACCAATAATCCCTCTTTGTGTTTTGTGGGATGGAATTGTTTCAAGCCTAAGAACTTACTCTGTAAAAGAAATGAATCAATTAATCAATCAATTGAATAATAAAGATGGATACGAATGGTCAGTTGGCAAATCAAAAAGCATACTTTATCTTATTGGGGTTCCAAAAAAGGATTAAGCTCCAATTATTTAAGCTGTTATTTTTTTGTTAAACAACCTTAAATTAAAATCGTCGATTTATTATTTATTGACATTTGCTTCGAATATCATGTTGAACTATCAATTACATATCGCCAGAATTTTTTGTTTCCTTACTGCTTTCTTAGTAAGCAGTGGAACAATAGTCAACGCTATAGAAATTGAGAAGAAGTTATTTTCAAAACAAGAGATTACAACGAATCATGAAAGTAAACTTATTTACAAATTTGAAAAGAATAGCGATACTGATGATATTTTCAATTTAACAAAGGATCCAACTGAAGGCGACGTCGATTTCTTTGATATGGCCTATCAGGAATTTATTCCCATTCAGTTTTATTTTACACCTGTCTTAAATGACAAGCAACATTTCTTTTATTACAATCCTGTAATCAAGGAACGTCCAATCTGGATAAAGAATCAACAAATTAGAATTTAGAATTATTTTCAGGCAATTTGCAGTAAATAAACAAGATTGATGATGATATATCATTCATACTGTTTATTCAATCACTGCATTTTCATTTTTGTTCAAGAAATTTCATTTCCTGACAATTGCCTGTTTCCCATTTATTTAATTTCAGTCGAAAGACTTTGATTCATTTACTTTAAAATCAATAATTTATAATTATGAAAAAGTTATCAGTTGCTTTGTGCGTCATGACAGCACTCGTATTATTCAGTTGTAACAATAACGAGCACAAAGAACACGAAGCAACAAAATTCGTCGTAACAAATCCAATGCAAAAGGATACTATCATCAACCAAAATTATGTGTCGCAAGTGCATTCTACACAACACATCGAGTTGAGAGCATTGGAAAAAGGGTACCTTCAAAAAATATATGTGGATGAAGGACAGTTTGTTAAAAAAGGACAATTGATGTTCCAAATTATGCCAGCAATCTACAAAGCTGAAGCAATGGGAGCTCAAGCTGAAAAAGATTATACAGAAATCGAATACCAAACAACTAAAAAATTGGCCGACAGCAACATCGTGTCTTCAAGCGAATTAGCAATGTCAAAAGCGAAGTTGGACAAAGCGAAAGCAGTTTTAGAATTAGCAAAAACTCATTTAGGTTTTACAGAAATTCGCGCACCATTTGACGGTTACATGGGACGTTTCAACGTACGTCTTGGAAGTTTGGTTGACGAAGGAGAATTGTTGACAACACTTTCAGACAACGATGAAATGTGGGTGTATTTCAATGTGACAGAAGCCGAGTATTTGAACATTCGAATGGCAAATCTGAATAACATTGATCTTCCAAAAGTAAAATTAGAAATGGCAAACAAACAATTGTTCAACCAAGAAGGGATTATTGAAACGATTGAAGCAGATTTCAACAATGAAACAGGTAACATCGCCTTTAGAGCAACCTTTCCAAATCCACAACGCATTCTTCGTCATGGAGAAACTGGAAATGTATTGATGCCAATTTCTTTGAAAAATGCGATCATTATTCCACAAAAAGCAACCTTCGAAATTTTAGATAAAAAATATGTTTACGTAGTGGACAAAAACAACAAAGTTCATTCACGTGAAATCACCATTGAAGCTGAATTGCCTCACTTATATGTCATCTCAAAAGGATTGACAAAAGACGACAAAGTTCTTTTGGAAGGAATTCGTAAAGTCAAAGACAATCAAAAAATCAAATACGATTTTATGAGTACCGAAAAAGCATTAGCAGAAATGAATGCATTGTTCTCAGAATAATTAAACAAAAAACAAAAAGTCATGTTTAGTAAATTCATTCAGCGACCAGTACTCGCTATTTCGCTATCACTTGCTATTATCTTTTTGGGATTTTTAGCAATCAAAACAAGACCAATTTCTCAATTTCCTGAGATCGCACCACCCCGTGTAAACGTGTTCATCGCCTACCCTGGAGCAAGTGCTGACGTATTGGTAAAATCTACATTGATTCCACTCGAAAGAGCCATCAATGGTGTGCAAGGAATGCAATACATCATGTCCGATGCAACAAGTGCAGGGGAAGCAACCATCCAAGTTGTATTCGAACCAGGAACTGATCCGAATGATGCCGTTGTAAACATCAAAACACGTGTCGATCAAGTGATGAACAACTTACCAGCTTTGGTTCAATTGGAAGGGGTCGTTATCACACCTATTCAGCCAAGTATGTTGATGTATGTGAACTTGTATTCGAAAGACAAAGAAGCCGATGAGAAGTTTTTATTCAACTATGCAAACGTACACATCATCCCAGAAATTCAACGTATTCATGGTATGGGACGTGCTCAAATTCTAGGAAGTAGACAATATGCAATGCGTATTTGGTTGAAACCTGATAGAATGCGTGCATACAACATTTCGACAGAGGAAGTTTTAGATGCAGTAGGTGAACAAAGTATTATTGGTCGTCCAGGTCGTTTGGGACAAAGTTCTGGTAAATCACCACAATCTTTGGAGTATGTATTAACTTACAAAGGACGTTACGACCAACCGGAGGAATACCAAGACATCATCATTCGTGCGAATCCTGATGGAGAAATTTTGAAATTGAAAGATGTAGCCGATGTTGAATTGGGAAGTGAGTTCTTCGATATCTACTCCAACAAAGATGGTTATCCATCAGCATCTATTGTCTTGAAACAAAACATTGGTAGTAACGCTACGAAAGTTATTGAAGACACGAAAGCAAAATTGGAAGAATTGAAAAAAGATTTCCCTCCGGGCATGAGTTACGAAATCAACTACGACGTATCTAAATTCGTAGATGCATCGATTGAGAAAGTATTACACACGTTGGTGGAAGCATTCATTTTGGTTGCTTTGGTAGTATTTATTTTCCTTGGTGACTTACGTTCCACTTTGATTCCAACAATTGCGGTTCCTGTATCCTTGATTGGAGCATTCATGTTCATGCAATTCTTTGGCTTGACCATCAACTTGATTACTTTGTTTGCACTCGTGTTGGCAATTGGTATCGTTGTCGATGATGCAATTGTCGTCGTCGAGGCCGTCCACGCGAAGATGGAAGAAAAACATTTATCTCCGTTGAAAGCTGTAAAAGAAGTATTGGGTGAAATCAGTGGAGCAATTATCGCTATCACTTTGGTGATGACATCTGTATTCATTCCTGTGGCATTTGTACCTGGTCCAGTTGGTGTATTCTTCCGCCAATTCTCAATTACAATGGCAAGTTCTATTGTATTGTCGGGAGTTGTCGCTTTGACATTGACTCCAGTGCTTTGTGCTATGATTTTGAAAAACAATCACGGAAAGCCGAAACGAAAAACACCAATTAGCATGTTTATCAATTGGTTCAACCGAAAATTTGATATCGTTACTGGAAAATACACCTCCTTATTGACCAAAATTGTAAATCGTAAAGTTGTAACTTGGGGTATTTTACTTGTTTTTGGATTTGGAATCTTTGCGGTAAACAAAACATTGCCAAGTGGATTTATCTCCAACGAAGACCAAGGGATGATCTATGCAATTATCCAAACTCCTCCAGGAAGTACACTTGAACGAACAAACGAAATTTCGCGCCAATTGCAAAAAATTGCCGAGGATGTGGAAGGTGTACAATCTGTAACTTCATTGGCAGGATATGAGATTTTGACAGAGGGACGTGGTTCCAATGCTGGTACATGTATCATCAACCTCAAAGACTGGGCAGATCGTAAAAACTCGGTGCACCAAGTTATCGAAAAGTTGGAAGAAAAAACCAAGTATTTGGATGCCGTTGTTGAGTTCTTCGAACCACCATCAGTACCAGGTTACGGTTCTTCAGACGGTTTCTCTTTACGTTTGTTAGACAAAGGAAGTA
>DAIOWV010000081.1:0-8776 GCA_036758285.1 Taishania sp. | reverse complement strand
TCAAGATTATAAAATGAATTATTTAGGACATATTTTTTTTTCAGAAAATAACTTGGAATTGATGCACGCAAATCTTTTTGGAGATTTTGTGAAAGGAAAAAACCTAGATAAATTTAATCCAATTGTTCAGCAAGGAATAAGACTACACCGTTCGATTGATTTTTATATTGGAAATCATGAAAAAGTTAGACAATTACAAGCTCAATTATCTTCAGTACTCCCGAAAGTATCGAGTATAGCTGTTGATATTTATTTTGACCACTTTTTAGTAAAGCATTGGGAGAAATATCACTTACTTAGTTTAGAGGAATTTTTAAATCAGTTTTACAATTATAAAATCGTTGATTCTGATTATCCAAATGATTTGTTCTTGCAAATTATTTATCGAATGAAAAAAGGGCGATGGATGATTGAATATGGCAATTTTAATGGAGTTCATGAAGCTTGTATTAATGTATCTCGAAGATTGTCTTTTGATAATGAATTGATAAATGGGAGGGAGGTTCTGGTAAATAATTATTCAATTATTGAAGAAACTTTTTTTCAGTATATGGAAGATGCAATCATTCAATTTGAAAATAAAAATGCGTGAATTTGTTTCGACAGATTCACGCATTAATTAAGGTTTTACCTTTCAATTCTAATCTTCTACTGTGCTGATAATCTTACCTGAAGAATCGAAGGTGAGTTTTAAATCTTTTGTAAATGAATCCAACTCAACTTTATATCTAGTAGTGCCATTTTCGGTAATTTTTGAAACATCATCAACCTTATATTTACTGTAATCTTTGTTCAGTTGATCAATGATGACTTTTGGAAGTGAAGATTTTGAAAGATCTTCTTTTTCACGAATTATCGATGCAGATTCATCGTACCAAATTTTATGATCTTTGCCTAAACCAGTTTCAAAATCAACTTTATAATTTCCATTTTCTTTTTCCCATTCAATAGAATATGCTTTTGGATGAGCTTTTTGAAATTTATTTAAAATGACAGATGGTACATCCTTAGCCGAGATGTCTTGTCCAAATATTGATCCTATACCTAATAGAACAGTTGCGAGTGTTATTTTTAAATTTTTCATGTTTTTTATTTTTTATTACAAAGTAAAAGAGTGAATTTGGAAAGAAATGGGAATTTTTATAATTCATAAATAAATCGAATGAATGAACTAAATTCTTCTTTATTATTTGTTGGTATTCCCAGTACGAAACCTACAGCTAATTGATTTGATAAATGTATTTTCATTTGGGGACGAATCGTAAATTGAAGTGTTTCTTCTGTTAAATATGAATTAACTTCTAGACCTATATTGTATTTCCCTTGGCTATAATGAACAGATGAACTTATTTGCCAATTGTAATGAATATGCTGTGGGTTCGAATAATTTTGTTTGATGAGTGAAGAAATGTAAATCAAAGAATGAAATTTATTTCCCCACCGTTTTGCTGCAACAATGAAAGGGTTGTATGTTAATTCTGATAAATAATTTTCTTTTGACATACTTTGAAAATCAGGTAATTCAAAAAGTTGCGTATAGCCACCAGCCATACTTAATTTTAATTCAGGTAGTACTAAAAAAGTGTATTGTGCAGATAATTTTAGTGATTCAATCTTGTTTTTAAAAGTTGAAGTCGCAGTTCGATTTGAGTTAAATAGTGAAAGATCTGCTTCAATTTCTAATCCTAAACGATTTATTGGAGCCCATTCATATTCAGCTAATAAAAGGTATTTTTTTTGATTTTTTACCGAAGAAAAATCAGCACCAATGTTTATTTCTTTTTCTCCTTTTCTTGCTCCTAAATCCCGAGCCAAATCGATATATAAAGGCTCAATATGTGAAACTTTTGCTGGAAGTGAATTTCCATTTTGAGAAATACTAATAAACGGTAGTAATAATCCCCAAATAATAATCCCAAGAGTGTTGTTTGAATTTTTCATACAACAAATTAATTGCATGAAATGGGAAAGATTTGGGAATTTAAAAATGAATTACGAAATGATGATTATTTGAAGTGAATTGATAAGAAATATTGAAATTGTATAGTTGACAAATAGCATGTACAATCGACAAACCTAATCCCGTTCCTGATGCGTTATCTGATCGCTTGTTGAAACGTTCAAACATCTTTTCTTTTGATAATTCTGTTTCCCCTGAATTTGAAATGATTAATTTATTATTTCTTAATTCAACTTGAATCTCACCAGCTTTTTTGGTGTGTACAATTGCATTTTTAATCAAATTAGTAATAATTATTATCGCTAAAGCTGGATCAATGTTGATTGTCAATGATTGATGTTCAATGTAATTGATATTTATTCCTTTAAATTGAACTAAATCTTCAAAATCTTCAATTACTTGACGACAGATATTATTTAGTGAGATATTCTGATTATTTAAGAACTGTTTATTTTCGATTTTAGCTAATAACAATAACGATTTGTTTAATTTCGTCATTCGTTCAATTAATCCTAAAACTTCTACGATATTTTCAGCTTCCTCTTTGTTTAAATTTTCCTTTTCTAAAAGAAGTTCAAGTTTACTTGTAACAATTGCCAACGGTGTTTGAAGTTCATGTGAGGCATTTCCAATGAATTGTTTTTGTTGATCAAATATTTCATCGCTATTCTTTAACAATGCATTCACAGTGTCATTTAAATCATTAAATTCTTTCGTTTGTGTTGTGATTTTTGGATAAGTTTTGTTTTTTCCTAACCTGAAATTTTGAAGTTGTTCTAACAAATCATAGAATGGTTTCCATAGTTTTCTTAAAACGATGTTATTCACAACAATAATACTTATTACAAGTACAATATAAAGTAAAACTACAAAGATGAATAAATCTTTGACCAAATCATCCTCTTCTAATATCGGGTTAATGATTTTTAATTCATAATAAATCCCACTGTTTTCAAATGCAGTTGTCAACATTCTTACAGGCTCCAACTCCATCTCTTCGTCGTCATCATCTTGCATATATACAAGTGTGTCAACGTATTTGTTTTTCATTTTTAATGCAATGGATTTCTCAATTTCACGAATTGAATAATTTCGTTCATCAAAATGATCTTGTTGGACAATAGTTGAATCCGAATCAGCTTTGTCAATTATTAGACGTTTATGATTTTCCAATCCTTCATCTATACTACTTTTTATTTCATTCAGCATGCTGAAATAAAAGACAACAGACCAAACTGTTACGATCAATAATAAAATTGATGATAGATACTTAAAGGATTGATTGAGTAATTTCATTTTACAACCAATTTATAACCAACACCATAAATTGATTCAATTTCGATTTCAGCTTGTGATTCTATTAGTTTTTTCCTTAAATTTTTAATTTGATAATAGATGAAATCAAAATTATCTGCCTCATCAAATTGATCACCCCAAACATGTTCTGCTAACGTTGATTTTGTTATCAGTCGATTGGGATTTACCATAAAATAATTAAGGATATCAAATTCTTTTCGATTCAGTGCAATTAAATTCTGGTTGACAGTTAGTGTTCTTTCTTTGATATTTATTGTCGTATTTTCAATATCAATGAAATATTTCCCATTTAATTGCTTTCTACGGACAACAGCTTTAATTCGAGCATTTAATTCTGCTAAATGAAATGGTTTTGTGAGATAGTCATCAGCTCCAAGTTCTAATCCTTTTAATTTATCATCTAATGAATCTCTTGCGGAAATAATAATCACATTTCCAGTTTTTTCAGAATAATCAAGTTCTGTAAGTAGGTCTAAACCATTTCCGTCAGGTAGATTTATATCCAATAAAATACAATCATATTCATACATAGCAATTTTTTCAGAAGCAGAAAGATAATTGCTGGCAGTTTCAATGATGTAAAATTCTTTTTTTAATGAAGTTGAAATCACTTCCATTAATTGTGGTTCATCTTCAATGATTAAAATCTTCATAATGAACAAATGTAAATCATTAAATCTGGAAAGAAATGGGAATTAGGATAACATTTTTTAAATTATTGAAAAATTATAATCCATAAAGTGGGTCATAGGTAAATTTTTTCTACCTCTCCATTACTATATCTTTTCAGGGTAAGACCTCTATGATATTCATTCACTTCATTACCCAAGATATCGTAAAGCTTATAGCTTAAATTTAACTTGTCATTTTTGATGTATCCAATTTTTAAGTCTTTGATTTCCCCATCATAATTAACAGATTGAACTTTATAGTAATTTTCAATATCATACAATCTGTCAATACTTTGATAAACTGACATAGATGATTTTTGAATTTGCTCTACTTCTCTCCATTCATTTCCGTCTTTTGAATGATTAACGATATAGTAATCAATTTCTTTTTCACCACTTTTGTCAACCTTCCATTCAACAATATTTGTTTTATTTTGATTAAAAATCTTAAAGGCTGTCAAGTTAATGTTTAAAGGAGTCACTAGATTTCCATTAGCATTTCCATTTGAACTCCCCCAGTAGTTGATTCTAAAATTTGTAGGGTTTGCATCAACAACACTAAAATTATTACACATGTTGATACATTGCTGAGAATTACCACTAGTACAGTTTACCTGAAACCCATTGTTGAAAACAGTGTAAGTATTGTCTTCACTTGTACTTCTTAATTGAAATGCTCCCCCATATGCTTCTCCTTGTCTCGTAGAGCTTGTTATATAGATGTTGTATGTAATATTGTAAGTGGAATTGTTCGTTGAATTAGATCGTATACGAACTACAAAACCATAATGAAATCCCCAAGAATTGCATGTTTTTACAATGTCAATGATGTCAACTCTTACATTTACACCGCCATTCAGCACAACCGTTCCAGAATAAAAAGGTTGACCACCAGCTTGTGCAATTAAGGACTTCGAACTAAAAGTAATTACCAATGAGAAAAGTAAGAATGCAAAGAATCTTAATTTATTATTTGAAATCATCGTTGAAATTTATATTGTTTAACTTCTAATTCTATTCATTTTTATGTGGATGAATAAAATTAATTATGCGTTTTATCTATTCTATAATAGTATGTAGGGGGGGATTAGAGAGCAAAATTAGATATTAAGTTTCTTCCCTTATGTTATGGAATTGTTAACAATTGTTACCGTGGTAAATATTTTGGTATTATTCCTACAATTATGAGATGTTTTTGATAAAATGATAGGACACTATTTTGTGCTAAAATGAATTTTTATATTACTATTCTGAACTATTGATTATCTTTGGGCAAGTTTCTGTGTAGAAAAAAACATTGAGAATTGATATGAAGACAGTACAATTTAGAGAGGCACTGCGTGAAGCAATGTCTGAAGAAATGAGAAGAGATCAAGGTGTTTTCTTGATGGGAGAGGAGGTTGCTGAATACAATGGTGCTTATAAGGTGTCACAAGGTATGTTAGATGAATTTGGCCCAAAACGAATAATAGATACTCCAATTGCAGAGCTAGGTTTTGCTGGTATTGCGGTTGGTGCTTCCATGAATGGTTTGCGTCCAATTGTTGAATTTATGACTTGGAACTTTGCTATCTTGGCAGCTGACCAAATTATTAACAGTGCAGCAAAAATGTTGCAAATGTCTGGTGGACAGTATGGTTGTCCAATCGTTTTCCGTGGTGGAAACGGTACTGCAGGGCAATTGGCAGCAACGCACTCTCAAAGTTTTGAAGCATTTTATGCGCATGTCCCTGGATTGAAAGTAATTACTCCTTCAAATCCTTATGATGCAAAAGGTTTGTTAAAAGCAGCAATTAGAGATAACGACCCTGTTGTTTTTCTGGAATCTGAAAAAATGTATGGTGATAAAGGTGAAATTCCAGAAGGTGAATACATTATTCCAATCGGTGTTGCTGATACAAAAAGAAAAGGTAAAGATGTAACAATTGTGTCTTTTGGTAAGATCATTAAAGTAGCACAAGAAGCTGCAGATGTACTTGCAAAAGATGGAATCGAAGTGGAAATCATCGATTTGAGAACTATTCGACCAATTGACTATGCTGCAGTTGTTGAATCAGTTAAAAAAACAAATCGTTGTGTAGTAGTGGAAGAATCTTGGCCATTGGCTTCAATTTCTTCTGAAATTGCCTACCATTTACAACGATATGCATTTGATTATTTAGATGCGCCAGTGCAACGTGTAACACAAACAGATACACCATTTGCATTTTCACCAACTCTAATTGATGAGGCTTTACCAAATGTAGATCGAATTGTCAAAGCTGTTAAATCAGTGATGTATAGAAAATAAAAAATAAATGGAAAGGAGATTGTAAATTTTTGCAATCTCCTTTTTTCTTTTACACAATCAAGCCTATTGCGTTTACTACAAATTTTTCAGTTTTTTTGATTCCATATCAAATTTGAAATTCTTCATGTAAACTTTTTTAAGGAGATTGATACTCATTAAATTCGAATTTAATTAAAACTAACTATTATGGAAGAACAAATCGTAAATGCATCTAAGAGATGGATTGAAGAAGGAAAAGAAGTCAAATCAGCAATCAATAATTGGATTGATAAGATTTACATTGAAAAAGTACAACCCGAAGAAGATTGTCCTGAAGAAACGCGTTCAGATATGGCAGAGTATGTTCTTGAACAACTTGAAGTCTTCAATCGTGAAGGAAAACAGCAGGAATTTAGAGATTTATTTCCGCCTGATAATGATCCATTGATGGATGTCTTGCGTCAGGAATACCGATGGGAGCAAATTCGAAAAGTCGCTTACCTCTCCGATGGACGGATTCTTGCAAAATTCGGGACTTATGCACAAGAGCAAGGTGTTTATTTAATAAATGGAGATCAACTTTCATTAGTAGAAGAAGTCATTGGTTTTGGAGCAAGTCTTGATAAAAAATATTATGCCAAAGTTTATTCCGATAAAATTACCTTGCATGAAGGTTGGGACGGAACTGTAACAAAAATACTTGCTTTACCGGATGGATTTTCACTTGATGATTTACTTTTTGATAGTGTTGAAGTTTTCAAATCGGGAGATCAAATAGTGTTGGTTACACATTATGGTATCTTTTTAATTGATGAAAATGGTTCAACCATTATTCACGGAGGATTACCAGAAGTTCAAACGGAAGAGTATGGAAATGAAGGGCCAGAGAGACCAGCAACGGTTCCAGCAGAAGCAAAATGGAATGCCGCAGAAAACGAATGGGAAATAGGAGAAAAAAATGCACAAGGACATCCTGTTGGTAATTGGAAGTGGTGGCTTGCCCCAAATGGACATCTTTGTTGCGAAACAAACTATCATGGCGAAGATGGTCAGGCTTTTTCATTTACACGCTTTCATCCCGATGGAACACCTTCAAGAAAAGGAACTTATTTGAACGGGCAACCTGTTGACCGCATTAGTTGGTTCCGAAGTCAAAATCCAACGCAAGAACACTATCCTTATCAAAAGGCTGGTGAGGATGTTTATGAAACTGTCCAAGTGGTGAAGGGTGGATTTTGTGTAGAGGAATATTATTATGACAAAGAAGGAAATGAAATTCAAACACCTTATATAAGTGATCTTGAGGTTTCTGCTTTGATTCAGAAAATGGCAGTTTTGAATCACATGCATCTGAATCATGATTGGAAAAATAGTGTGATTGAAGTTAATAAAGTACTTGAAGAAGGAATTGCTGAAGGACACAAGGAAGATAAAATGCGATTGTTGTATTATAAGGCGTATTCGCTTCATCAATTGAATAACAAAGAATCCAATGAAGAAATAGAAAAAACGCTTGAAGAGTTATTGGAATTGCACGATTTTCTTATTTGGCCATTTTTGGAAGTTCATGCTTATTTGAATGACGCCGTTCATTTTGCAAATTCCATTTTGGGTAGGGAAGAGGAGTCTGCTGGAACTTCCCCTGATTACAAGTTTTTAGATTATCCTCACGCAGCTATTTCTCCTGATGATAATTATATTGCTGTAGGATCTCAGGATTCTAGTCATATAGTTTATTCAAAAAAGAATGGTGTTTTTGAGCAAACTGCCAGTATTTATGGGAGATCGGAATACCCGAATATTGCTTGTTTCAACTACCGACATGATGTTGGACCACTTTTGGCGCTTGGTTCGTGTCATTTTAGACAAAGTGGAACATTAGGAGTTTATGTAGATCAGATTGAGGGGCTGGAAGCATCCGGATGGGATTTGGACAGTGACGCACTATTTGTTGTTGATGATCAGAAGTGGGTGTTCAGTATGATTGAATCTGGAATGGGATTCTTTTTGGGATGCAACGATGGGTATATCTGGATTAAGTGGGGACATAGCAATCCACCGTTATACATACATGTAGGTTCAACCATTATGAGTATGGATTTTTCTGTTGACAGAAATCGATTGGTTGTTGGAACACATGCAGGGCAGGTAATTGTCTTGAAATTTCGAGAAGATTTGCCAGCTATTCCGGAAGAAGGTACTACTGGACGAGTGAACCCTTATTTGATTACCAATCTTTCAGTCGATGATGAAAAAAGGTATTTGTTTCCGTTAGAAGCAACACCATTGGTTTGGTAATTTAGAAATAAATTAGTTATATTTGAAACTCCCTTTCTCTTGATTGGGAGTTTTTATTTTAAAGAGAATTAAATTTTCACTATCACCGATTTGCAAAAAATCATTTTGTATTAATTCTCAATATTTTTTTCATAACTACTTGTTTTGTAAAATTAATGTCATATATTTGCACCCCCCAAAGTGCGTTTGGGGTAATTATTTATTTTTAAAAATTAAGAGTATTTTATGCCAACTATCCAACAATTAGTTCGCAAGGGAAGA
>DAIOWV010000080.1:0-8989 GCA_036758285.1 Taishania sp. | reverse complement strand
TTGAGAAACCTCGAAAAGACACTAAAGAGGCAGCACTTGAAGCAGATGAGAGAATGCGCTCACGCATAGAAACAGATATTCGAACTATACTTATTCCTCGCGTACAGGCTCAATATAAACGTCGAAAAGATATCCTTAAACTATTTGAAGGAGATATAAAATATTTTGTAAATCCAACAGGAAAGTTTGTTATTGGAGGTCCCACAGGCGATACAGGTCTGACCGGTCGCAAGATAATAGTTGATACTTATGGTGGTAAAGCTGCTCATGGAGGTGGTGCTTTTTCAGGAAAAGATCCATCAAAAGTTGACCGTTCTGCAGCTTATGCTACAAGACATATTGCAAAAAATGTTGTTGCAGCTGGATTAGCTGATGAGATTTTGGTTCAAGTATCTTATGCTATTGGTGTTGCTGAACCTTGTGGTTTATTTGTTGACACTTACGGAACTTCAAAAGTTGGTTTGACAGATGGTGAAATTGCTAAAAAATTAGGACAAATTTTTGATATGCGTCCTTATTTTATTGAGCAACGCTTGAAATTGAGAAATCCAATTTATTCTGAAACTGCGGCATATGGACATATGGGACGTAAGAATGAGGTTGTTACAAAATCATTTGTTAGCCCAGACGGAACAAAAATTGAAAGAGAAGTAGAATTGTTTACATGGGAGAAATTAGACTATGTAGATAAAGTAAAAGCTGCTTTTGGAATATAATATTCTTCTTTTGAAGTTTTCAAAATCCCGGTTCTCTTATAGAATCGGGATTTTTTTGTGCTAATTATCTAGAATGAGGTCATAAAAAAATCCCACTTCAAAATTGAAATGGGATTTGTCTAATTATAGAATATTCTTCTTATCCAAGAAAAGGATAACGATAATCAGTTGGCGTTACAAACGTTTCTTTAATTGTTCGAACAGATACCCAACGCATTAAGTTCATCGCAGCACCAGCTTTGTCATTTGTTCCAGAACCTCTGGCTCCACCAAATGGTTGTTGACCAACAACAGCTCCTGTCGGTTTGTCATTAATGTAAAAGTTTCCAGCAGCATTACGAAGTAAATCAGTAGCTAGATTGATCGCATAACGATCTGTAGCCATGATTGAACCTGTAAGAGCATACTCAGAAGTTTCATCAACTAAACGCAGCGTTTCTTCGAATTTATTTTCATCGTATACATAAATAGTTAGAACTGGTCCAAAAATCTCCTCTTCCATCGTCTTAAACTTCGGATTTGTTGTAACAATTACTGTTGGTTCAATGAAATAACCTTTTGAATCGTCATAATTTCCTCCAACAATAATTTCAGCATCTGAAGCATTTTTTGCATAATCGATGAACGATTTAATTTTTGCAAAAGCTCTATTGTCAATTACTGCATTTATAAAGTTTGAAGTATCTTCAGGAGATCCCATTTTCATCGAAGAAACTTGTTCAATTAAGATTCTTTTTGTTTCTTCCCAAAGATTTGTTGGAACATAAGCCCTTGAAGCTGCAGAACATTTTTGCCCTTGATATTCGAATGCTCCTCTAGAAAGAGCTGTAGCTACTTCAGAAGCAACTGCAGATTTGTGAACCATTACAAAGTCTTTACCACCTGTTTCTCCAACAATTCGAGGGTATGATTTATAATTTTCTAAATTTTCACCTATTTTTTTCCATAATAATCTAAACACTTGAGTAGATCCTGTAAAATGTAAACCTCCAAAATCTCTGTGTTTAAAAATAATATCTCCAGCAGTTGGACCATCTACTGTTACCATGTTGATAACACCATCAGGTAATCCAGCGGCTTTAAATAATTCCATTATTACATTAGCAGAATAAATTTGAGTATCAGAAGGTTTCCAAACGACAACATTTCCCATCATAGCAGGTGCAGCACATAAATTGGCACAGATAGAAGTGAAATTAAACGGAGTCAATGCGTAAACAAACCCTTCTAGTGGTCTGTATTCCAGTCTGTTCCAGATTCCAGGAGATGAAATCGGTTGATCTTTATATACATCCGTTAAATATTGTACGTTGAAACGGAAAAAATCAATCATTTCACAAGCAGCGTCAATTTCAGCTTGAAAAACATTTTTTGATTGTGCTAACATTGTAGCAGCGTTCATCTTATCTCTAAATGGTCCAGCTAATAATTCTGCAGCTCTCAAGAAAACAGCAGCTCTTTGCTCCCAAGGAGTGTTTGCCCATTCTTCTCTAGCATCCATTGCTGCTTTTATTGCTTCTTCAACGTGCTTTTCATTACCTCTATTGTATTTTCCAACTACATGTTGGTGATCATGAGGCGGAGTAATCGTTGGATTGTCATTTGTTCTGACTTCTTTTCCTCCAATATACATCGGAATATCTATGTTATTCTGATTGTACAACTCCTTATATTTATTAATAAGATTTGTATGTTCACCAGAACCAGGAACGTAAGGACGAACAGGTTCATTAATTGGAACAGGAACATTGAAAAATGCGTTTGCCATATTTTTTTCTTGCAAAAATAACGATTGTTATGTATCCTTGCAACTAGATAGTGTCGAAACATGATAAGAAGTTTGTCTCTCAGTAAATTATGGCTTAATTTTTTTGCATTTGCTTTTATAGGTTTCCATACATTTGCTAATAAATTTCAAGATTTTATTGATGCGACAGATATAAATGTTAAATGTCGAATGGCTGATGAATTGGCTAAGGATTACCTACTTACTGATATTGATTCATTGGGATTAACGGGAAAAAAATTATTAGTATTTTCAAATAAAAGCATTAGTCAAAAAGGAATTGCATATTCTTATTTTATTCTGGGAGAGTATTATGTTCGAACAGGTAAAGAATCGAGAGGGGTAGAATTGTTCCGAGAATCGAATAATTATTTTGTATCAGTAAAGAATTATAATATGTCTACTAGAGTATTGAATGCAATCGGAGTAGCATATCATTACACCGGAACTTATAATGAGGCATGTAAGTGGTTTAAAAAATCACTTGAATATGGAAAGTTGACATCTGATGAATCAATTGCGAAAGTAGCGTTACTCAATCTCGCTCAAACCTATAAAGAATTAGGAGAATATGGTTTAGCACTTGATATAGCGGAAGAGTACAAAGATTGGCTTTTAAAAATCAATTTTAGAAATTTTATTTCGAATGCATATGCGGTTATAGGGAGCATTTATTTAGAAATGAACCAGTACGAAAAAGCGACATTTTATTTCGAACAGTGTTATCGATTTGCAGAAGAATTACAAGATCCAATTTGGAAAGCAAATGGGTATACTAATATTGGAATTGTTCAATTCTTAAAAAAAGATTTGATTAAAAGTGAAGAGTTTTTCTTTAAAGCCTTAGAGATACGAAAGAATATTAAAAATGTACCAAGCGTATGCGATGGCTATTTAAATTATGGAGGGATCTTGTTCGAACAAAACAAATATAAAGAAGCAATTTCTTCTTATAAAGAAGGTTTGGCTATTGCTAAGAAGAATAAAAAATATATGAATGAAATTGAATTATTAGATGCTTTAAAGGAAGTTTATTTAATATTGGGACAAGAATACGATTTAAAAACAATAGATAAAGAACTTGAAATAGCTACAAATAATCAAAAAAAAGTTGATAAAGAGATTTCTTCACTGGATAAAGTTCTTACTCAAGAATTAAATGAGAGTGAACGAATTCAAAAAAGAGGATTTGTGGATGATGGACAGAAGAAAAAATTTTATATAGGGGTAATATTTTTGTTTGTTTTCTTTTTCTTTCTGATTTTATTTAAAAAATTAAATTAAGTTACTTTTTTTCCTATTTTAGAAAAACTTATGGAAGTCTTTCGAGTTAATATTATTGATTTTTTTCGGTCTTTTTTTCCGTTTCAACTGGTTGTAGCTCATTTTAAACATAATCTTCCTGGACTTCTTGCTTGGCTTTTATTTTTTTTAATAATTACAGGGAATATCGGTGAACGATTTGGGTTACCTATTTTATTTTTTTCACCTGAATATTTAGGGAAGGTTTCTAATTGGTCTTTTGGATTGTTAGGGTTTGGTTTTGGTGGACTAATGATGGCTTTTAACTCCTATTCATATAGTAAATTAGGAAGAAGATTTCCTTTTTTATCATTTGTAAAAAAGCCTTTTTTTAGATTTTGCAAAAACAACTCGATATTGCCACTTTCATTTTTCTTGCTTTACATTTTGAAAATGGTTATTTATCAATGGAAAGAGGAATATGCTGAACCTTGGGTTGTTTTTATGTATGTTATTTCCTTTGTTGTTGGGGTAATGCTATTTGTGTTCTTTTCATTAATATACTTTTTTCCAGTTTTTTCAATTCGCTTTCGAATCATTAATTTAATTGAAGATGAAGAAGAGAGTTATCCTTATAAAACTGTTTTTAGAAAGAAAGAAGGACAATCATATCACCGTATTTTTGCAAAGACAAGTCAACGGTATTTATACTTTGGTAAAGGGTTGAAAATATATTTGAGTAGACCAATTAGTCACATCGATGATGAAATAGTACAGAAGGTTTTGTTAAGAAATCGAATTAACACATCTGTATTTGAATTACTTACGGTTTTGTCATTTGTTGGTTTAAGTCTTTTCCCAGATACAAGTTTTTTCGAATTACCAGCAGCAATGAGTGTTGTGTTGTTGATTACATTGATCTTCATGCTCTATTCAGTGTTGCAAACATGGTTTAGAAAGTGGACGTTTTTAGTTTTTATAAGTGGGCTTTTTCTGATGAATTATTTAAGTGTGAATAGTCGCTTTTTTTCGTATAAAAATTTTGCTTACGGATTAGATTATTCTGCAGAACATAGACCAAATTATTCAATTCGTTCAATTATTAAAAATGCTGAAAGTGAATCCGATAAGAGTACGTCTGATTCTTATGCAAACTACATTGAATTGTTGGAAAATTGGAAAAAGCAAACAGGGGAGGAGCGTCCAAAATTAATATTGATAAATTCATCGGGAGGAGGTTTGAGAAGTGCACTGTGGACATTTAGTACTTTACAAAAACTGGATCAGGAGTTTAATGGCAAATTAAAGAAAAACATTCATTTATATACTGGTGCTTCTGGTGGTTTGGTCGGAGCAAGCTATTTTCGTGAATTATGTTTGAGAGCTGAAAAATCAGAAATTCAATCAATATATTCAAATGAATATTATGAGAAATTAGGAATGGATATGTTGAATAAACTTAGTTTTTCGGCATCAACTAGAGATATTTTCTTCAGATTTTCAAATTTCGAATATGGAGGATATGAATATCCGAAAGATAGAGGACAAGCTTTTGAAGAACAATTACATTCAAATACGGATTATGTTTTAGATCATAATTTAGGATATTACAAAGAGTATGAGATGTCTGCTAAAATTCCAATGATGATTTTAACGCCAACAATTGTTAATGATGGTAGAAGGTTGATAATTAGTTCTCAATCGTTATGTTTTTTAACAGCGCAATCTCTAGCTTCACAAACGATGTTCAGCACCTATGAAAACATTGATTATCAATCGTTTTTTAAAGACATTAATCCTCAAAACTTACGATTTTCAACAGCTTTGCGATCCAGTGCTACTTTTCCTTTTGTCACTCCGATGGTTACGTTGCCTACAATACCAGAAGTACAATTGATGGATGCAGGTATTCGTGATAATTATGGAGGTAAAATATCGATGGAATTATTGTATCATTTACAAGATTGGATAAAAGAGAATACTTCAGGTGTGATTGTTATTCAGATAAGGGATACTAAAAAAGTATTGGATAACATCAAGTATCAAAAGGTATCATTGAGTAATAAACTAACAATGCCTTTTTCAAATATGTACTCAAATTTCCCTCGAACACAAGACTTTGATCAGGAGCAATTGTTTAAAATAGGAACACAACAATTACCATTTTCGGTTGACTTAATTTTAATTTAAGAGAAAAAGTGAATGATCAGATTTCATTATCTTGGCATCTGAGTACGCAAGAAAAAAATAAGATTCAACAAGCTTTTTATAGTGAGTTGAACCAAAAGTCTTTTCAACAGTTAAAAAAGCTTGTAAATCAATCTAAAAAGTAAAAAATGAATCGTTTTACCTTGTTTACTTTCATCCTTGTATCATTTCAATCACTTTCTCAAGAGATTAAAAAGAAAAATTTAGGTTTGTATGAAGGTTATATTCCTGCTTATTCTATTTTGTCTGATACATCTGTATTTGAAGTTTCAGGTGTGTCAATACAACTTAATTTACAATCAAATTTTATTGAATATAAGTTGGATAAATTAGCGAGGAGTGGAGATTACCAGGTGATTTCAAAGAATAAAAAACAATATATTATTGATGTTTACTTTGAAAAGGAAAATGAAAGTGATAGGTTGTTGCTTGATGAAAAAAGTAAGTCAATAATACGAGAAGGATTTCCGCCTCAACCAGAGGTAACTTTATTGAAAGTCAAAAAATAAAAAACGGGACATTAAAAAATGCCCCGCTAAATTATTTTGAATGTTAATTAACCAATTACAGCTTTGTAACCTTCAGCATCAAGTAAACCTTCAAGTTGAGAAGCGTCTGAAATTTTAAGTTTAATAATCCAACCTTCACCATAAGGATCTGAATTAACCAACTCAGGATTTGCCTCCAAATTAGTATTGAACTCAGTGATTTCACCTGTGATAGGTAAGAACAAATCAGATACTGTTTTAACAGCTTCAACAGTTCCAAAAACCTCATTTTGCTCTAAAGTTTCTCCTTCAGTTTCAACTTCCACATAAACAATATCACCTAATTCGCCTTGAGCAAATTCAGTAATTCCTACTACTACAGTGTCTCCCTCAATACGAACCCATTCGTGGTCCTTTGTGTATTTCAAATTTGTTGGTGTATTCATTCTTTTTTAAGATTATAACGATTTTACAATTAATAGCAAATGAGTAAACGTCTATTTCTGAATCAGACGTAGCAAATGTAGTATTATTTTTGATATTTGAATGAAATATTTCTATAAGTGCACTTATTCTTAATAAAAAGAGGTGCCATTGGTAGCACCTCTTTCGACTGACTTATGAATACAACTTTCGTTAAAATTGCCTAACTTTTGAAGCACCTGTCACCGACTTTGTGCCAATTTTGGGATTCCCTTTTATTGTAAGGTCACTAGCCCCAGAAACATCTATATTGATGTTATCACTTACCCTAACTTTCGTTACACTTGCACCAAGGCAAGAGATGTTTCCATCTTGTACATCTAATTTTTCTGCTTTCACATCACTTGCACCACTACTGATTAATTCTAGTAATGGTACGGAACCCGCTAAAACAACATCACTAGCACCATAAACATCTGCTTTAATTTTTTGTGCTTTTATGTTCAATTTTGCATCGGAAGCTCCAGAAATTGATAAATCAATAGTTTGAGCATTAAGCGTTAGATTGATATCAGAGGCTCCAGAAAATGATAATTTAATATTATCAAAATTTAATTCACCTGTGGATTTTAAATCCGATGCTCCAGAACATTCTATTTCAGTCAAATTGTTAATGGTGATGTAAACAATAAGTTTAAAAGATGAAATTTTCAGATTCTTTTTATTTTCTGTGTATACTTCTAAAGTCTTTTTATTGTTTTTGATTACGAGAATACTTTTTCCTACTTCATCACCTTCAATTCTAACAGATTCTTTCTCTCCTTGTGAGATTACTACTTCAACAGCTCCGTAAATGTTTAAGGCACTAAATGGACCATAATTTGTTTCATCAGAATTGTTATTTACTGAAATTGATTTGGGCAACTCTGACAAAAAAGGTGGTTGTTGTATAGGTAGGTTGAAAGGGAATGAAGTAGGTTCAAATAATTTTTCATCTTCATTGTTCTCAACAATTACATCATTTTGACGTGTAGTTTTCGGATGATTTGCTAATTGATCAGAATCAAGAGGTAAAATTTCATTTTCTAACTTTATTTCTTTTTCTGTACTATAGCTTTTATTGCTTTTATCAGACGGAGCTTTTGGTTGGCTTCCTTCTTTTCCGTATATGAAATAAGAACCAATTCCTATTCCTAATGCTAATATAACTGAAGAATACATAATTGCTGATTTTGTAATTAATAATTTAATTTTTGTGAGCAAACCAGCGATGATAGTTCCAAGTGTTACATATCCAATCCATTTCTGGATGTCGGATGCACTTGTTTCAAGCTTTTCATTTCGAGCTTGATCGAAAAGTGAGTTGATTATTTTATCTTCTTTTGACATATCCATCTTCTTTTAAGCAACTATTGGAGTATCCATTAATAATTTTGCTAGTTCTTGCCTCCCTCGAGATAATCGTTTCTTAACAGCATCTTCAGTATTTTCTTGAAGAATTGCTATTTCTCTTATTGAAAAGCCTGATATTTCGAATAAAATCAATGCCTCCTTTTGATTGTCAGGAAGTTTTGCCAATGCTTGATATAAATCATCAATTTCTAATTTCTTATCAACTGTCGAATTTTGATTGTAAGTAACTTCAATTGAGGGTGTTAATCTTTCTTCTTTAATTTTTCGATTTGAATTAGATAATATGCGTATACTAATCCCGAATAAGAAGTTTAAAAAAGTATCCGTATTTCTTATTTCATCAAATTTTTCAAAAGCTACAACAACCGTCTCTTGCATTAGATCTCTAAAATCCATTTCCCCATAAACGCGCGCTTTACAAAACCGTTCAAAACGACTATGAACGGGATTGTATAAGGACATGAATTCTTTTTTCTTTTTATTACTCATATAGTCTGCTCATAAAGGTAAGTGTCATGAGCTTCAAAAAAGTGACAAATAAAAATATATTTTATAAAAAAGTTTTATAAAATATGAAACAATTATTGTTTAATGTGTTTAAATATAGGGTGTTAATTGTTTTTTTTAGAGTGATTTAGTTGTGAATTATTTTTTATTGAATGATTGGTTCAATTTAGTAGTTATAATAAAAAATAATTCACAACTAAATCACT
>DAIOWV010000079.1:4196-9320 GCA_036758285.1 Taishania sp. | reverse complement strand
GTAAAAGAGAAAGAATTAATGGAAATGTTAATGTGTTGAAATAAAAGGAGGAAATTGTTTAAATCGAATGATTGGTCTTACTAGACTTAGTGTTTGATAAAAACGAGTATTCACAATTATATTAGAAAATTTTCAAATATTAATTAAACTTAGTATGAAATTTCATAGTTGTCGAAAAAACGATTGAGTATGACTATTATTTCTTCTTTACAGCTTTTTCTAGATGATGAGAGTTTCCTGAATTCACATCAAAAAAGATAACTATCGTATTTCGTGCAAGAAATATTTTCATTGATTTACAATACTTTAATGCATTTAAATAGAAAAAATATCATCAATGAATACAGATACTTTTAAATAAAAGTCATAATTGATTATAAAAGGAAAACACTTCCAAAGAATTTAGATGGCTCACTTATGTAAAGGATATTTCAATAAAACAATGTTTGATATACGAGAATCGATTCTATCATGATATGATATGAAAACAAATACTCAAAAGAATAATAAAGTGTAAGTATTTAATCCTTTAATAAATCTTCAATAGATTTTGGTCTTAACATAAAGTTTGTAGAAAAATTTTGAACAAATTGTTCCTCTTTATCAATTTTATCCATTGGGTAAAAAATCCCATCTGGTTGCTCATAATAGGTCACCCCTACCACTTCTCCACTATCGAAATAGATTTTTATATCAGATGCATAAAATCGATTCATCCCCAGGCGTTTAATTACGACAACCTTATTATTCGATAAGGTGTCATTAACATTTAGTGAGTCCTTTGGCAAATCAATAACAGTACTATCGTTTAATGTTTTTATCGAGTCTAATTTCACCTGTTCCTCTCCTTCTTCTAGAGGGAAATAAATAGTTTGAGCGTTACCAATTACTTTTGCAATCTTGACTTCATTATTTTCAAAAAAAGCATTTATATGTTTACCAGCAATTTGATTGTAATAATTTCCAGAATCAACTTCCATTATTGCTGTTGCTTTTCCCCAAATTCTAGCTTCATAAATAAGTGAATCATCTAAATAAACCCTCATTGAATCCCCCTTGAGCTCTCCATTATTTGACCAAAGTATCGGTTTTTTGTACAATTCAATGAAGCCATTCACCTTTTCAAAAGATAAACTATCCCCTATTCCTTGAATATTTTTACTAAAAATTTTAACTCCATGATACCCTAGAGTTGTTAACCTTTTACCCAGTGAATCATTTAAATTATAAAGTGTATCTGCATGAATATGAATTGTATCACTATCTTGATATTTAATCGCCATTGCATCATTTGTTAGCAATGAAAATTTGAGCGAATCATTCATCAAAGCATAATTTCCAGAGAAGGCCATTCGATCAATCGTGTCGTATACATAGACATTTCCAAAACCTTCTGCTATTTTTTCTTTAGGAGAATAAAGTAAAGTATCGCCTTTAATAATTCTTGACTCTTGATCTATTTGGGCATTTTTAATTAAACTTCCAGCTTCGGTATTCATATTATACCAACCTTTTTCACCTTGAAGAATTGCATCTTCAGTTACAATGCAAGTTGGGCCGAAAAAAAAGCAAGTACTCTTACTGTATTGATATTGCAATGAATCAGTTGTCATACTTAATTCATCAGAATCATATACGACATTCGTTCTGAAAAAGAAATTTTTAGAATTAGGGTAGAAATAACCAATTTTACTGGTTAATGTTTCTCTTTTGAATTGATTTTCAATCTTTCCCCCATTTCGATAAATACCTTGCTCATTCCTTGTATTATAAGTCATTGAATCGGTTGTTAGTCTATATTCGGCATCTGTAGCACGAACATTTCCCCAAAGTGTAGCCAATCCGTTTGACGAAAAATAACAAAGAGAATCACAAAATAAATTAACATTATCTGATTTTCGAATATGAACATTTCCATATGCCCTAATCGTTTTATTTCGTTCAAAATAATAAGCTGAATCACAATACATTGTATTTCCTTGATAGACAAAATTGGCACCATCTAAAAGTTTATGCACACCTTTTTTCTCATCATAAACCAAGGCACTAGAACCTGGTAACAATTCTCCAAATACTTGTGAAAAAGCTGGGACACACAAAAAAAAAGCACTTAATAAAAGTGCAATCTTTTTGGCTATTTTTTTAATTGAAATCAATTTTTCGTATTCAAAGTTTGAATTCTATCTGGACCAACAGACACAACAGTAACTGGTACCTCCAAATTTCGTTCCAAATAAGAAACATAATTTTTCAACTCAACTGGAGCATCTTGAAAATTAGTCAATTTAGTTAAATCCGTATTCCATCCTTTTAATTCTTCATAGACTGGAGTTACTTCAACATCATTAATATCAAACGGTAAATAATCAACTCTTTCTCCGTTAATTAGGTAATGAGTACAAACATTAATCGTATCAAACTTATCCAAAACATCTGCTTTCATCATTGATAACTCACTAACACCGTTAATCATAATCGCGTATTTAAGTGCTGGTAAATCAACCCAACCTGTTCTTCGAGGCCTACCAGTTGTAGCTCCAAATTCACGCCCTTCCTGACGAATAAACTCACCTACTTCATCATTTAATTCAGTAGGAAAAGGCCCTGAACCAACTCTGGTACAATAAGCTTTAAAAATACCTATTACATTTCCAATACTTGTTGGAGCGATTCCCAAACCAGTACATGTACCAGCTGTTACAGTATTTGAAGAAGTTACAAAAGGATACGTTCCAAAGTCAACGTCTAATAAAGTTCCCTGAGCACCTTCAGCCAATACTTTTTTTCCTGATTTCAACGCATTATTAAGATACTGCTCACTATCAATTGCTGTTAAAGTCTTTAATATTTCAACTCCTTCAAACCAAGGTGATTCTAATTCATCAAGATTGTATTCAAACCCTTCATAATGTTTTAAAATACCTAAATGTTTTTCAACAAGTGCATCATATTTTTCTTTGAAATTTGGAGAAAAAACATCGCCAACTCTTAATCCATTTCTCCCTGTTTTATCCATATAAGCGGGACCAATACCTTTTAAAGTTGAGCCAATTTTATTTTTTCCTTTAGCTTGTTCAGATGCTGCATCAATTAATTTATGAGTTGGAACAATTAAATGTGCTTTTTTTGACACAAGTAAAGTCTTTACATAATCAATATTAAATGGAGCTAATTTCTCTAATTCTTTTTGAAAGACCACTGGATCAATAACAACACCATTTCCAATTACATTGATCACATCCTTTCTAAAAATACCAGAAGGAATCGTATGTAACACATGTTTAATCCCTTCAAATTCAAGCGTATGACCTGCATTCGGACCACCTTGAAATCTAGCAATTATATCATATTTTGGAGTTAAGACATCGACAATTTTACCTTTACCTTCATCTCCCCATTGCAATCCTAATAGGACATCTACTTTCATTTTTTTGAATTATGTATTGTTAATGCTTCTTGAACTGTTTCAGTCATCGTAAAAACTTCATTCATCTTTGAAATTGTTACAATCGTTAGCACGCTTCCTTGTGCTCCACTTAAAATCATATCACCATTATGAACTCTAGCCTTAGTTAACGCTTTAATAAAAAAGTTTATCCCAGTGGAGTTAATGTAATCCAACTTTTCAATGTTGATAATCAATTTCCCTTTTACTTGAGATAACTGACTTTCAATATCTTTCAGAAGTTGCTTCAAAACCTTATCTTCTAACACCTTACCTTCCAAATTAATTATTAGAACGTTCTCTTCTATTGTTAAATCAGCTTTAAAACTCATGATGACAAATTATTCTTTTTTCTTAACTCCATAAAAATAAAGTGAGTGGTGTTGAATTTCAACTCCAAAAACTTCTTCTATAGTTGCTTTAATCGTTTGAATACGAGGGTCACAAAACTCAATTACTTCACCTGAATCAGTTAAAACAACATGATCGTGTTGTTTATTGCCATGTGATTTTTCGAACTGAGCAATATTTTTCCCAAATTGGTGCTTTCTAACAAGACTACACGCTAATAATAATTCGATTGTATTGTATAGGGTAGCTCGAGACACACGATAATTCTGATTTTTCATTTTAATGTAAAGAGTTTCTACATCAAAATGACCAGGATAACTGTAAATCTCTGCAAGAATTGCAAATCTTTCTGGAGTTTTTCTGTGTCCGTTTTGCTCTAAATAAGCTGAAAATATATTTTTTACTACCTCTTGAATGTCTTGATTGCTCATAGCATTTTTGTAAAACACAAAGTTAATGAATTATATTTAGTTAGTTCTTTAAAATGAAACAAGTTTTAAACTTATTTGTTCACATTATTTGATTCCTTCAAAGTATTAAAACTTCAATTATTCTTTTCAATTGTAATTTTTAATAGATCTAAATATTTTGTAGGAATAAACATTTTCAAGGAACTTTCATCAAATTTAAATGAGCTGACTTTATCTTCTTTTGTATTTTCAATTCTAATCTTTCCACCTCCTTGATAACTTATTTTATATGGAGATGAAAAAACTATTTTTTCTTCATTATTTACTTTCTGTATTAGAAAATAGTCGTCATCTACTTTTTTCGTTATAAATTTTGGTTCAGGTTGTTTTGATCTCCCCCCCATTCCAACAGATGGATAGCCATTAGAATGTCTACTCAACTTATTATTGGTAACCAACTCACATTGAGACAAAACCTCATCAGATAAAAATTCATCATCATTTGGTTTAACAACAATTTTTTTAAGCAGTTTTAAATCTTGATCATATAATTGATAGGCATTTTTTGCTGTTTTAAATAAAATGAAGTCAAAGGCCCTATCCTTAAAATCAATGGTTATGATTTCAACAACAATATTCCCATTACTATCCAAACTTGACGTTTCTTCATCTTTATAAAGTGGAAAATAAACTTTCGCTTTAACTTTTAAAACAGGTGTCAAAGAAGTATTACTTTTATAAATGATAAAATCGTTATAGGTGTAATCAATATTTTCATCAGGTTTAGGAGGGGTATATTTTTCTTTGCTTGATAATGAAGGCATTGGTCGATTTACAGCCACTTCTTTAGCAAAATATTTAGCAATGATGTATTGTTGACTTAAATTATCAGCTCCATAAATATCTTCTTTGGGTTTA
>DAIOWV010000079.1:0-4185 GCA_036758285.1 Taishania sp. | reverse complement strand
TGAAAATATTTATTATTATCCTCATTCACAAAGTGATGACTTTCATTTTGAATAGTTATTTCATCTTCATAAAATGTTTTGAATTTTTTCCCTTTTTTAGTCGTAACATCAAAACAAAGAGTTAAATCATCTGAATCATATCTTGGTCGAAAAACGATTAGCTTATTATTTTTACTTATTCTCCAATAATCATAAACTGGTGGCACAATTTCATTTCCAACTGTATCGCTCAATCCGTCTAAATTATTAAATGTAAAAGGATAAAATTCTTGTTGACTAAATACTGAGTAAGACAAAAAAGTCAATAAAAAAACAAATGAAAGTTCTTTAAAAAATAGGATAATTTGGTTCATTAATTTCATGATTCAAAAGTAAGAATTACAAGTAATAAATTAATCTAAATCAGTTGAAATTTAAGCTTGATTTATTCTTAAAAATCAATTTATTAAATATCTTTGCTCTTTTAAAACACTAAAAACATGAAACTTACTTTATCTACTTTTATATTACTTTTATTTATTAGTTTGTCTTGCACTGAGAAACAAGAAACAAATTCTGAATACCAAACGTTGCTATTCATGGAGAAAGAAATGCAAGAGATTAATAAAATGCAAGCTTACACTGGAACTTATTATTTATACGATATTAAACAAGAACTTGCAATGATGCCTCATGATCAAACTTATTTACCTAAAAAGGAAAAATTAAAGTATATATTATCAAAAATGGAGGTAATTGATAATGAATCAATTAAACTAATTCAAGAAATTGACAAAATGAAGTTAGAATTACTTCAATCATCTGGCAACAAGTCTTATAAAATCACAAATAAAAATGAAATCTCACCAAATCAATTCGATTTCAGCACTTTAATAAATCCGAATCAAAATGTTCAATTTTCAACTGCTGATAAACTTTTAGAATTAGTTTATCAATTTCGAGACGTAATATTTAATGAATGTGCAAATTACAAAATAGGTGACAATTCATACCAGTTAAGTTTGAAATCAATTAAAGTTACGGATTCAGTAGATGATTTCAAAACACAATTAGAGCAAGCTCTGAATGTTGAAACTTACAATTACAAAGAAGATAAACAGTTACTATTTGATTTATATTTACAATTAAGCGAATCTGCATTTAAAATTGAAAATCATAATCAAAAATCCTCTTTAATTGCAAATTTAAGTTTGTTATCTGTAATCCAACAAGATATACTTAAAAGTAGAACTTTAGCCAATGTACATTGGAAGTCTAAAGTTTCAACAGGTGAAATACAATTTGATACTTTATTCTCTTTTGTTGAAGGCCCTAATGAAGTAAATTCGGGAACATCGTCAACAGTAAAAGTATTTTTAGGAGCTATGAATGAATTTCAAACACCTGAAATAACAGTTAGTTCTCCTAAAGACGCTGCGATTATATACAACGAAGATGGAACATATTCACTTTCATTTTCACCAAAAGAAAAAGGAAAATTAGAACTTAAAGGAACTATTGGGATTCGAAATAAATCAGGATTTTTGATTTCAAAACAATGGGAGAAAACAATTGAAGTGAAATAGTACTTTTTTCAAATAGTAATTTCAATCAAACGCTACTAAAATTCAGTTGATTACTATTAAATTAGAGGCTTATTGAAAATAAGTAAAACAAAAAAATATTGGGTGAATTTTAATTGATTATTTAACATTTTAATAATCTTTTTTTAATTAAATTCGTTCTAAATTAACATCAATTAATCTATGAAAGTATCTGTAACCATATTGCTAATATGCGTTGCTATATTCTATTCCAAAGAATAGATATGGAAACATCAACTACAAAAAATAAGTCTACTTTGTAACAATTTTAAGGATGGATTTAAGCATTCAACTGACAATCATTAAAGAGTTATAAATGAATAAATTAAGTTAGAATTATTCATTTATAACAACTTAATTAGTTGAAAAAGATTTATCTATAACATTACTATACTTGTTGAAATATTTAAACACCCAATCCAAAATATAACACACTCAAAAACATCTACTTATTTAATCTTTTAGATTATGAAAAAAATCATTACATACATCATCGTATTTGCTACTTTTTTTACATTTGGACAGAGTATTAATTACCAAATAAACGTCAATAATTTATTTTATTCAGAACCAGGCTGTAATGATTGTTCCGCAACACCTGACCCTTTTTGGTTTAACCGCTTTATTGTGGGGGCAAATACCTTTAACTTTAATACTTCAAGACAAGATATCGCCGCTTGTGGTTGGCAAGGTATAAGCAATTCATTTGCAAATACTACAACAAATTTACCAGCCTCTATTCAATTTCAATTTAATGGATATGAAGAAGATAACTGGATTTGTGGAGGAAATGATGCTGACTGTGGGGCATATTCTACATTAAGAACAATATCAAATATATGTACATTAAATCCGTACCAGACACACACTTTTACAGATTCGAGAAATTGTACATCTGATGGAACCACAGGCACTTATCAAATTCAATGGAGTTATTCCTGGGGATATAATGAGGCACCTATAATTACGAGTCAACCAGCAGCAAACACAGACGTTTGTTTTTCAGGGGCTAACCCTACTTTAACAGTTGCAGTCAACAATGATAATTGTGGAAGAAGTATGGGACGTTTTTATCAATGGCAGGTGAGCAACAACACAGACTGTTCAGGCGCAACTGGATGGACAAATATTGCTGGAGCAACTGCTGCAACATTGAATGTCCCTCCATTTGCAGGAACTCGTTTATATAGATGTCTAATAACTAGTAATGGTACTGCAACTTTTACAACAAATACTGTAACATCTAATTGTTCGAGGGTAACAATGAACCCAATTGCAACTCCTCCCAATATATTAAGTGGGATTTGTGGAAATACTGTTTTACCAGGTTCAACACATAATCTGGGAACACTTCAACCACCAGCTGTAGGAGCTGTGGCTAACATCGATGGTTATTTGTGGAGTGCTAATGGAGGAACTTTTAGTTCAACTTCAACAAGTACAACATCCTGGACTGCCCCTTCAACATCTGGAAATTATAATATTACTGTTACTTATCTGGATATTTGTGGAAATGCAACATCATCAAACTGTGTAGTTTCAGTTGGTTCCCCGGATTGTGACTTTGTTTATATTGCCCCTTCGGGCACAGACTCTCCAACTTGTGGTGGGCCAAATAATCCTTGTAGAACGATTACAGGTACAGATGGTGGTTTATCAAAAGTTACAACAGCAAGAAACTACATTAGAATGGCTGTTGGAGCTTATAATGAAACGAATATTGTAAATATATCGTCTGGATTAACAATAGAAGGTAGATATCTAATTGGTGGTGGTATTTGGAGTAAATCATCTGATACTGGTGGTGCAACAACTCTTACAATGAGTGGTGAAGAAAGTATTTCAGGTGTCCGACATAGAGCAGGGTTTAAGGCAAACTCAGTAAATAACTGGAAATTAATCGATTTAAACTTCACAACAACAGCTATAACCAATCTTTATGATATAAACAATCGAGGTGCTTCTAATTATGGAGTGTTGATTAACAATTCCACCAATTACGAAATTACACGATGCAATATAACAAGCGGGAATGCCAGTAATGGAAACGTTGGAAACAATGGAGCTAATGGTCATGTTGGAGCAAATGGAGCATTAGGTCAAGGAGATTCGGGAAATGAATCAAATCTAAGAACAGGAGGAGCTGGAGGAAGCTCAGGAAATAATAGTTGGGGAAACAATGGAGGTAATGGAGGTAAAGGTGGAAATGCTAACTCCAATGGTTATTTTCATAGAGGTTGCTCCGGTCTTCAAGGTGGCGGTACAGGTGGTGCCGGAGGTACACCTGGTGGTGGAGCAGGAACATGTGATCAACAACAAACTTCACCTGGAGCTTGTGGAAGTAGTGCTACAATTGGTTCAAATGGAGCTGCTGGGGGAATCGGTACCGCAGGAACGAATGCTACAGGTGTTGGAAGTCCAGGTACTTTCACGTCGTATTTTATACCTGGCGCACAAGGTACACAAGGAAGTCATGGTACCGGCGGCGGCGGCGGCGGCGGCGGACAAAGTGGAGCTGGTGAAAGAGGACAATTTTTATCTTGTACTGCAAATTATGGTAATGGCGGCGGCGGCGGCGGACAAGGCGGCGGCGGTGGACAGG
>DAIOWV010000078.1:0-9433 GCA_036758285.1 Taishania sp. | reverse complement strand
GTTGGAGTTGAAGATATCGAAGATTTAATTCAGGACTTAGAGCAAGCTTTGAATAATTAATATAAATTCATTTTTAAATTCTCTCTTTTACTATTTTTATTATGGTTAAAGAGAGAATTTATTTTTTTGACATGACAATAATAATTACAGGTATTTCGTCCGGAATTGGTCATGCTTTAGCATTGCACTATTTAACTATAAGCGATTGTACTGTTGTTGGAATTGGTCGAAATAACACGATTCCTGATAAAAATCTTATTTTTTTCAAGAAAGACCTATCTAAAACCACTGATTTTTCATTTTTAAAAGAAATTGTCCAAAATGCTACAGAGTTAATTCTTATCAATAATGCTGGCGTAATTGGAAATATTGAAAGAATCAGTGAACAAGAATTATCTGACATACAGTCAACAATTCAAATAAACACAATAGCTCCACTCTTATTGTGTCAATATGTATTACAAAATTTCCACTTACAACTACCATTAACTATAATAAACATAAGTTCTGGAGCAGGAAAAAAACCAATAACCGGATGGGCAAGTTATTGTGCATCGAAAGCTGCTTTAGATCTGTTCTCACAAACTATTTATCTAGAAGAAAAAGAAAGGGCCAGAAATATAAAAGTATATAGTGTTGCTCCAGGAGTTGTAGATACACCAATGCAAAACACAATAAGAAGTGCATCTGCTGCTAACTTTTCATCTCTTGAACATTTTAAAAAATTAAATGACGAAAAAGAATTAACTAGTGTAAAAACAATTGTTCTCAAACTGACTAAATTAATGTCAGAACCCTATAATGAAGCAATTATATACTCACTTAGAGATATTTCAATTTAAAATGTAGTTATTTCCAATTTAAATGAAAATTTCAATCTAAAAATATTGTTTTTTCTGACCTTCTGAATCGTATTTTTTAAAGATTTTTTACGTTTCATAAAACATTATTTGTAAATTGTCATCATATAAAAATTGAAACTGTTAATAATCTGATTGTTATGAATAAATTGTTACTCGGCATTTCTACATTGCTTTTTTCATCGGGTATAGTCATTGGACAAAATACTTTCAACCCTTCAAATGCAAGAGAAGGAGAAAATGTAGAATATTGTCACCAACACACACAACTTAATAACCTAAGAATTAACAACCCTACTGCTTATCAACGCATAATGGAAGACCAGCGAAAACTGGAGAAATTTGCAAAAGAAAATAACGAAGCTAAGGCAGGTACTGTTTACACGATACCAGTTGTTTTCCATATTTTACACGTTAATGGTGAAGAAAACATTTCTAACGAACAAATCTATGACGTTATTGAAGTAATGAATCGCGATTATAGAAGATTAAATTCTGATGCAAATACAGTACATGCTAGTTTTCAAGGCTTACCTGCTGATGTTGAAATTGAATTTAAATTAGCAACGATTGCTCCTAATGGACAATGTTTTAATGGTGTAACAAGAACTGTTAGCACATTAACAAACAATGGAAGTAGTGGTTCAGCTCAACTTCAGGCTGTGTTTGATGGAAATGATGTGTCTCAGGGAATTTGGGCTCATAATAAATATTTAAATGTTGTTGTTGCAGCTAACATTGGAGGAGCTGCAGGTTATACACAATATCCGAATGATGGATGGTTTGGTTCAAATCCAGTTTTTTCTAATACAATATGGGTTTTACATAACTACGTTGGTAGAATCGGAACTAGTAATGAATACAGAAGTAGAACGATGACTCATGAAGTTGGTCATTGGTTAAACTTAGCTCATACTTGGGGGAATTCAAATACTCCAGGTTTAGCATCAAACTGTAGTGATGATGATGGTGTAGCTGATACACCAAATACAATTGGAGTTCAATCTTGTAATTTAAATGAAAATTCTTGTGGTCCTCTAGCCAATGTAGAAAACTATATGGATTATTCATACTGTAGTAAGATGTTTACTCCTGGTCAAGCTTCTAGAATGAGAACTGCGATCCAAAGCCCTGTTGGGAGAAGAAACGAAATATGGACTACAACGAATCTTACTAGTGTTGGGGCAATTGCGAATCCTCCTTTGTGTAAAGCTGAGTTTTCTGTTAACAAAACAGTTATTTGTGCTGGTCAAAATGTACAATTTTCTGACCAAAGTTACAATACAGTTACAGGATGGTCTTGGTCTTTCCCTGGAGGTACACCAAGTACATCTAACTCTCAAAATCCAAGCGTAACATACAGTTCACCTGGTGTATATCAAGTGTCATTAACAGCTACACAAGGTTCTTTAAGTCGTAACACAGTGAAAACAGCTTACATAACAGTCCTAGACAATACAGCTAGTCTACCATTTTTCGAAGGATTCGAAAGTTATAATACTTTAGCTGATGCACAAGGAAAATGGTTTATCTCGAATCCAGAAAACAATGCAAAATTTGAAGTTACAAATACTGCAGGACATACTGGATCAAAATCAGTAAAACTTCAAAATTACGGTCAAAACGGGGATTTTGTTGATGAATTAATTTCATCTACACTAGATTTATCAAACGAATCATTAAATGATGTAACGCTGTCTTTCAGATATGCCTACAGAAAAAGACAAAACTCTAATAGCGAAACGCTTAGAGTATTCTTTTCTTCAAACTGTGGCGATACATGGGTGTTTAGAAGATCTTTTAATTCTAATACCATGTCATCGAACTTATCTACTGTAAACAGCTGGACGCCAACCGCTGCAGACTGGAAAACAGTACACATGCCTTTCAATACAGCTGCATTTAATCAATATTTGACAAATGGATTTAGATACAAATTTGTTTTTGAGAGTAATAATGGAAATAATTTTTACATTGACGATATCAACATCTATAACGGACCTGAGTCAGATAATATAGTTTTAGGAATTGAAAATAAAGAAGATTTTGAAAATGTTTCATTATTCCCGAATCCGAATGATGGAGAAGTAAACATTTCATTCTTTGTTCAAAACAATCAAAATGTAACGTTAAGAATATTAGATGTAACAGGTAAAGAATTAAAGTCTACGCATTTAAATGCAAACACTGGAGAGAATCTTGTTTTAATTGATAATTCTGAGTTCTCATCTGGAGTATACTTAATTCAACTAAAAACAGAAAACTCTAGCAAAACTTTGCAGTTTATTAAAAAATAATTTTTTAGATAAAAGAAAAGTTCACCTACTAATGGTGAACTTTTCTTTTTAATATAATTTCATTTATGCCAAAATTTATAATCATATTATTCATTTACCTCTGTTTTGTATCCCATTCACAAAATACATTCAATCCACAAAATGCAAGAGAAGGAGAAAAAATAGAATATTGCCATCAACATTCAAGGTTAGAGAAATTAAGAACAAATTCACCTGAGGTTTATCAACAAATAAAAAGTGATCAGCAACTTTTAAATGAAATAACACGTAATTATTCTGAAGCAAAATCAGGGGTTGTATACACCATTCCGATTGTGTTTCATGTTCTTCACAATGGTGGAGCAGAAAATATTTCAGATGCTCAAATAAAAGATGCAGTTCGAATACTAAATGAAGATTTTCGTAAATTAAACTCAAGCGTAAATTCTGTATTACCAGCTTTTCAAAGTATTTCTGCAGATATAGAAATTGAATTTCAACTTGCTACTATTGCTCCTAATGGCACATGTTTTAATGGAGTTACAAGAACACAAAGTGTTCTAAGTGAAAATGGTAATAATGGGGATGCACAATTGACGGCTGCACTTTATGGTAATAATGTTTATCAGGGAATCTGGCCTCATGACAAGTACCTGAACGTTTTGGTTGCTAAAGATGTTGGTGGTGCTGCAGGTTATACTCAATATCCAAACAATTCGGACATTTACAATAATTCAATTTGGATAATTGACACGTATTTAGGAAGTATAGGAACTTCAACTCTCTTCACATCAGGTACGTTAACTCATGAAGTAGGACATTGGTTAAATTTAATGCACACATGGGGTGATTCAAATGAACCTGGGGTTCCCAGTAATTGTAATGAGGATGACGGTGTAGCTGACACTCCAAATACAATCGGCTCTACCTCTTGTAATCTTAGTGAAAACTCTTGCGGACCTCTAGCTAACGTTGAAAATTTCATGGAATACTCATATTGTGAAAAAATGTTTACCCAAGGGCAAGCAACAAGAATGAGAGCTGCAATAACGAGTAATGTTGGTGGTCGAAATAATCTATGGTCCACTTCAAATCTTGATGAAGTAGGTGCAATCGCCAATCCTCCTCTTTGTAAAGCAGAATTTAATACAATTAAAACAATAGTATGTACAGGTGAATCGATTCAATTTACTGATGAAAGTTATAATTCAGTTTCGACATGGAGTTGGTCTTTTCAAGGTGGTTCACCCTCCACTTCAAGTATTCAAAATCCAACTGTAACATATAATACCCCAGGAACATACGAAGTGTCTTTAACTGTTAACAATGGAGCTACATCGCTCACTGAAACAAAAACAGCATTTATTACTGTTCTTTCAACAGGAGTTAGTTTGCCGTTCTTTGAAGGTTTTGAAGATTATAACACGCTAGCTGATTCACAAAATAAATGGTCAGTTGAAAACCCAGGAAACAACGCAAAATTTGAAGTTACAAACACAGCAGGACACACTGGAAATAAATCAGTGAAACTTCAAAATTTTGGAGAAACGGGAATAAACATCGATGCGTTGGTTTCATCTACAATTGATTTATCAAACGAATCAATTAATGACGTAACACTTTCTTTTAGATATGCATATAGAAAAAGTATAACTGAGAATGCTGATATGCTTAGAATATTATTTTCTTCAGACTGTGGAGATAATTGGATTTTCAGACGATCAATAGGTGCATTAACGATGTCGTCGAATATTATTGAAACGACTAACTGGACACCTACTTCTGCTGACTGGAAAACAGTTCACATTCCATTTAATTCAGTTGCATTCAATCAATATTTTGTATCAAATTTTAGATATAAATTTGAATTCAATGGAAAAGCAGGTAACAACTTTTATATTGATGATATCAACATTTATAATGGTCCTGAATCAGATGAATTAGTTTTAGGAATTGCTAAAAAAGAAAGTTTAAATAACTTTACATTATACCCAAATCCCAATAATGGTGAAATGAATATATCATTTTCTCTTGAGTCGAATGAAAACGTTATCATAAATACAGTCGATTTGTCTGGTAAGATATTGCAATCATCAAAAATACAAGGTCAAACAGGAGATAATATTATTTTATTAGATTATCCGAATTTTAAGCCAGGAATGTATTTCATAGAGGTAAATATTTTGAATCAAAAACAAACATTACCTTTCATTAAAAAATAAAAATTACGACAGCTTATCAATTACTTAAGAATATGGAAAACACTTTAGAATTTGCCCAAGAACAAGATAAAAATGACTCATTATCAAAATTTAGAGATCATTTTTATTTTCCTAATTTTCATAATAAACAAATTAGATATTTCACAGGTAATTCTCTAGGATTACAACCAAAAAACACAGCATCTTATATTCAAACAGAATTAGATACATGGGCGAAGTATGGAGTTGAAGGTCATTTTATGGGGCAAAATCCTTGGCTTTCTTATCATGAATTATTGTCTGAAAAATCTGCAAAAATCGTTGGTGCTTTACCTTCCGAAGTTGTTATAACACACTCTTTAACAACAAATTTACATTTGCTAATGGTTTCATTTTATAGACCTGAGGGTAAACGAACCAAAATATTGTGTGAAGAAAAAGCTTTTCCGAGTGATCAGTATGTAATAGAGTCTCAAATTAAATTTCATAAATTAGATGTTCACGAAAACCTTATAAAAGTTAAACCAAGAGATGGAGAACATCTGATTAGAGAAGAAGATATTATTGCAAAAATCAATGAAGTTGGTGATGAATTAGCTTTAATAATGATTGGTGGTGTGAACTATTACACGGGACAATTATTTGATATTCAAAAAATAACAGGAGAAGGTCATAAAGTTGGTGCTGTTGTTGGGTGGGATTTAGCCGATGCTGCAGGAAACATCAACCTAAAACTTCATGAATGGAATGTCGATTTTGCTGCCTGGTGTAGCTATAAATATCTAAATTCTTCTCCTGGAGGAGTTTCAGGAATATTTGTACATCAAAAACATGAAGATCAACCTGAATTACCTCGTTTTACTGGCTGGTGGGGTTACGATAAAGAAGCTAGATTCTTAATGGAGCCTGGTTCCAAGCCACTAAAAGGTGCTGAAGGCTGGCAATTGAGTAACGCACCTGTTTTGGGAATGGCAGCTCATTTAGCATCTTTGGATATATTTGATCAAGCTGGAATGGAAGCAATCGGAGAAAAACGTGATAAATTAACTGCCTATTTAGAATTTGTCATCACCTCAATTTCTGAAAAAAACAAAGAAAAGGTTACGTTTGAAATTATCACTCCAAAAAATCCAAAATATAGAGGTGCGCAGCTTTCAATTCTCATTCATGGAAAAGGAAAGCCACTTTTTGATGCTCTTAGCAATGAAGGAATAATCGCAGATTGGCGAGAACCGAATGTAATCCGTGTAGCACCAGCCCCTTTATACAATTCATTTGAGGATTGTTATTGGTTTGGATATTTTCTTGAGAAAGCAATTAATGAATAAAACTATTTTCTAAATAGGCTGTAAGCCTTTTGAATTATAAAAGGCAAAGCAGATCTAAAGATGGTTTTAGTAATCGGTTTTACAGCAATGTTTCCAAGACCTAAAGCTCCTTGCGCTAGATTTAAAAACGTTAAATTATTTTTTAAATCTTCAACACTTTTAATTACTTTATGGCGATGGAGCTCACTCTCAAGTTTTAGAATTTCTAATTCTTTATCAATTTCTTCGTAAGATGAATAAATTTTCTTTTTCATATCGCAATCAATTAGTCATTAAAGAAAATTTCAGAAAATCGTTTTAATAACAACTTTGTTACAAACTTCGGTTTCAATAAAACGATCAATAGTGTCAATAACAAATATACACCTGCAATGATTAAGAAACCATAAGCAGAGTTACCTAGTGCATTCCCAATCAGAATTGCACCACCAATTGAAAGAAAAACGATGAACAACGAAGCAAATAATAAAATCATGAAAAATTTTAAAATCATCATGCTTAGCTTCATCATTACTTTGAAGCCCCATAATTTATAATACGCTACATTGCTTTCAATATAAGATTTTGATTCTTTTTGTATCTGATCTAAATTGTCTTTAATATCTTGAAATCCCATTTTTATCAATTATTACCACTTACTTCTCGCTTCAAAGCTGCTAATTTAGCTTCAAGTACTTCAATAATATCTTCTGTTTTTTCTTTGCCTTCAGCAACTAATTCATCAATTGTTGCATCGATTTTTTGTTCTGTCTGATCGAATTTACCTTTTAAATTTTCAATTATCTCATCAATTTTTTCAGACAAACCATCTTTTCCATCTTTTAATTTATCTTTTATTTTTCTTCTTGTTTCAGTCCCTTTATCTGGTGCTAGCAATAAGCCTAAACCTGCTCCAACTGCTGCTCCAACCAATAAAGCAATGATCGTGTTTGATGCATTACTTGACATAATCATTTTTTATTAAACGTGAATAACTGTAATAAAGCTACTATTTTATAAACATGTAAGCAATTAAAAATAATTATTTTACAAAAAATTGACAAATTTTAACGCATTTAATAAAAAAATATATTCTAAATTTAATCTTTAAATTAAACCACATTTTACAAAAAGTATGGAGAAACTAACGCTTCCCAATGTCTACAAAATCAGTGCGTCTTTTTTTATTGTCGCGTGTATTTTAATTGCCACTTATCTTGCAAGTGATGTTATTGCACCTTTGATTATTTCATTATTGTTTGCAATACTTTTACGCCCAACTGTAAAGTTCATGACAGAAAAATTGAAATTTCCACAAATACTAGCTGTATCAATTACTGTTGTTTTTGCTGTTTTGGGACTGATTTCTTTAATTGGTTTTTTAGTTTTTCAACTCACTAATTTCTTAGATGATTTACCCACAATTAAGTCACAATTAGAAAAACACTATCATTCATTACAAGAAATAATCCAAAACAATATGGGTTATTCCTATTCGGATCAAAATAAATACATTGAAGAAACTGTTTCTGGAGCTGATCTTATTACTCTTTCTTCAATCAGTTCATTAACGAACAGTATGATGTACTTGATTTTAATTCCAATTTATACGTTTTTTATATTGATTTATCGTTCACTCTTATTAAACTTCATTCTTAAATTAGCATATCAAAAAGACGTTGTAAATATTCAACAAATTCTAATCAACTTAAAAACGGTTGTTAGAAGCTATATCGCTGGACTCATAATTCAAGTGGCTTGTATCTCAGCTATGACGAGTATTGGCTATTACATAATTGGGTTGGATTACTATATTTTCTTAGGTATTTTAACTGGATTATTAAACTTAATACCCTACATCGGAATTATTATCGCAGGTGTTATCAGTTCATTGATTGCATTAACTGTTTCAGAAAACTTATCAATTATTCTTTGGGTATTGGGTGTGAATGTAATCGTACAATTTATTGACAATAATTTCCTTGTACCAAAAGTTGTTGGTTCAAAAGTTTCCATAAATGCACTTGCCTCAATGGTTGGAGTCATAATTGGAGGGACGATTGCTGGAATTCCTGGAATGTTTTTAGCAATTCCAGTACTTGCCATGTTGAAAGTTGTTTTTGAAGCTACAAAAGGGTTAGAACCATTTGGTTATTTAATAAGCGATGAAATACCAAAATCCTTTAACTGGACAAAAATTAGACTGATGTACAACCGAGCTCAACGAGTTGAAGAGAAAGCAAAAACAGAAGAGTCAAATCCGATTGAAAAAGAAGAACAATCGGAAACAAAAGATGATTCAATGAGTACTAACTAACATTTGAGTGTGCAAATATCGCATTCAAAGCTTAATTTTCATTTGAAAGTTCTTTTTACCTTCGTAGAATACGTATCCATCAAATGGCAGAAGATAATCAGTTAAAAAAGAAAATTGAAGAGGTAAAGGAAAAACCAACTCCTAAGAAAGCAAAGAATACAAAAACTGTTTCGGAAGGGAAAACTTTATCAAAATTTAGTGATCGAATCAATAAGAAGAAAGTTAAATCAACGATTGGAATTCTGTTGATTTTATTGTCGTTCTATTTGTTTTTATCTTTTTTATCCTACCTGTTTAATTGGAAATTAGATCAAGATCGTGTTGTTGGGAAAGGGTTAATTGATTTTTTATTTGAAGAGAATGATGAACCTGTTTCTAATTGGCTTGGTAAATTCGGAGCTTGGTCTTCGCATCTTTTCATGTACCGTTGGTTTGGGATCTCTTCTTTTGGATTTTGCCTTTTACTTCTTAT
>DAIOWV010000077.1:0-9449 GCA_036758285.1 Taishania sp. | reverse complement strand
ATTTTCTGAAGTAATTTTTAATTGTTCATTTGAGATTAACATTTCAATTTCATTGATTTGATTCTCAATGCTAATTAATTTATTGTCAATTGTTTCATTGTTTGATTGATCTTCTTTATCAAGTTTTTCCAACTTCCCCTGTTGTTCAATTAAATCATTTTTCAATTTAGAAAGGATGGAAATAGATTGAGTAGGGGAGTAACTATTTTTATAAGCCGTTAATCCCGAGTTGTATTGCTCCTCAATCGTATTTGAAATAGCATTGATTTGATTATTCGAATCGTTATTGTCAACCGTATTTACACTTTTTAATTGTGCTATTTGTTCGTTGGTTTGATTTATTTTATTTTGGATAGATTTATTATGATTGGCTAATAATTCAGTTTTAGCTTCAATTAATTTATTGAGAGAATTATCGGCTTGTTTTGATTGATTTAAAGTAAGAATTTCTTGTTCAATTTTTTGAGATAATTCATTGTTTACTTGATTTTTTTGTTCTAGTTTTTCAATTTCTGACAATGAGTTATTCTCTTGGATGTTATCCTGTTGCACAGAATATTCAGGGAATATTTCAGATATAATATTTTCTGTTTTTAAATTTGATATTTCTTTTTGAGTTGTTTTTTCGAACTCATTTTTTAAACTCGTTTGATCTTCATTAATTTTTTGGATACTTTTTTGAATGGCTTGTTTTTGTTGACTTTTTTGAGCATCGTCAAGTGAATTATCATTTTCAAGTTCTCTAAGTAAATCTTCAAGCTCTTTTTTCTTTTCAGAATTTAAATTCAAGAGACGATTTTGTTTTTGATAATCTGTCAATTCATTGTTTGCATAAATTTCTTCGCTCTGAGCATTGTATTTTTCAATTGAATGATCAATTTTTGAAATGTTCTCACTTTCATTTGTATTGGTTTTTAACTCCGAAAGTGATGATTCAATGTAGTTTTTTAATGTTCTGATTTTCTCTTCATTTATTGAAGATTTTGCAGTTTGAACGTCTTCTTTTGTACTTGATTTACCAGTGAAATTTTCTATTTCACTAACTAAAGTAAGCTTTTTGTTGACTTCAGAACGTTTGTCTTCTTCCTTGGAAATAAGTACTTTAGTTTTAGTTATTGCACTTTCATTGTCTTTTAATTGATATGTTTTTTCATCAATTTTATCTTGAAAATCTTGTTTCACTTTTTCTTTCGCAGCATTTTTTTGATCTTGCAATGATGCGATTTCTGAAGTCAAACGAGTAACTTCATCAGTATGAACTTGTTCGATGTTTTTATATCGTTTTATTTCATTGTCAATTGTATTTTGCTGTTTAAAAAGCAAGTCAGCTTCTGAGTTTGATTTGGTATTTAAAACTGTTTTTAAGTAATCTTTATTTTTAGAAAGTAGTTGTGTTGCTTCATCATTTTTGCCTTCATTCAACAATTGATTATATTGTTTACTAATTGTTTCTAGCTTTTTAACCTCAAAATCAACATCGTTACTTGGTTTTCCTCCAATTTCGGCTGCTGTTTTTTGTATAATATCAATTTTCTTTAATTTTTCATCTCTGGCTTGATATAATTCCTTTGCGTTTGTTAAAACAAGTTCTTTACGTCTGTTACTTGCAGATGCATCGGCTTCTTTTACAAGTTCCCTAATTTCATTATCAATAGTGGCAATTTCGTTGTACAATTGAACATTTATTCCATTAGAAGAACCGTCAGTTTTACTAAGTCCAGTTGAATTATTGTTTATTTCATTTACTTTTTGTTCAATTATTTGACCGAGTTCTGTTAATGAACGATTGGCCATATTTAACTCAGCTAGAATATTTTGTGAAGTTGCCCCATTTTCTAATTCTTTGAGATCAAATTGATCTTCGTTCACATTTAAATTTGCTTTGTCCTTTAAGACTTGCGCGATAATACTCTGTGGGTCATCAAAAACTTGATCAAACTGATTGGTTACTCGTACTCGTTCTAGTTCATCAATTTTATCATGAACAATGATTTGCTTTAAAGGTTTTAATTCTTTTTGAAAAGGAATTTCAACATCCGCAGTAAATAGTTCTTTTGAACCATCAATTTTGATCCGATATTCATATTTTCCACCTTTGGGAAAAGTAATTAAATAGGAATTATCCTTTTGAGAATTGGTAAATCCAATCTTTTTACCACTAGATTTATCATAAATTTCAAGTTGCATTTTCGGTTGATTATCAAAAACAGTTGATTGAAAAGAACCTTTAATGATTGCTAATTGAATAGGAATTCTTGCTACACCCACCTTGTAAACTGTAATTTTTCCATCTTGAGATTGACGTTTTGATGAGAAATAGGCATTTTTATGATCTTTATCTACGATATACATGATATCATCATCGGGTGAGCTGATTGCAAAATCTATGTTTTCTATTTCCCCACTAGCATTGTTTTCTGGATTTATTTCGGCCTTAAAAACATCATATCCACCCATTGAATTATGTCCTTTAGAAGAAAAATACAATTCTTTTCCATTTGGATGCATGTAAGGAAAATCTTCATCAAAAGGTGTGTTGATTCCACCAGCTACTTTTTGAGGAATGCCAAATTTCCCTCCAGGAAGTCGCTTTGCAATGTAAATATCAAGATTATCTCCATCTCCATAACTTGAAAAGTAAACACTTTCCGCTTGAGGAAGTATGTGAACCAAAGGTTTGTGGTTGTACTTTTTGTCATTTTTTGTTTGAAAATCTACTGCAACAATAATGCTTCCCCCAATTTCGGTCAGATCATATAACCTAAAAAAATCTTCTTGTTTAATTTCAGTTTTCTTTTTTACTAGAATTTCTGTAACAGTGGACAATAGATTTTTTCCATTTTCACACATCACACTATTTCTATTTGCTTCAGCTATGTATTCACCTTTTATACCTGCGCTATTTATATAGTTTTTATATTCTTTGATTGCATCATTAAATTGATAATTTAAGTGATAGGCTTTACCTAAAAAAAAATGTGCATCTATAATAGGAGTTGGACTTTTTACTGCATATGCTAAATAGCGAATTGCATCTTGTTTACTATTTGAATTAAATAACAAACATGTTCCATAATTATAACTGTATTCAAAACTTTTAGGTTGTAAGGAAAGAAGTCTTAAATAGAGTGGGGTAGCTTCAATGTATTCTTTGTTTTTAAAATGAGTTTCAGCCTTTGCCTTAATTTCCGCTTCAGTTTGGGCTATAGAAACAAAGGTCATCAAAAAAACGACAATTGTTAAAGTTATATTTTTATAAGTAGACACTTTCTAAAGGTACTTCACTTTTAACTTTCTATTAATTATGTTGTTGTACGTTTATCTCTTAAAAAGGTTCATTTTATTTTCGTTTCCAGCAATTAATCGTTGAATATTTTTCTTGTGAGCTACAATAACCAAAATTGATAATAATATGGAGAAACTATTCAACCAAATAGAATGTACTCCAAAAATAAAATAGATAGAGGTTGGAAATGTAATTGCGGCACAAATTGCTCCAAGTGAAACATACTTTGAAATGATGAATACAATTAGAAAAACACCAATACAAATTCCAGCTGCAGGAGGATGCAATCCAATGATAACACCCAAAGAAGTTGCGACCCCCTTACCACCTCTAAAACCTGCAAACAGAGGAAATACATGTCCAACTACTGCTAATAAAGCTGCTAATATCTGAACTTTAAATAAGCCATCTGATTGCCAACTTCCAACATTGCAAATGAAAGGTAAAAAAGTTGCTATAAAACCTTTTAAAACATCGATACTTAAAACTGTAATTCCAGCTTTTTTACCCAATACTCTAAATGTATTTGTGGCACCTGCATTTTTACTTCCATGCTCTCGAACATCGATTCCGTATTTACGCTTTCCAATCCAAACAGCTGTTGGGATAGAACCTAATAAATAGGCAATTATTCCAAATATGATGTAATTCATTATTTACCAAACAAATTATTAAACACAGTTCTTAAACCTCCTTGTCCTAATTGGTAGACAAAGTTTTTAGATTTTCTTTTGTCATCTTTCATAGCCGAAATTGCAGCAGATAATGTACCATCTCCGGTCATGATGTCTAAAGATCCTTCTTTTTTACCCATAGAGTAATTGAAGAAATAATCCAAACCACCAGGTACATCGATTAATAATGCAAACCAATCTCCTCCTGCTTCTGAATATTTTTGTTGGAAAAATGCTTTAAGAGGAACATATTTCATCACAGGTTTGTCTAACATACTTACAAGTACAGCGGACTCAACTGTTGTAATCAACCCTTTAAAATTATTAAGAGTTGGTTCATTGTAATATTTTAATCTTAATCCAGTAATTGTAAATGTTGATTCCAATGCTTCTGGTAATTTTTTAACCTCACCTTTGATTGTGAAATCTTCTTGAAGTTTATCTGCTGCAATTTGGCTATCCCACATTGTCATTGCCGCTTTTAATGTATTCGTAGCAAAGTCTGTTGGATTTAATCCTTCTGTAGCATTAATTTTATCTGGAACTTCTTTTAATAAGCTTTTGTCAATTGGAATATTAAATTTAGCTGTTAGATTGAATAGAATTTCTCCATTCTTTTGGTTGTAGTCAACGATTCCAACAGTTTTAATATCAACAGGACCATGATCCATTCCTAAGTTAACAACACCTTCACCTAACATTGAACAAGTTTCAGTATTTAGGGATAAGAAGTTTCCTTTTGCAGAACGATTAATTAATTTCTCTTTAGATGCAATCTGAAATTCTTTCGTATTCGAATCATATGATAACATTCCGTCAGAAGTAATTACAATCGGATCTGTTGGGCTGTATAATTTTGATAAGAAAGTAGGATATAATTCAATACTATCAACATTTGGTGAATTTCTCCAAACAATTCCAGCAGAAACAGACTGACCTTCTAAGTTCTTCATTGTCGTTGAAACTGGAATTTGAATGTTTTTTGGATCAACAGAACTAGCAAATGCTAACCAACTACGCTCAAATTTTTCACAATTATGATTAATTCGAACAGCACCATCAAACAAAATTTCAGGACTAGCAGCTTTCACTTTAATTTTTCCGTAATAACTAAATTCATCACTTAGTTTAAAGTTTTGATCATCTTTTACTGTTCCACTTGCTATCGTTTGATATGAAGTGTCTAACCCAATTGTTTCCATTACAATATATGTAGGAATACTGTCTTTATCGTAATATGGATATTCACCAAAACCTTTGTAAGCTCTTCTGGCTGTAATGTTCAGTGTTGAACGTTCAAATTTATGATATTTGGTAATGTAATTTGCAACAATCGTAGCATTCGAAAATTCGTCTAATAATGCTTTTTTACGAATATTAACTTTCATGCTGTCAGGATAGATTCTTGCATCGGCAACATCAATGTATTCTACATCATTACAAAAAATTGTTTTTTGCTTCATATCAAGTTTTGCTTTTGGAGCCCTGAATTGAAGGGTATCTTGTTTTGGATGTGTTGAGAAGAAGTTTGGACCAGCCAAATCTACACCTGTGTCAATTGTAAGGTCTTTGGTTGCTTTCTTTTCAAGTTCAATTTCTTCTTGATCCATGAACCAGGTAAATAAGTCCATTTTACAGTAATATTGATTCACAGGGAAATCAACAATTGATTCGCCATTATTTGATTTGAAAATCCCTTTTCTGTTTTTGAAACTTACATCGGCATTTACATTATTCGTTTCAAATATGATTGGTTCTTCTCCCTCTTCCTGATTTTGATTTTTAAGTTTGAAACTAGAAGTGTCTGCAAACATATCCAAGTATTCATAAACGAATTTTTTAGATATGATTGTAGCATTATTGAACATCATCATACCGTTTCCATTCATTCCTTTAGGGGTAACAAAAGCAGTTCCTCTAAATTTTGCTTGATTAGCAAACATACTCATATCATTTCTAGGTGTTGACTGAGCTTTCAGGATTTCTTTTTTAGGAATGTACGTCATGTATGCTTCTTCACATTTTGTATCAGGAAATTTCACCCCATTTTCAACTGCAGTATTTGAAAAAGTTACTAATCCAACTGTTGAATCAGGAAGAAAAGTCAATAAATTTTTGGAAACAGAAGTGGATTTTACAAAGTTGATTGTTCCTGCTCCTTGAAGTCCATTTCCAGAAAGCATAATTTTGTTTTCGTATTTTGCTCCCGTTCCATAGAAATTTAGACCTTCTTTGGGAGCACTGGTTGAAAATCCAAATGAATAATCAGGCATTACTTTTAAATCCTCCTTTATTGAAGGAAAGATTCCAGCAGAAAATAATTCACCTTTTAATCTCATTGCTTTATCATTGAAATTATCCAAACTATCGATTGTAAAAGGATTTATTGCATAATAAAAGCGAGTACTATCATATGCCCCTTTGTATAAATCTTTTGAATTGTAATAAACTTTTGTTGGATTTTTAACAGTAAGTACTGGATAAATTGCTGTTGTCGCATCAACTTTATAACCAGAACGATTGGTTGGTAAATCAACTTGTACTTCTCCAATTACATCGGAAATAGTACTGTTCATTGCAATTCCATTTTTTCCATGAGAAGGATCTCTTGGCTGAACTCTAAAAACCGTTTTGTCAGTTTTTATCAAGTTTACTTTATTTTGTTCGTAATTGTAATTTGCTGATATTGTATTAATTTCAATTTTACCAGCATTTAACCAACCACTAAACTCCATATCTCGGTTGCGTTTCACTGTAATTTTATTTCCATCAGGAAAAATGTGAGTATTTTGTTTTTCAGATAAAGAAACATTATCAATTGCTAAAAATGTAATATCAAGTGTGTTCAGATTGAATGTTCCAAAATTTGCTAATGTTCTTCTGATCTCATTTTGTTTTTTAAGATTTTCTCTAATTTGTTGTAAGGATGCATTGTTTTTTATTTCGTCTTCTGTATATCCTTTCAATTCTCTTGGTCTACAATCTGAAATGAAAATGATATTGTCATAGTCTCTTTTTCCAGCATAACTTTCAACAAAACTTTCTAATTTTTGATTGATTAATACTTTTTTATTATCAGTATCATAAGTGATAAATCCGTCATTTGCAAGTTGAAGCATCAATGTTCGAACTTGTTCCAAGGTACCACCTAAAGCTGTTGCACATTCTCCTTCAGTTAACTCAAACTTGTCGTATTTATAGGAATATTTACTGATTGCAACCAATGGATTTGTTGACGATAAACCTTGTAATTGATTATATAGTTTTTGATCAAAGTAATTAAATGATTCAAAACGAGCTATTTTTTGTTCTTGACTTGTTCCTTGTTCATAAGTGAATGTAATTAAATTATCTTTGTCTGAGTAAATAATTTTAGGTACATAATAGTCTAATTTATGATAAGAATCTCTAAAAGGTGCTTGTGCTAAACCACTTGAAGATCTTGACATTTCGATTATGCCTTCATTGTAATCATAGTTAAAATTAATAGCAGGATGAATGATTGAATCACCACTACTTAATAAAAGACTTGTTTTTGCACCAGAAATTGATATTCTTTTATCGGTAATAGCAATTTCTGCTGCTTTTGCTGTTATAAATGGTTTGTTATTTTTTAGAAGTGTAATTTTTGCTGGTATATTTTTCACACCAGCACCAACAAACTTAGCGCCTCTCATTGAGAATGCACCTTCATAGTTGACATTGGGTTTGATGTTGTTGATTTTTAAATCGGTTTTATAAGATAAGAATTGAGGGAAAATTTTATCTTCTTCACGGTTGCTTTTAAATGCTCTATCTGATAAAGTTCCATCTAGTAATTCTTTGAAATATGGAGTTTTCAATTTTACTGAATCAATATTCAAATTGGTATTTTTCATTGAAATTTGATGTTTTCCAAATTGAGCATAAGATTCACTTTTGGACAAGGCAACTTTTTCCCATGTAATAGTACCATTCTTCCCATCCCATTTTTGAGCTGTAGGATCGTAAATGCCAGTAGCACCATAGATTACTATGCTGTCACTATATTTTGATGTGCTTTTTGTATTACCTGCAATATCAATAGCTCTACAAATTAAATTTCCATCAGTAAATTGAATGTATGGTTTATCATCGTATTTGAACTCATATTTTCCACCTTCATAAGACCATTCAAAATTTGATTTTCCAGCTAATTTTCCATCTGAAAAGAATCCGGCAGAAGATTCTGCAAAGTCAGTAAATCGTTTAGGGTTTTTACTTTCAAGTAATTTGTCAATTGTATTTTGATACGCAGTATAACTTGCTTCAGATTGTTTGTTTTTTACAAGTGAATATATGGAATAGACATAATTATATACATCTGGATATGTTTCTAATCTTTTTGTTACTAATGAGTTACAAGTATTAACCATCGTTATGAAATACTTATCTGGAAATTCGTTAGACTGCAATAGCATTACTCCCAATTCATCTTTCACAAATTTTGTTTGATCACCTTTACCATAAGGTGTTAAAGCACTTTGAAATTCTTTAATAAATTTTGCTCTATCTGTACTGTATGTTGTTTGACCAAATGCAGTGAAAAATGTTGTCAGAAACAACAAAGAAATTAAGTTTTTCATAGTTTAAAATTTAGTTTAAGAATGTTGATATTTAACCTTTTAGATTAAATTAACTATCTTTTTGTTAGCTTAATTGCAGCCCAATTATCTTTAAAGTAAACAAATTCTTTTTCAAATCCATAGTTTTCTGAAAAAGTTAATAATTCGTTCACATCTGAATCGAAGAATCCACTTAATAATAAGGTTCCATTCGGTTCAATGGTTTTTGAATAAGTTGGAATTTGTGCTTTCAATACATTTTTATTGATATTAGCTAGAATTAGATCAAATTTTCTGTTTTCTAGTAAATCGACATCTCCTAATAATGTTTCTATGTTATTACAAGCATTACGATTCGCATTTTCAATCGTACTTTCAACTGACCAATCTTCAATATCAATTGCAAGAATTTCTTTGGCTCCTAGTTTTTCAGCAATTATTGCTAAAACACCAGTTCCCGTTCCCATGTCTAGGACTCTAGGAGGTATTGTCTCAATATCAAATAATGCTTTAGACATCATCCAAGTGGTTTGATGATGTCCAGTTCCAAAAGACATTTTTGGTTGAATTTCAACAATCATTCCTTTGGCAATTGATTTATCATGGAAAGGTGCAAGAATACTAACAAAATCTTCTACATAGACTGGTTCAAAATCGCTTTCCCAAACAGCATTCCAGTTTTGATTTTCAATGATTTTTGATTCAAAAGAAAAAGTAACATCATCACGTTTTGAACCTAGAAATGTTTCAGTTAATGCGCGCTCTATTGAGGTTTCATTTACTTGTCCATAAGCTAAAATACCATCTTCAGTATCCACAAAACTTTCAAATCCAGCTTCCGCTAATTCAACAACAATAATCTCATTGAATGGTCTCAGTGGAGATAATTTTATATTTAATTCTATG
>DAIOWV010000076.1:6165-10396 GCA_036758285.1 Taishania sp. | reverse complement strand
TAGCCATACATACATGGCCGGAATACGGATATGCTGCTGTTGACTTGTTTACATGTGGGGAGATGGATGCATGGATTTCGTTTGATTACTTGAAAGAGTGTTTCAAATCAAAATCTTACTCCGCTTTGGAAATGAAGAGAGGATCTGTAAACTTGTTGACGAGAAATGATTTTGACATGACAACAATGCGTGAAAAAGCTGCTGAGTGGAGAAATCCTGAGTTTTACACACGTAATGTATGGTTTACTGACAAAGATGAAGATCAAGCACTTTCTTTACGTTTTACAGGTGAGGTGTTCTTTGATGTTCAATCACCATTTCAACGCGTTCGTATTTTGGAATCAACAAAATATGGTAAAATGTTGGCATTAGATGATATGGTTATGACTACAATCAATGACGAATTCCATTATCATGAAATGATTTCTCATCCAGCTATGTTTACCCATAAAAATGCTAAAAATATTTTAGTGATTGGAGGTGGTGATGGTGGAACTGTTCGAGAAATTTTGAGGCACGAAGGTGTTGAAAAAGTAACGATGGTTGAAATTGATGGTGAAGTTATTAAGGCATGTAAAGAGCATTTACCTGAGATTGCAGCTTCATTTAATCACCCTAAGTTAGATTTGCATGTAGCAGATGGAATTGCTTTTATTAAAGAAGCAGCACCAAAATCATATGACATCATTATTGTTGATGGTTCTGATCCTGTTGGACCTGCGGAAGGATTATTTTCAGTAGAGTTTTATACAAACTGTTATAATGCTTTGAAAGATGGAGGTATTTTAGTGGCTCAAGGTGAGTCTCCAAAGTTTAATGAAAAAGCATTTGCGGAATTAAATCATACTTTGCAAGATATCTTTGGTAAAGAGAATGCTTTGTTCTATGTTCCTACTTATCCTACAGGGATGTGGAGTTTCCAATACGGAATAAAAGGAGGTGAAGCGCCAAAAGCAATCACGAATGAGTCTGATATCGAATCATTTGTAGCAAATCAAAAATTGAGATATTACAATGCTGATATCCACAAAGGAAGTTTTGCAACTCCAAATTTTGTAAAAGAATTACTAGTTAAATAGATTTCATTTTATATTAAAAAAGTCCGAAAATCACATGTTTGATTTTCGGACTTTTTGCTGTATTTAATTTATGAGATAAATTACTGTTTAAAGATTTTTCTAGTGATGGTACCCACTTCAGTTTGTATGATTATTTGATATACACCAGAAGTAAGTTCAGAACAATTTAATTGTATAGAATCACTTGAAGAATAGCTATTTTCAATTACTTGCCTTCCGTATAAATCAACAACTTTTAAATTAATTGATGATGCAGCATTTTCAAATGTAATTGTTACCACTTCATTTATAGGATTCGGATAAACAGAAACGTTATTTTCAAGTTTACCAAGACCCAAATAAGATACATTTACTGTAATTGCAATTTCATCATACTTCGTATTATCTTCAACTGAAGTAGCTCTCACAATTGCAGTACCATTTAACAATGCAGTTACTAATCCATTCTGATCTGTTGAAAGGAATGAATTTCCAGAAATAACAGTCCATGTTACATTTTGATTCACAGTTGAAGGAAAGACAGTAGCTAAAAGTTGTAAAGTTCCATTTTCTGTTGTGATTTCAGTTGATAAATTATTTTGGACTTCTACAACAACACTATCTATTTGTGTAATGTTTTGACTTTCAATAATTGCCACATCACATACGTAGAAATTTTTAGACATATCTGTAGAACCTATTCCTAATTCACCATTTGCATTTCTTCCTGTAACACAAATACTTTGACGAGATGGTTTTATAATTGTTTTATGACACTGACCTCCACTGATGTGTACAATATCTGATTGATTAGGTACTAATGTAGGAGTAGGGTAGTTAATATTATCTCCCATTCCTAATTCACCAAACACCATATTCAAATTTCCCCATGCCAAAAGATTTCCATCAGCAGTGATTCCTGCACCAGACCAGTTTGCAACTCTAGCTTGTATAAAACTTTCATTACCAATTTGAGTAGGTTCAGTAACTTTAGTTGGTATTGGATTGATACCCAATTGACCAGTAGATGACGCACCCCAACCCCAAAGCGTTCCATTGGATTTAATAGCAAAAGAACTCATTGAACCTGCTGATATATAGACCCAATCATTTTCATTTCCAATTTGTTGTGGCGTATTAATACTAGCGGTATTATCTCCACCACCAGCTTCTCCTGCATAATTTCTTCCCCAACCCCAAAGAGTTCCGTCAGATTTGATCGCAATTGTATGAGATGCTCCTATGGTAATATTTCTCCAGTTGTTATCTGTTCCTACCTGTACTGGAACTATTCTGGCATCGGTATCTCCCAGACCTAATTCACCTTCATAATTACTTCCCCACATCCATAAAGTACCGTCATTTTTAATACCAGCTGTAGCATAAGACCCTGTGGTTACCACTCTCCAATCATTATCAAGATTAACTTGAGTAGCAATTTCTAATACTCCGTTTCCATTTCCTACCATTTCAGCATCTCCCCAACCCCAAAGAGTTCCATTGTCTTTGACAACCAATGTATGGGATATTGCAGGTAATATAGAAATATTATTGTTTTCTGCGGTTGTAATTTCTATTGGTGTAGTTTGATCCTCAGCATTCGTGTCTACTCCTAATTCAAAATCATCATTGGCTCCCCAACCTTTTACTGTTCCATTAGAATAGAGAGTAAATGTTGTGAACCAGTGAGCTGAACTTGCAGCAATCACTTCTTCAGATACACTATTGTTGAATGTTGGAGTTGCATAAGATATGGTATTTCCTTGTCCCAATTGTCCTACGTCATTCTTTCCCCAAGAATAAAGTTTACCATTAGAGGACAATACAAATGAAAATCCGTCTCCAGCAGAAGCTTGAACAATACCCGAATAATTTGTTTTTTGAGAAACGATTCCAGGTTGATTTAACCCTTCACCTAATTCATCTCCCCAACTCCAGATTGTACCATCAGTTTTTAGTCCAACAATGTGATTTCTTCCTGCAAAAACAGTTTTCCATTTATTACTATTTTCAATTTGTGTAGGTAATAACTGACCATTGGTATTTCCATTTGCTATTTGACCGTAGTAATTATCACCCCAAGCCCATAAAGTTCCATTGTCTCTAATTCCTGTTGAGAAAAAACCTCCACTTGAAATATCTATCCAATGATTGGTTCCAATTTGGATAGGTGTAGCTTCTCCTGTGAATGAAGTTGCTCCATTACCAACTTGACCAAGCGTATTATCACCCCATGCCCAAAGAGTTCCATTGGATTTTATTGCTAGACAATGTTTGTATCCTGCAGAAATTTTCCACCAATTATTATCTGTTCCAATTTGAATGGGTGATTCTAAATAATCATCAGTATTGTTTCCTAATTGACCCATAGAGTTATCGCCCCATGCCCAAAGTGTTCCATCTGATTTTATTGCTAATACAAAATCTGATCCAACAGAGATGCTAAACCATTTGTCGGAACCAATTTGAGTTGGAGTGTTTGTTTGGGTTGTATTACTTAATCCAAGTTGTCCTTTGTCATTTTTCCCCCATGCCCAAAGCGTTCCATCTGCTTTTATTCCTAATGAGAAATTATTTCCTGCAGCAGCTCTGACCCAATTATCTTGAGTACCTATTTGAACTGGTAATTCAGAAAATGATTGTTGTGTGGATGTTCCTAGTTGCCCATGACTATTAGAACCACTAGCGTAAAGTTTTCCATTTTTCAGCTCAAGATAATGAGTATAACCTGCAGACACACGTTGATAACTATCTTGATAAGGAGAGTTGTAATTACCACTTAACCGAGATGTTTGGGTAAATACAAAACCTAAAATGAAAAATGAAAAAAGAGTCGTTATTATTGAATTGAAATGTTTCATACTCTTACTATTTAAATGATGATTTAATTTAGTTAAAGAAATTGTCGTTTGTGTTCTTAAATTTTCAACATAGAACACAAACGACAATTAATTAGATCATTTTTTGATAACCTTTTCAGTTATTGTTTTATTGTTAGCTAATGTTATTTGTAAGAAATATGTTCCTGTAGGAAGATTTCTTACATCTATTTTATTTGATTCTGTAACTGTTATGATTTCTTTCCCAGTTAAATCTAAGATGATGATTTGTGAAATTTTTTCACTTGTTTCAATTTGAATAAAATCACTTGTTGGGTTTGGATAAACTGAAAC
>DAIOWV010000076.1:0-6150 GCA_036758285.1 Taishania sp. | reverse complement strand
TTCAAGTTTTTCAAGACCTAAGTATGATACATTTACTGTTATTGAAATTTCATCATATTTCGTGTTATCTTCAACCGAAGTAGCTCTTACGATCGCAGTACCATTTAATAATGCAGTTACTAGACCAGTTTGATCGATAGATACAACGGTATTTCCAGAAATAATTGACCACGTTACATTTTGATTTGCTTCTGTTGGATTAACAGTTGCTTCCAATTGAAGGGTTCCATTTTCTGTTGTTATTTCAGGAGTAACATCATTTTCTGTTGTTACTGTAACACTAGTAATTACAATTGGTTCTGAAATATTTACTGTATAATCCTCTATTTGGCCATAATAAGCATCTGTACAAGCATTAAATTCACCTTCTTCATAAACATTCCAATTATCTTTTGTGATTCTCATACGTGTATTTCCTAGAATCGCATTTGTAGGAACAGTAATACTAATTGTTACTTCTTCATCATCTTCTCCAGTTGAAGCTTGTAATGATGCAGTATAGAATTCAGTATTCATATCAAATTCTAAATCTTGATTCCAGTCAATAAATACTCGAATATCATGTTCAAAGTTTCCAGTGTTTCCTTTTACAGTCATGGTGTATGTTTCACCTCTTTCAACATTTGTAATCATTGATGTGAAGTCTTCATATGATGGTGTACCATTGATAACAGCAGAAGTTGGGTTATTAAGATCTGCAAAATCTACCAATGTAATCGGTTCAACATCATATTCAACTGTAACATCACAATAATCAGTTACTATTATTGCTACTGTTATTGATATTTCATCGAATTTAGAATTATCTTCATCAGATGTTGCTCTAACTACTACTGTTCCATTTGATAAACCTGTAATAATTCCAGATTGATCAATTGAAGCAAAAGTTGAACCTGATTCAATTGTCCATGTTACATCTTGATTTGTTGTCGCAGGGTATACCGTTGCTTCCAATTGAAGTGTTCCATTTTCTGTTGTAATTTCAGGCGTTAAATCATTTTCAACATTCACGATTACTGAATCAATAGTTGAAGTCGGAACCTCTGCTACAATTTGAATTTGTGCAATGTTTGAACTTCTAGTATATGCTGACTGCATAGGATTTAATGTTGGAAGATTATTATCATCTCTATATAATATTCCTCTATTTGTTCCTGGTGCATTAAAAGATGCGAAGCTAGAACTACTATATCCTGCTACAATTTCATGTACAGTTACTAATAGATTACTTGTTCCATCCCATTGGAAAGGAGTGTCCAAATTGATGTCAAACCATGTATTTGCAGCAAAAGTAATATCTCCATCGAATGAAGGGGTAGCGTGATCTACTGCAATCCAGTTTGATGAAGTAGCAAAAGTTGTTGAATCTGTATTGTTTAAGAAAACTTTCCAATTATTGTATCTTTCTGGGTTTGACCCTAGAGATACTTGTTTGAAACGAATTTTAGTTATTAATGTTTCTCCAGGTTCTAATACTGCTTGTAATTCATTTGCCAAATAAATTTGTTGAGAATAATTGTAGTTGTAATTTGATTCTATTGGGAATGAATTACTTGTAACTGTTCCTGTTGAACCAATATGGCCTTTTGTTGCAGTTGTAAATGTAAATGGTCCAGTCCAAGACCCAGCTCCATCACCTGTAGCATTACAATTTTGACGAACATAAAATTGATAAGTAGTTGATTCAGTTAGACCGTTGATTATGTAATTATTAGTGATGCTTTCCATATTAGTGCTTGGTGTACCTGTAGGAGTAAATCCATTCACCCCAAATTCAACATCATATAAGGTACCAGCACCAGACCAAGATATTTTCGCAGAATTAATTGTAAAATCTGAAGCAGTTAATCCTGAAACTTCTGCACAAGCAGGAGATAATTCCCAAACCACATTATCAATAAACAAATTAGTGTAAGTAGAGGTACCAGTTCTATTAAATCCTATGTATGAATCTGTCCCTGTGTAATCACTGAAATAGACATAGTACGTTTCAAAGTCTGTTGTTAATTCTATTTCTGCACCTTTTTGAGTGAAAATAGCAGCTGTAGAATTATTATCTAATGTACCAATTGCCAATTTTATATCAGCAGCACTACCTTTTTTTGCATCAAATTTTAAGCGGTATCCACTTCCGTTTATGTTGCTTAAATATGGAGTAACTAAGATTAAATCTGCATTTGCATTATTTGGATTGGTATTAGCATATAAGTTAATTCCATTCGTTCCACCAACACCTCCTGTTCCTGTAACTGTTACAGTCGATGATCCGATATTTCTAATGATTGAACTCCAACATGCTGGTAGTGTTGTTGCTCCTTGAAAATTTTCATCTAAATCCGTAACAGGAAGACAAGCTGTTGTAACATTTTTAACTGAGGAAACAACACTTTCTCCACAACTTGTAGATGCTTTAATTCTATAATAATAAGTTGTAGATGAATTTAATTGTGTTAATTGATATGTATTATCAGTTGTTGTAAATGTGAAAGGAGAACCTGTTATTTGATTTGTAAATCCATTATCAGTTGCTACTTCCAGTATATAACTTAATGGTAAAGCATTTCCATTATTTGCTACCCAATTTATTCCAAATGAATTCGTATTCACCGATGTTAAATTAATTGTGTTGATAGGTGCTGGACAAGTTGTTATACTTTCTGTTAATGGTAATGTTACATTGTATAAAGGTCCATTTAAACAAGATGAATTAACAGCATATGCTGTATATGTGTATGCTGTATTCCCTAAAATACCTGAATTAGTTGCGTTTTCAACGAAATTTGTTGTTTCAGTGATGTGACTCACATGTGCATTCAGATTTGTATTATTTGTTCCTAATCCTTTTGGATAGTTTGTCCCATCTTGAGGAAGATTATGTGTTACACCTTCTGGTGTTCTTAATACTAAATATCTATCTACGTTAGTAGCAGTAAAATCTACTGTTGTAATAATTCCATTTTTTGTAAATACAAAATCTGTTGGTTGCGTTGTTGGAGCGACACATGGTGATGGTGGAGTCCAATTAAAAGTAAGTCCAGATGTAGGAAGATAATCTTTGTAGATATAAACAGAAGAAGAGTTCGCACCACCCCTTGCTGAATTTTCTAATGTACTTGTAGCAATATTACCTTGTGCATATCTATTCGTATAATCAGTTATAGCATTACCTCTTAAACCTACTTGTGTACTGAATGAAGAAGGATTTCCTGTTGCTGATAAATCGTATACAAATTTAATTTCTCCATTTTCATGTAAGCGAATTTGAATGTTTAAATTGAAAAAATTTGTAGACGAAGCATATAAACTATAATATTCAAAATCTTTCCATTGAATGACAAACTCACGATTTGGTGCTGTTCCTATTGTTTCATAGCTTATGCTCGCTGCAATATTGTTTGCTGCATTGTATCTTCCTGTCATTACTGCACCTAGTGCTGATATTGCTCCGTCGAAAGTAGTAAAACTGTTATTGATTGGACTACCTCCAAATGGTGCTACTGTACCAAAACTTACAAAACCTGAACTATGTACATGAAATGTATTATAGTTTGTATTGTTGAAAGGGAAATCAAAAGGTAAGTTAAGAGGGTATCTTGTGTTCTCTAAACTTGAATTTGTTGCAACAACAATATTTGTTGGATTTAACAATTCGGTGTAAGTTCCTTGCGATTGCGAAAAACCATAATACTGAACGGTTTGTGAATAGGCGATTGAAACTATCGTCATAAACGAAGCTATCAGCCCATAACTCCACATTTTTTTCATGTAGAGCAATTTTGAGATGTTGTTTCTATTTTTCATTATTTGTTTAATTAAAGCGATTATTTCTTTATTAGTTTTTCACTAAATAATTCTTGTTCTGTTTTTATAATTAATTGATAAACTCCTTTGGGTAATTTTGATGTGTCAATTGACAGAGTTGAAGTAGTAGTAGTAGTTAAATTTTTTGAAAGAATTGTTTTACCTGTTAAGTCGATGATGTTAATTGTTGTAGCTTTTAAAATAGATTTAGAATGGACGATTAAATTATCTCCAATGGGATTTTCGAATTGAAAAGAATTAGTTTCATTGGTTTTTATACCCAATGTTGAAGCATTAACAGTTATTAAAATTTCATCAAATGCTGTAGTATCTTCAACAGAAGTAGCTCTGATTATAGCGGTTCCGTTTAATTGAGCAGTTACTAAACCAGTATTGTTTATTGAAACATAATTATTTCCACTTTCAATTGTCCAGTTAACATTTTGGTTACTTTCGGTTGGTGTGATTGTTGCAATTAATTGAAGTGTTTGATTTACAGTTGTTAAAGTTGTAGAGTTGTTGTTTTCAGTAGTAATGGTAACTTCAATAGGTTCTACTACAATTATTTCACCTTTTATAATTATTGTGTAATCTTCAATTTGACCAGAACGATACGAACCGCAAGATGATACAATTGAATTCGCAGCATTTGGATCGCTATATGCTGCAATGTTTGTGTTTTTTAGAATTCGCATTCTTGTTGTACCTAAAGTTGCATTTTCGGGAATTGTAATGTTTTCAGTAATCGTTAAAGCATTTGCAGGATTTGCTGCTCCTAGTCTTCCAATAAAGAAACTTTCACCACTATCATCAAAAGAACCATTTTGATTGAAATCTATGAAAACGACTACATCGCTTGGAAAAGTACTCGATGGACCTTTTATAGAAATAGGATAAACTTGTCCCAGTTCAACTTCTGTAGATGAGCTTGTAAAATCTTCATAAGTCGGAGTTGTACCTGACTGAAATGGGGATGTTTTGGAAATATCACCAAATATTACGGATGTAATCATGTTTCCATCTGCATTATATTCCCATGTGGGATTACAATAATTTTGAGCATTAATAATAAATGAAAACACTGATAATGTTAGTGTTATTATTGTTTTTTTAGTAAGTAGTTGGTGATTTTTCGAAGGGTAGAAATGCAACATATTTTATATTTTACAATGATTTTAACAATAATCTAATTTAGATTAAGTCTAAATAAATTAACTTTGTGCAAAATTATTGTTGTTGAGTCTTAATCGGATTATCCAAAACGGATACTTAGTTAGCATTAACGGATTTTTCTGTTGTGGTTAAAAGCTGTATTATGATAGTAGGGGAAGGGGTAGAAGAAATTGTTGAGTATAGAAACTCTTCAGATTTAGATTTTTTCGAAAATAAATCATTCGATGTTATTTTTGAAGGAGAACGTTTTAAATTGATAATTACAAACGATTCCGATTTTCATAAGAATATGGATCGGTCCGTAATTGTAATGGCTTTTCCATTAGATAATATATCGAATGAGGAATATTGCTTAGAAAATATTAAAAATTCGATAGATTGGGATATAATCGATGTAATGTTTGTTGACCAAAGTCGGTTATTGTCAGGAAATGAAAATATTGTCCAGCTGTATTTTTACATTATTTTTTCAAATGAAGAATTTCGTCAAATTATAGGTGATGAAAATTATATATTAAGGACTTTAGACGATTTTTTAGTTAACGAAGAATTCTCATTCATTTTGAATGAGAAGTTAAATACTTCTGCGGAAATGAATTTTATAATTCATGAAATCATTACTTGTAAAAAGGAGGGAGTACTCAAGAAAATTTTTATTGAGGCGAAGGTTTTAAAATTATTGATGTTGCAATTAGAACAATTAGAACAAATTGAGTCCTTGAAAAAGCTAAAAATGATTAAAGATTATGACATAGATAAAATCATTGATGTAAAAAAAATCATTGATGGAAACATATCAAAATCTTACTCCTTGATTGAGTTAGCTCATATGGTTGGTTTAAATGATTTCAAATTAAAAAGAGGATTTAAAGAATTGTATAAAACAACAGTTTTTAATTACCTGTATGAAATTCGTATGCTAGAAGCTAAAAAGAGTTTATTAAATACGAACAAATCAATTGGAGAAATAGCTGCTTTATGTGGTTATGAATTCGCTCAAAGTTTTATTAAAGCATTTAAACGCAAACATGGTGTGTCGCCTGATAAATTTAGAAATTCAGTTATTGAATAACCTATCTTTTGATAAGTTGTAATAGGTAAAATACCCATTATATTCTTACTTAACCAAAATGAAAAACGGCCATCAGAAATGATGGCCGAACTCCTTACCTAACT
>DAIOWV010000075.1:0-10419 GCA_036758285.1 Taishania sp. | reverse complement strand
CGTTTAAGGTATAATCAAAAATATATGGAGCAGTTGAGTTAGAACCTGTAATTGTAACTGGTATTGCAGTCGCATTGAGACAAGTGCTAGAATCTTTACTTATTGTAGCATTTGGGTTGTTCATTACTATAATTGTAGTTGAATCTAAGTGAGTACAAAGTCCTTTGTCTGTAATTCGCTCAAATACATAGCTTACAGGAGTAGTTCCATTGTTTACCTGAGAAAATGTAGGTTGAGCAATTGTTGAACTTGACAATCCTGTTGATGGAGTCCATGTATAATTAAATCCACCTAGATCAGGATATGAAACAATCGTTGTACCTCCTGAGCATATTGTATCGTAAAAATTTGTTGCTGAAGTTTGAATATTTAAAGAAAATACCTTATCAGTACAGAAACATGAATTGTTCGCTAAAGACATTCTAATGATACCACTACAAAAGTCTGAAACAGGAATGTTATTGAATGTTAATGTTTCAGAAGTTCCTCCTAAAAGAGTAATGTTTGTTGTTTGGGTAGAAATTACCAGATCCTCAGGATTTATCGTTCCATTTGCATTTTCATCCTTTATAATTTCAAAAACAATGTCATAGTTACTACTTAATGAGGCACCTTGATTGTACAGTGTAAATTGACCAGATAAGGTTTCAGAACCATTCGGATTTAAATGGACGTTTGCTTCAGCATTGGAAACGTCTATTTGAGTTTTATAGATAAAAATATATTTAGAATTTTCTCCAGTTATAAGTCCTGCATCACAAGCATTATTATCTGTAGAACAAGTTGCAACCAATTTAACATTTGTAAATGCTCTTAATTCAAGCGTTTGACAAGGGATGTCACTTGGATTTGGAGTTAAATTTACTCTAAAGCTCATTGAATCAGAAGCAACAACTCCAGGCAATAATGGCCATGTTAAAGTTGTTTGATTTCCAGAGTTTTCAATTCTAGGTTCCGTTTGAGCAATTCCAGCATTATGAATTGGGATGAATGAATTCGGTTCATATGTTAACCCAATTGGCAGTACGAAATTGATTGAGTCTGTTGTTCCAAAAGAGTTTGCTCCATTATTTCTAATTGTTAAAGTTGTTTCATTATTTGGTCCACATGGAGTAATGAAATCAATTCCAAGTTTAATGTTTGTTGAGTAAGGAGCAGATAAATTATTCAAAAATATTTGTTGTGAATAATTTAATTCTGATTGGTGGTTAGACCCACAAAAAGATTGTCCTTGCGCTCTTGTGAAAATTCTTTGTCCAGAATTATAGCCACAAACTGGTCTTGCTTTAAATCGAATTTTAAAGTGGTTATTCGTCTCGTTTACGATACCAATTAATCCTGACTGTAATTGAGAATTAGTTGATAAATCCCATCTGAATGTTGTCCCACTCACCAAAGTTGGATCAGCTATTGATGTACTAGATCCCAGATAATCAAATATACTTGTTCCAGGAATGAATTCAAGTCCATAAGGTAGTTGAATATCTGTTAATATATCAAATCCATATCCTAATTGGTAATTTCTAACATTTACTTCAAAGTCTAATTCGTCGCATAGTTCGTCATTACCAGTACCCATATATGAAATTTGAGATTCAAACGAAGGAGTAAGCGGATTGATAGTTAACGTTACACTCAAAGGAGTACATTCATAATCACCAACACTATTTGGTACACCTGAACAGCCCCATCCACTGAATACATCTATCGTTGCAGGTATACAACTTGTAATTGTTGTGTAAAGTCTAAAAGAACGAGTTGAGTTAGTTGGAAGATCTGGAACATCAAAAATTCCGTTTGCATTGGGATAATACCAATTATTAGTTGCTAAATCTTGCACACTATCTCCAGAAATTGAACCATTTGATGGAGCTCCAATCCAGAAATTATTTGTTCCGGAATGAAAGGATGTATTTTGAAAAATTAGATCCCATTTTTCTACTCCAGATTGAGAATTAACTGTTAATATGTTTGATTGCATTGACAATATTGGTCCGTTGTACGTAACAGGATCAGTAGTCATAACAGGAGTGTAATCAAAAAGTGCAGGGTTTATTTGTGGCACAGATCTATAATTCCATTGGTAATTTACATATTTCGTTCCGTTTTCAACATTACAAGTAGGTCTAATTCTAGTTGCAATTGTTCCACTGAATCCATCATCCGAGAATAGAATAGGAGCACCACTTCCTTGACTACCAAAAAATGGATATAATTCAAATTCATAAGTATTACCATTTACAGAAACTGGGGTAATAGGATAATTATTAACATAATCAGGTCGAGTAGAGTAGGTTCCTCCTGTTGCATGAAAATTAAAATCTGCACTTATAAATTCATAATCATCAGGTAATTCAACGAACATATTATCAGGTGCAGACCAATGTCTATATTCAAATGGAAACAGGTTACCGCCATTATAATTGTCACAGCAAGGACCAATACTTAAATAATAACTTTGATATAAAGTAATGTCATCACAATTTTGAGTGATGGTTGGGTTTTCTCCATAATTTGTAAAATAATATCCTATTAAAGTAAATTCTTTATTAAGAGTGTTACATCCAAATAAATCAGATTGAGGAGCAGTAGCAAAAGCAGTATTTGCTGATGTATACATTTCAGATGCTGTATTTACAACATCCAGAAGAGCATCATTGTTTAATGTGTTTACATAGTATGATTTAACAATAACAGAGTCTCCCGTTTGTAAAGAAACTCCAGGTGTGTAGTTAAGAGTTGGAAGTGTGTGAATATTAAATCCATTTTTCCAATTTCTAGTAGTTCCAGTGGTGGTCGTGTTTGTGTTAATGTTTTGATTTCCACTTGTAAAATAAGAGTTTGTTGCCGAACGATAAATTGTTACTATACTATGGCTATAAGTCATTCTCTGACCGTGGTTTGTCATACTATTATTAGAAACAATAGAACTAAAGTTTGTATTGTTTGGATTATTAATAAAACTTTTATTGAGAACTTCAAGCGTATCTCCTTTCATCATCCTGTCAGTACGAACAAGACTCATATTATGTGGTGCAGCATCCGGTATACCATTGTTATCATTATCTGGTAATCCTAAGTTAATTCGTCTGACTGCAGTTTTTATTAAATTGGCACCTTCACATACTGGTGGGCATAATACATCAATATTAGCAGAAATACATCCCATCAGCATCGTACATCCACAATCACTACTTGGAGTATATAATGTTTCGAATTTTAAGTTTTTGATTCCTTCAGTTGGACAGGTTGCACAATTTACAGAAACATCAAAATTTACAGTATATTGTGGTCCTGTTGCTATTGAAGAAAATATAAAATCTACGGTATCTCCATTTGTTGCTATGGTGTATGGAAAGTTATGAACTACCCCATTATAATCTTTAATTACAAGAGAATTTGTGTTTACGTTTAAGCAAGCATCAGGAAGAATAACTCTATATTTATAAACGTCATTACTGTTCATTGGTAAATTGAATTCAGCATTTACAGCCATGAAAGTAACAGTAGATGATTCTCCTCCTACCATTGTTGCAGGAATGATATCGGGAGAAATTTGATTTCTATAATAAAAAGATCCCCAATCAGGTAATGCATTTCCTTGTGCAATATCATAATCGATATCGCATTTGTTTTTAAAACTCCCTCTATATCTCCAATACAATAAATGTTTTCTCTCACCATTTGTACAGTAGTCCATACAACATGTAAAATGATTCCATCTTATTACTACTTGATCTCCAGGTTCTATTAGTGGTATATTGAGAACAGCTCCATTAATTGGATTAGCAGGTAAACAAGGTTTTCCATACCCACTAGTTGTACTGATTGGTACTATGGGTTGTTGTCCACCTCCATTTATTTCAATTGTCATGGAAGCAACATTTATTGAGCTATAATAATCTTGAACAACCCAACCTGTATGTCCTGCCCAAGATCCAGCGATGTCGATTAGAGTATTTAAAGCATCTCCAGTTCCATTATTTACTATTGTTAAGGAAGAAGGAAAGTCGCCATTTACATTATTCCCATAGCAACTAGCTCCCAAACCGTTTGCTTGATTTTGTGTAAAACCACTCCAGGGAGTTACAACAAGATTGGGGGTTTCAGATGCAAATACAATATTTGCAGCGTCTGATAATTCCTGACATTTCTCATTGTTACAACCCCAACTGTAATTATACGTTGACTGGGCGTTTGAACAACTTACAATTTCAATCGTTTCACAGATTGTAATTGATTCACCCGGATCTAAAATATTATTTCCATTTCCAACCGAAGCGAAATCAACACCAGTAAAGCGATGTATTGTTCCATTTGCAAAAGGAATAGTCGTTCCTCTTGTTGAAGATTGAATGACTAAACCATTTCCATGAATGTGCTCTAAATCAAATGTAGAAAGTCCACCATTACCACCGTTTGTAATAGTGATACATCTATTAATTACATCACCTATGTTTCCAGAATAAGATTGATTTGTCATGGCTATTAGGGACAAATCGGGTGCATTTATTGTATAAAGATTACTTTGATGATTAACATTTCCATTGATTATCCCTCCAATTCCATTATTTCCAGTGTAGTTCATGTCGAAAGTATTCATCTTTGCTGTGTAATTATCCATACAAGATGCTTCAATTTGAACAGAGAAAGTAGTAGATGTTAATTTAGGTAAATTGGGCATTGAAAAGGTGATGGCACCTTCTGTATCCGAACTTGTTTCATTTCCTCCTGAAACGCTATTCGGAATGTATGAAATTCCTTCAGGAAGTGTAAGTGTAACACCAATACTTGAAAAATTGTAAGGAGAAATATTTTCAATTTGTACAGTATAAGTTGCGTTATTCAAACAAGCAGTTATATTGTTTGAAAGAGAACTTGAAATGACAGTTGTTGTTTGGGTAAAACAAGAAAAACTTAATGATAAAATTATCAAAAAGCCAAGACTACTTAAGATTTTGCTAGCCATAGTATATAGTATATTCAAGTTTAAATAAGAAGAGAATAAAATCAGTTTAGAGATGTTACGGAAAAAGCGCAATTAGGTTGCTTTTATTTACCATCAAATTCAACCCAATTATTTTCAGTTTCAGATAGTTTAATAGTTAATTTCAGATGAGAGGGTATTTTTGCTCTAACGATTTCCCAAATTACAACAGCTATATTTTCAGCAGTTGGATTTTTACCTTTAAATTCAGGACAATCTAAATTCAAATTTCGGTGATCAAATCGATGTGAAATTTCAGTTCGAATAATATCTTTTAAAATTCCTAAGTCGAAAACATAACCTGTTACAGGATCGATTTCACCTTCAATCCAAGTTTCTATTATGTAATTGTGTCCATGATAATTAGGATTGCTGCATTTGCCGAAAACAGCAAAGTTTTTTTCATCATCCCAACCTTCAACAAATAATCGATGGGCTGCATTAAATGTTTCTCTTCGACAAACTTTCATCTATGTGTAGTTTTATTTGATTGCAAAATTGCGAAATAATTTCCTTAAACCAAAAAGTATAATTCGCTGAGTTATTTTTTAATTCTTCTTTAATTTCTTCTAACGTTAGCCATTTGTAGTCGAGTGCTTCTTCTGCATTTATTTCTGGTATAAAAGAATGAAAACCAATTAATATATAATCAAATTCATTTTCAGTCAATTCATTTTCGAATTTGACATTGTAAATAAAACTTCCAACTACGTCTAGATGAATGTGAGAATGAATAAGTAATTCTTCTTTTAATCTTCGATTTGCTGCGTGTAGTAATTCTTCTTTGGGTTTTGGATGACTACAGCATGAGTTAGTCCACAATCCGGCAGAATGGTATTTTGATAATGCTCTTCGTTGCAATAATAGCTGTTTTTTTTCATTGAAAAGGAACACAGAAAATGCCCTGTGTAACTTTCCTTCCAGATGAGCTTTCAGCTTTTCTTCGTAACCAATTTCGTTATCTAATTCGTCAACAAGAACAACATAGTCAGTCATAATTATTTTATCTATTTGGTTTGTTTTTATGTTTTCTTATACCAATTAAGGTTATATCATCATTTTGTTCGGAGCTAGCAATCCAGTTGTTGATCTCTAAGTGGATCATTTCTTTTTGATTTTTCATGGGAAGACTGATGTTTTGGCTAAGTAATTCTATAAGTCTTTTTAGAGAATACCTTTTATTTATAACTCCTCCTTGTTGGTTTTGAAGTCCATCAGAGAAGAGATAAATTGTTGTGTCTTGCTCAATATTACTATGATGTGTGACGTATTGTTGGAAATTATTAAGGTTATAATCTCCAATTAGTTTACTATCGCCTTTACGCAGACTAAATGAAGTACCATCATGTAGAAGTAACAATGCACCAGCACTGGCATATTCAATTGAATTCGTTCTATCATTAAATGTACATATTGTTATTTTAAAGCCATTAAATTCATCCAAATTGTTGGTGAATTCATGAATGGTATTTTTTAATCGAGCGTCTAACTCATCGAGGATTCGTCCAGGATTATGAATGTTTTTCTCAGTAACAATTGCATTTAAGGTTGTTATTAATAATATCGAACTAAATGAACTTCGAACCCCTTGGCTTGAAGTATCTCCTAATACAATTATAGTATAATCATTCACTTGATTTGACCAATAGAAATCGCCTGAAATATTTTGCTTTTGTAATTGTAATATGAAAATTTCTCCAAATATCTCTTTCAGAATTTCTTCCTTAGGCATCTGTGATCTTAAAGTTTTTTTAGCAATTTCAATACTATTATTTAAATCTGTCTGTTGTGAGAGGATGATCGAGTCTTTATATTTTTTCTCAGTTATATTTCTACCAACTGCTAAAAAACCGATAACTTCATTTTTATCTGGAAGGGAAAAAAGTAATGTGACATATTGTCCAAACCATTGTAAATCACCTTTGTGATTAATAATTGGGAATTCATAATAAGAAACTTTCGTTTTTTTATCCAATTGTGTTGTGTAATGATTATTAAATTCTGTGAAATAATTGTCAGGAATAATTTTAGATACATGATGACCAATTAATGAATTTTTATCTTCAGATATGTAATCATTAAATCGATTATTTGCAAAAACAAATAATCCTTTTGTATCAATTTGATAAATTAAATCCTCTGCATTTTCAACTAAAATTTCATAAGTATTTTTAAGGTTTATTTTTTCAGTAATATTATTTCCGATTAAAATTTTCACTTCTTGATTAAACTCTTTAATTGACCATTCATACCAATGGATATTTTTTCCTTTACAGACGATTGGAATAATAAATGGTTTTTCATTTTGTAAGTTTTCAGTAAAAGAAACTTGATTATAACCTTCTGGAAGGAATCCATTTAATATACTAATTGGTGAATTAATAAGTTCACTAATTGAAAAGTCTATAAAACCATTTATGTTTTCACTTACATACTTTAAAGTATTATTTTCATCAATTGCAATTGCAATCATATTGCTTTTATTTATACTTGAAGACAGAAATGATAATTTTAGAATAGAATCGTTTCGGATAATTGTAATGTAAATAGAAATTAAACAAGAAATAATAAGAGGTAAGATCAATAGATATTTATCAAAATATTCAACAAAAGAAAATGTAATGACAAATAGTGTAATGAAAAGAACACAAATTGAATAAATAATTACAATTAATGTTTTTTCCAATATGAATGCTGAAAATAGACACAAAATAATAATAGAAAAGCCAAAGTACGGATGTAGTGAGTTTTCATAAAAGGAATAAAAATAATATGATTGAAACACATAGAAGGAGACAATCAACCATCTTGAAACAGTTTTGAAATATCCCTTTTTTAATGGATTTTGAATTACTAAATAAATAAACAAAAGGAAGAAAACGATTCCAATTGATAAAAAATGGTTGATAATTAAATCATTTGAAATGAGAGGAGTGATTTCATTTAAAATGATGTGAGTAATTCCCGCAAAGATTAGGATACGAGAAGCATATTTTTGGATGAAGAAAAAATCATCTGAATAAAATAATTGATCAGAGGCCTTCTTCTTGTATTGAAAAAATAGAACTGCTAAAAGTATTATTGTAAGAAGTAATAATGATATTATTGTGATATTTCCTCTAAAAAGTGTTTGATTAACTTCAAAAGTATACTGCGAAATCGGACTAAAATTTATTCCATCTATACTTGATTTAACTTCTAAAATATAATTACCTTTTTTTAAACTCGAAATCGAAAGTTCGGTTTCTTTCTTTAGTTCACTCCATTGAGCGTTTTTCCCAATGATTCGATAGGAGTAACGAACATCTTTAAGTTTCGGATTTTTTGAAATAAATTGAAATTTGAAAACTGGGACACCAAAATTTTCAATTTTTTCTTTCAAGAAAATTATTGGTTTTAATGGAATAGTGATATTATTTAATGAATGAAAATCAATCATGTATAATCCTTCAACACTTCCAATTAATACAGACCTTTTGTCTTGAAAAGAGGCACGCATATTTGTTTCATAACCATCGAAACCAGTTCCTGAATCAAAATTTCGTTGATTTAAGACTGTTCCTTTTTCGTTCACTTGAATAATATTTAATCCCTGATTTGTTCCAATAATTAGATTACCATAATTATCAGAATTAAGTGTGTAGAATAATTTACTTGGAAATAAGTTTTTATCTTTTATTTCAAATTGTTCACCATTATCGTTTATCCCTAGTATTCCATGGTCTAAAGTAAACCAGTTTATGCCGAATATATCTTTTGTTGAATGCCCAGAATAATAGCCTAAATTAGTTGATCTGATGGATGAAAATACACCTTTTTTTATATCCAATTTTTTTACCCCATCAGGAGTTCCTACATATAGTATTTCACCATTCGTTGTAAATTGACCAGTATAAATGATTTTTGGATCATCGGTTTGATTGTTAAAATGTTTTATAAGATTAAAGTGTTCGTCGAATTGATACAATCCCTCATTGTATACATTGATCCAAATTGAATGTGGTTGAAGGTGAACAAATTGTATGTGTTTATTGTTTATTTGAGGAATATTTACAGTTTGAATGGAGTTTGTCTCGTCATCATAAGAATAAAGTCCATGATTTGTTCCTAAATATACTTTCTCTTGATAAGTTGCACCAGTAATAATCTTAATAGGTAATGATTTTAATTCGCCACTGTACATTTTTCCACTGTAGGACACTTCTTGATTATACATCGAAAGTATGATATTGTCTTTTGGTGTTTTGTGTACAAATAATATTTTTGAGTTTAAAAATTGAGGATGAAAATTGAGTTTAATAAATGGTTTTGATGAAATTTTAAATACACCTTCAGTAAAAGAGGAAACCCAATAGTCTCCTTTGTAATCACAAATAGCTTTAACTGGATTTATTTCCGAAACAATTTTGTTATCAGGTAACTGACGGATTGAAAAGTTTCTTTCTTCAAAAAAAACACCATCTTTTGAAAGGATCACAAAGCATTTTTTTTGATCGTTGTAAAAAGTTGATGCGATTGAAAATGGTTTAATATTTTGATTTTTATTTATTGTTTTATTCTCAATTTTAATTTTTTTACCGTTGAGGTTTATTTTATATCCACAAGTTAAATTCCCATTTAATAGATGAAAGTTATTATTGAGAAAATAACCATATTTCATCTTATCAAGTTCTTGAATATTACTCTTAAAATATTTCTGTAGAGGTATAAATTTACCTTCAGTTGTAAAAACAAAATTTCCTTTGTTTGTTAAAAAAACAACTTCTTCAGATGTTTTAATTACTTCACTTATTTTTAGATCTTTAGTGTTGGTGAAGTTTGAATGTACATTCTTGTTTGTTTTTAAATTATAAATGTAAATCGAATGTTCAGTATAAGTAAGAATGTATTTTTCAAAAATAAATAAGTCGAGATAATCACCTGAGTTTTTATCTGAGAAAACAAGGGAAACCTCCTCTTTTTGATTTATTTTGAAAACACCTAAATATCGAGATGTAAAGAAAATATCTTCGTTATGTGTTTTAATACCAGTAACATGATGGTTTTCATTTTTGTTGTTTGGTATTATTTTTTTGAAATTATATCCATCAAACTCTAAAATACCATCACCTTGTGTGCCTATTAAGATTCCACCATCTATTTTTTCTTTCAGCGCCCACGTTGAATTCAATGAAAGTCCATCACGATGAGTGTAATTTTTGTGTGCGAGTATTTGAGAATTACCTCTATTAGAAATAACAAAAATTAAAACAATCAGCAAGAAAGCTATTTTAAAATTGTAGACTTTCATTCGATTAGGGATATTTATGTAATAAAGATAACAATTTTATTATGAAACAATTTTAATAGTTTTACTTAAATTCTTTGCAACAATTTTTGCCTGGTTAATATCTGGAAGAGCAATCGTTACGTGGCCCATTTTTCGAAATGGT
>DAIOWV010000074.1:2644-11139 GCA_036758285.1 Taishania sp. | reverse complement strand
CTTGAAAACCGGCGTACCGCGAGGTACCGGGGGTTCGAATCCCTCTTTCTCCGCACAAAACACAAGATGTTTTAAGCGGAAAAGTAAAAAAAGGAACTTAAATAGTTCCTTTTTTTTGTTTTATACAAGAAGACCATAACTTTGTACATTTCATATTATTATTATTATTATGGTTTTGTATTGTTATAATCCTATCGCTTTTTTAATATTTCACCTGTTATTGCAAAGAAACAACGCAGTTAATCCGATACACGATTTTTCCTTAGAGCTTGTAGGTCTACATTTTATATAGTCGAGATTATAATCGGTATTACGTAACTTTGCTCTGTTGGATCCAAATACGTAATTTTTGTAGAGTTGGATTGTAATTCAAACCTACAAAAAAAATAAAATCTATCTCTGTTGGTGCACGAATGTTTCGGTTCCATAATGAATAGATGACTTGTCCGGTTACCATTTTACATATATTTTCAAGTATTTAATTTATTTTTATTGTCAAATAATAAATTGCTCTATATTTATAATTCAATATAGAATACATAATACACTAAAATCATTTCGTTATGAAAAAAATACTTTTATTATTTGTGTCAATTTTAGGATCTTTTCATTTGTTAAGTCAAGAGGAAGAGTACTCAAGATATGCTGTTAAATACGCTCCCTTTCAATTAATTGCAGGAGAGTTACATTTTGAATTTGAGCAAGCAGTAGCGCCACAAATAAGTGTATTTGCGAATGCAGGACCAACTATTTCTGAAGTTGGACTTGGAAAGCTATTGTTAGATGGTATACATAAGCCTAATTTTAGTAGAGAAAGTGATATTGGAGCATTTGTTGGAATTGGATTTCGTTATTACATCCTTTCTAACTATGCTATGGCGCCAAAAGGTTTATATATAGGTCCTGAGATAAAATACCGTTATTACAAAAGTTCACCAAGTACAGATCAATCACAAATGCAACTAAATATAAATGATTTATATTATAATGCAAAGCAATTGTCTTTTCGCTTTCAGATCGGAAATCAATTTCTTATTGGGGGACGTTTTGCATTGGATATGTATGTGAATTTAGGACTAGGAAAAACGACTATAAACTCTAGCGAAGTGAATACTTATTACGATGGAGGAAACTATAACTATGGAATTGGAGATGTTACTAGAAATAGAGTGTCAATTGTAGGAACAACTGGAGTTAAATTTGGTTTTGGAGGAATAAAAAAGTAAAGCCTCAATATAAGACTACAAAAAACATACTTTGACCTCGCTTAGTAGCAGAGTTTAAATTTTTAGATTTTATTTTTATTGTGTAACTCTAATGGATTAACTCCTTTGGAATGCTATTCTGATGTGCGATTTAACATTATTCAAGTATTAATCCATCTTTCATTGTAATCATTCGATCTGCCATTTTTGCTAAATCTTGATTGTGAGTAACGATTACGAATGTTTGTTTGAATTCTTCTCTTAATTCAAAGAATAAATTGTGAAGCATTTTTGAGTTTTCTGTGTCCAAATTACCTGAAGGTTCATCTGCGAAGATGATACTTGGATTGTTTATTAAAGCTCTAGCAACAGCCACTCGTTGTTGTTCACCACCAGAAAGTTCATTTGGTTTATGTTTACTTCTATGTGAAAGTCCCAAACGATCTAGTAACGGAAGTGCTATTTTCTTTGCTTCTGACATCGATTTTCCACCCATCATTGCGGGGATACAAACATTTTCTAATGCTGTAAACTCAGGAAGTAATTGATGGAATTGAAAAATGAAACCAATGTGCTTGTTTCTAAACGCTGCAATTTTCCTAGAAGAAAGTTCAAAAGGATTGATTCCATTTATCTCTATCGTCCCACTATCTGGTTTGTCGAGTGTGCCTAATATTTGAAGTAAAGTTGTTTTTCCAGCTCCAGAAGAGCCAACAATTGAAACAATTTCACTTGGGTTAACCTCTAAATTAATTCCTTTTAGAATCTCTAAATGTTCGTATTTCTTAAAGATGTTTTTTGAAGTTAACATGAGGTATTTTATTAATAGATTAAACAGTAATTTATTTTTTTACCATTTTTAATGCATGTCCCATTTTATCACGTTTCGTTTGTAAATAAAACTCATTGTGATTATTACTTTCGATTTCTATGGCAACATTATCAGTGATTTCCAAACCATAACCAACCAATCCTGTACGTTTTGTCGGATTGTTGGACATTAATCTCATTTTAGAAACACCAAGATCGCGTAATATTTGAGCACCAACGCCATAATCGCGTAAATCACTTTTAAAACCTAAACGAATATTTGCTTCAACAGTATCTAGACCTTCTTCTTGAAGTTTGTATGCTCTTAATTTATTTACTAGTCCAATTCCACGTCCTTCTTGATTCATGTAGACAATGATTCCTTTTCCTTCAGCTTCAATCATTTGCATTGCTTTTTCTAATTGTGGCCCACAATCACAACGGCAAGAACCAAATATATCACCTGTCATACAAGACGAATGAACTCGGACTAAAATGGCCTCGTCTTCTTTCCATTCACCTTTAATTAATGCTAAATGATCTTGATCTGTAAGTTTTTCTTTGTAGGCAACTAATTTAAAATCACCAACTTTAGTAGGCATTTGCACCTCAACTTCACGCTCAATTAATGATTCATTGTGCATTCTGTATTCGATTAATTGCTCAATAGAAATTAATTTTAAATCAAACTTTTTTGCTACGTCAACCAATTGTGGAAGTCGTGCCATTGTACCATCTTCGTTTAATATTTCAACCAATATTCCTGCTGGAGCAAAACCTGCTAAACGAGCTAAATCGACAGCAGCTTCTGTATGTCCTGTTCTTCTCAAAACACCACCTTCTTTAGCGCGTAAAGGAAAGATGTGACCTGGACGTCCTAAATCAAAAGGTTTGGTAGAGGGGTCAACTAATGCTTTTATTGTTTTTGCTCTATCTTGAACAGAAATTCCAGTTGTACAACCATGTCCTATTAAATCTACAGAAACAGTAAATTGAGTTTCATGAAGTACAGTATTGTTGTTTACCATCTGGTTTAATGATAATTCATCACAACGCTCTCCTGTAAGTGGTGTACAAATTAAACCACGCCCATGAGTTGCCATGAAGTTTATCATTTCAGGGGTAGCACATTCTGCTGCAGCAATGAAATCTCCTTCATTTTCACGGTCTTCATCGTCAACAACGATAATTACTTTTCCGTTTCGTAAATCTTCTAATGCTTCTTCTATGGTATTTAATACTGATGACATAATTTGTAATTCTTAATAAAGATGTACAAAATTAGTCTAAATAAACCATAAAGGATATAAAGAAAGAGAAGTTTTTTGAAGTCTTAACTATTTGTTAGGATTTGATGCGAATAATCAATCGTCTAATGTTTCTCTTAATTTTTGTCTCAGTTGGCGATTGTATGTTTCTTGCAAATACTTGAAATAATTATTCGTGCTTTTAGAAATACATTTCGTGTATTGTTTCAATCGATGTTCGATATGATCTTGCAATGACTCTAGTATGTCTAAAGCATCATAAAAGTCGCCTGACGCATCTTTAATTACCTCATAATGATTGTCAAGAGATTTGTCCACAGCAGCCTTACCTTTTTCACCGTCATCTAAACAGTCGTAATAAACATCTTTTATGCTGAATGCATCTAATTTTTTTGTGTCTATTAAATCCGTTAGTTTTTTAGCAAATTCGAATTCAACCTCAAACTCAATATCGTCTGATTCTGAAAGTCTTGATTCTAAAAATCGATCAGGAAAACGAAATGCATCTTGCCAATTGATGTAGTCTTGCCACAATCCAAAACGACGTACGTTATTTCCTAAATCAATTACTTTAAAAATATCTTTTTTAGGCAACTTCCTTGAACCTCTACCAATCATTTGATGATAAAGAGTCAATGAGCGTGTAGCACGATTTAATATAATCGTTTCAACAGTTGGTTCGTCAAAACCTGTAGTAAGGATTCCGACAGAAGAAAGGATAGCATCTGGTGTTTCTTTAAACCATTTTAATACTTCTTTTCTGTCTTTATCTGAGAATGTTGAATCGAGGTGTCGAATTTTAAAACCTCTCTTTTTAAACGTTTCTTCAACGCGAATAGAAGTTTCAATGCCGGGGTTGAAAATTAATGTTTTAGTTCCAACTGCAATTTCTTCATATGCAAACAAGAGCTTTTCTTGCATGAAATAATTACCATAAACAACATCAGAGCTACTTACAGTAAAGTCTCCATTGGAACCAATTTTTAAACCATGTAGATTAACATCATATGTATATGTTTCTGCATTTGCTAAATAATGCCCTTCAATCAATGATGCAATACTTTCTCCAACTAACAACTTATTATAGTTATCATTTAGAGGTAATACACGATTACTACTTAATGGAGTAGCAGTTACACCTAAAATATTTCCACCTTGATAAAACTGGAAAATTTTTCTAAAGCTATTGTAGTGTGCTTCATCTACAATTACTAAACCTACATTTTCAATGAAGTTTTCATCCTCTTGCAAACGATTGTTTAAGGTTTCAACCATTGCTATGAAACAAGAATATTCTTCTTGATTTGGAATAGACTTTACTTCAGAATTAATGATTTTATTCGTAACACCAATTGCGTCTAATTGCTTAGATGTTTGAACAGATAACTCAATTCGATGTGTAAGTATCAGTACTTTTTTATTCCATAATTCAATGTACTTCTTCGCTATTTCCGAAAAAATAACAGTTTTTCCTCCACCAGTTGGTAGTTGGTATAGTAAATTGAAATTTTCACCATTTACATTTAATTCTTCAATTATAGTATTAACTGTATCTAGTTGAAAAGGGTATAATTTTTTAGCTGTTTCTATTTCTGTATCGATCATCTGTTCTTAAAATGAGGGCTACAAAATTACCGCCTTTATTCTGATTTAGCAAATTATTATTAAATCATTAAAAAAAATATTTTTTCAAAAAAAATATTAAACAATAAAACTTTATTTAATTGGTTGATAGTTAATGTGTTGTTTTTGTATTGTTAGAGTTTGAAAATGAAAAATAAAAAAATAAAAAAAGTTTTTTTACGATTTTTGCAACTTTTTTGAAAGTTTACTCTTCTTAGAGATAGAGAGGCATATTTAAAAATAGAAATCTTAATAGATTAAAGAGAATAATTAAAGTGGAGAAGTTAATTCCAAAATTAATAAAACAAGATAGAGTAGCACAAAAGGAATTATTTGAAAAATATTCTCGTAAAATGCTAGGTGTTTGTCGCAGTTATGTGTCAGACATTCATTTTGCAGAAGATTGTATGTTAAAAGGATTTGTAAGAGTATTTAATAAAATAGATACTTATAAATCGCAAGGGAGTTTTGAAGGTTGGATTCGAAGGGTTATGGTGAATGAATGTTTAGATTTTATTAAATCAAAGAAAAGTATGATTTATCTAGATGTGATCGAAGAACCTGATTTTCTTGAAGAAGAGTATGATTTAACAGGGATTGATGCTCAGGAATTGTTAGATCAACTTCCAGAAACATATAAAGTCGTTTTTAACTTGTTTGTAATAGAAGGGTATTCTCACAAAGAAATTACGGATTTACTTTCAATTACAGAATCAGCTTCGAAAACACAATTGTTACGAGCAAAAAATAAATTAAAAGATTTAATTCTTGACCAAAAAAAGAAGGTTTATGAAAAGTAGAATTGACAATCAAATAAAAAAGCAACTAGAAGAAAGAGAACTTCCAGTTTCTAAAGACGCCTGGGATCGGTTATCAAATATGCTTGATAATGAAGAGGGAGCTGGTGTAAAATCAAGAAAAATTATCTGGTGGCCAATTTCTGCAGCAGCTTCTATAATATTGATTATTCTTTTTGTTCAGTTTTTTGATTTTTCTTCTAAAAACAATCCATCAGTTGCAATCATTGAAGATGTGAAAAACAATAAAAATCAAGATAACACATCGACTTATTCTAACAATTCAGTGGTTTTGAAACAAGAGGAACCGTTTAGGAAAGAGCTGATTAGTAAGGTTGAATCTAAAAGAGAAGATGTCGCAACTGTTGTTCAGGAGGTAGGGAACAAGAAAAATAAAGGGAATGATAAAATCGAAATTGAGCAAAAAAATATTGACCAAAGACCGATTCCTCAGATTGAAAGAGTGAATGATGTAATTGCAGAAGAAAAAGTTGTAATAGAACAAAAACCTGAATTAGTAATACCTACTGAAAAGAAAGATTTGCCCAAAAATAAACCGGAAGTGAAGAATGACACTAAGAGAACAAGTTATGTAGACCCGAATTTGTTATTGTACGCTAAAGTAGTACCTAAGAAAAACATGCCGAAAATTATGGAACAAAACACTTTAACAAAACCAGTGTTGTTAGACTTTAATAAAATTAACAATGATTGATATGAAAAATAGCTTTTTAATATTCTTAATGTTGTGTTTAATTGGAATGAATTCATATTCACAAAATATTAAAATCAATGTTTCGGATAAGGATAATAAAAATAAGCCTGTAAGTCCTGAATTTAAAGAAAAATTCGAAAAATATGCAATTGAAATTAGGCAGATTGTGATTGATGAAAAAAAAGCAATGGATGTTGAGCTTAAAAAAGTTGATTTGGAACTTCAAAATGAAACATTGACTGAGGCTGAAGCAACAAGTAAAAAAGAAGCAATCGCATTAGAATTTACAGAGAAAATAAATGGAAAAATTGAGGACCTTGAATTTGACTTGGATGAATTGATTAAAAAGCAGGTAGAACATTCAATTCTAAATACAGATGTTGAAACATTAAAAGGAGAACAAGAGAAAAAAGAAAAAGAAACTGGTTATAAAGCAAAAAATCAAATGGTTGGTTATCTTGCTTTTGGAATGATTACTTTAAATAATGGTTCTAATAATAATTTGAATAGACATTTAGGCTTTTCGAGTGGAATAGATTTAGGTTTACTTTATAATCGTCAATTTTCATCTACTAGTCCATTGATGTTTTTTACAGGTGCTTATCTTTCTTGGAGAACTTTACGTTTTGATGATGATCGCTTGATAAAAAGAGATGTTGATGGTACTGTAGATTTAGTGCAGCATACTAGTTATTTGGATAAAAGTAAACTTAGAGGGACGTATATAATGGTTCCATTAGGATTAAAATACACTTTTTCAAAAATGAAGTTTGATGAAGCAAAACCTTACCGTGATGTAGATAAAGGAATTGGTTTGTCAGTAAATGTTTTTGGAGGTTTTAATATCATGAATAAGAACATTGTTCAAGGTGAGGGCATCTTTTTAAAAGATAAAAAGACAAATTACCAGCTTAATAATATAGCTTACGGAGGTCAAGTTACGTTGAGTATATTAAGTTGGAATGTATTTGTTCGACAGGAATTTAGTCCTTTTTTCAAAGGAAATACATTTGACAATCGAGGGATGACTCAAATTGGAATCAATCTAGGATTTTAATAGCAGAATAACAATTTTATAAATAACTGAGTACGATTTTGGAGCTCAGAAGGGAATATAATGTCTAAAAATAACAATCAAAAACAAACAAAATGAAACAAGTAACTACATTTTTAAGCGTACTATTAATAGGATTTAATAGCGCAATGGCACAAGAAAAAGAAGAGAAAAAATCAGAAACAAAAAAAGTTGAAATTGAAATAAAATCTGATGTTTCGGATGATTCAGATGGTGTAAATCTAGTAATCGTCGATTTTAAAAAATATCCATGTAACCGTATTGTTGGTTATGCAGCATTTGGTATGATGACACTGAACAGTGGTCCAAACGATAATTTAAATAAACATCAAGGATTTTCCAACGGTATTGATTTGGGATTATTGTATCGTCGACAATTTACAAAAACTAGCCCTTTGGAGTTTTTTACAGGGGCATACTTAGCATGGAAAACACTTCGTTTTGATGATGATCGTATGATTTCAAGAGATATAAACGGACAAGTTGATCTGGTACAGCATACTCAACATCTGGACAAAAGTAAATTGAGAGGTACTTACATTATGGTCCCTTTAGGAGTTAAATACAGTTTTGCAAAATTGAAAACTAGAAGTAATGGAGATCAATACAGAAATATTGATAGAGGAATTGGTCTTTCTGCAAATGTTTTTGGAGGTTTTAATATTAAAAATAAAAACATTGTTGAATCTCAAGATCTTTCATTCAAAAATAAAAGTACCAATTATAATTTGAATCCTGTAGCCTATGGAGGACAAGTTACGTTGAGTATTTTTAGTTGGAATTTCTTTGTAAGACAAGAGTTTAGCCCTTATTTCAACACCGGAAATTTTGACGACCGAAAAATGCTCCAATTCGGAATCAATTTCGGATTCTAAAATTCAGATTAAACTTTTATAATATTATCAAATCAATCCTCACAGGTTTTCAAAACCTGTGAGGATTTTAATTTTGATTTAAATTATTTTTTGATGATTTTATCTATATGAACTTTACCATTTTGAA
>DAIOWV010000074.1:2199-2634 GCA_036758285.1 Taishania sp. | reverse complement strand
ATCGCAAAGTGCAATTGCATATTCTAAAATATTTACAAGCTCCCTAACATTCCCGGGATAATCGTATTTCATAATAGTTTTTTCTTAAGCCAATGAAGAATGCCGTTTAAATGACTGAAAATTCAGTTGTTTTTTCGGCATTTATTTATTTTTGGTATAATTTTTTGTATATTCCCCATGATTAAGTCCAGATAAAAACATTCAAAATCAATTGATTTAAATAATATAATAATTACCACTAATGAAAATAATCTCAGCTTTACTATTTATTCTATTTGTTAATTATAGTTTTTCACAATGTTGGCAAAAAATTGCCTCTAATTTTGATCATGTTTTAGCGATACACGAAGATGGGACATTATGGACTTGGGGTGGAGCGTCTAGTGGTTATAGAAGTAATAATTATCCTGTTCAGGTGGGAAGTGATGATGATTG
>DAIOWV010000074.1:0-2189 GCA_036758285.1 Taishania sp. | reverse complement strand
GATATCTCAGGTGTTTATTGTTTTTAGGGATCATGGAATGATTGTGATGATGATTGGGTTTCAATCTCAGTTGGTTTTTATACAAATGCAGCTATTAAATCAGATGGTACACTTTGGATGTGGGGCGAAAATGGTTTTGGACAACTTGGACAAGGAAATCAAACTAATCTTTGGGTGCCAACACAAGTAGGTACAGATGACAATTGGTTACAAATTTCATGTGGATATAATCATACTTCTGCTATCAAAACAGATGGTACGCTTTGGCTTTGGGGAAGAAATGATAATGGACAAATAGGAGCTGGACTTAATCGTGCTAGTCGACTTGTTCCCACTCAACTTGGAACAGAAACAAATTGGATAGAGATTTCTGCAGGAAGAAATCATACATTAATTCGTAACACTTCAAACGCTATTTGGTTTGTAGGAGCATGCTATTCGGCTAGCGTTGTAAGCCAATTAAGACAAGTAGGTAGTTCATTAGACTGGAAAACTATGGGAGCAGGGGCTTATACGGATTATGCGATCAAGCAAAATGGAACACTTTGGAAATGGGGAAATTCTAATGGAGGCTCTTCTGGATTAGCGCAGGTGAGTTCTCAAACGAATTGGGATAAAATAGGTAACTATATTTCTTATAGTACAGAAGCACACACACTATTTATTAAAACAGATGGAACTCTTTGGGGAGTTGGAGTGAATAATTTTGGTCAGTTAGGAATAGGAAATACTACAAATGTAGCAGATACACCTGTGCAAATAGGAACAGACACAGATTGGAAACAAGTCGTTGCGGGTGCTCTATACAGTCTTGCTCTAAAAACAGATAATTCTTTTTGGTCTTGGGGACGCAACCAGCATGCACAATTTGGTAATGGAGAAAATAAAAATCAAATCAGAAATATTGATCCAAATACACAGTGGAAAGAAGTTGTTACACCACCAGTTTCTTTTAATGGACACACATTAGCGATTCAAGAGAATGGGACACTTTGGAGTTGGGGACCAAACCAAGATGGTCAACTGGGGGTAGGTGCACCAGCTTATGGTCATCGAGCTTTGCCAGTACAGGTAGGGACTGACAATAACTGGAAAAGTATTAGTAATGGTTTCCATTTTTCAGTTGGGATAAAAGACGATGGAACTGTTTGGGGATGGGGACGGAATAGTAATGGTCAGGCTGGTTTGGGAAATCTACCAACAGCACTTGCTCCTATTCAGATCGGAACTGATAGCTCTTGGGTAATGACGGCTTCAAGTGCTTCTAATACCATTGCTATAAAATCTGACGGTACATTATGGGCCTGGGGACAGAATCAGTTTGGGGAACTTGGTACAGGAAATACAACACAGTCAAAGATACCAATTCAAATAGGAATTGATAATGACTGGGAATTTGTCGCAGCAGGAAATCAACATTCAATGGCTATAAAGACAGATGGTTCGTTATGGTCTTGGGGGAATAACAATTATGGGCAGTTGGGGCGTTCTGGGAATACAAATTTCCCAACTCGCGTTGGAACAGATACTTGGTTGAAGGTTATCGGAGGTGGGTTTCATACACTTGGGATTAAATCGGATAGTACTCTTTGGTCATGGGGACGAAATCTTTATTCTCAATTGGGAGACGGAACAGCTTCAAATAAATCAACTCCTTACATGATTGATGATGAGTATAAATGGGTAGACGTTTCTGCAGGTTACGAACATTCTTTAGCTCTGACAAGTGAGAAAAAACTGTGGGGTTGGGGGCGTAACGCAGCTGGAAATTTGAATGATTCACTTTCCTATGTACAATTTTTAAGTTCTATTTCAATTCCAAAACAACTACATCCTGATAGTAAGTGGAATAAAATTTCGGCAGGTGTTGTTAATTCAGTAATTATTGATGATGTAGGTAAACTTTACACATGTGGGGATTCATATTCTCAGGATTCTCAAAGTAACTTTCCCCAATTAGGATATATTTATTCTACACCTAAACGTATTAGTATTTGTAATAATTGTCCTGCGACATCGTCTCAATTTTCACAAGATATTTGTCAGGGAGATTCTATTTTCTTTAATAGTGAATATCTTATGGTATCAGGTTCTTATCATGATACACTTACTAATTTTCTGGGATGTGATAGTGTTGTCACATTGAATTTAACTGTTCATCAACCAGTACAGTTTACAGATATAAACGT
>DAIOWV010000073.1:8769-11514 GCA_036758285.1 Taishania sp. | reverse complement strand
AATTGTAAACATATAGATTCAATTTTATTAGATTGGAAAATAAAATTAACTTTTAATTATTTTGAAATGAATTTAATTTGTACATTATTATGTTCATTTTCATGAAAAGATTTATTTAGTAGAATTGTTGATTTTTTAGTTTGAATATCAAACTGTTCCACACCAAATTTTGTAATGTAAATTAATTTTGAATCATTTTTCATTTCTATATTCGAAAGCGGTTGATTTTCAACAGGGAATTCATTGAAATTTTTACCTTCAAAATCAATAATAAAAATACTATTTATTGAATTCCCAATAATTTTTTTGTTTGAAAATGAGCAGTTTAATATTTCATTGTTTACTACTTTTTTCCAGATAATTTTGCCATTTTTTGTATCAATTGCAAATAAACAAGATTTACTTGCAATATCATTTTTCATTTCAAAATACAAAACGCCATCAAAATAGAATGTATTCTGATTTTTAGGGAAATTATAAACGTTATCTTGAAATTTCCAATTAAAAGCTTTTGGATTTTTCTTAAAAGTATTTGATGGATCACTGATGTCAGAGTCGTTATAATTTCCATCTTCATTCAATTGAATACTATAAAAAGTTCCTTTTTCATCACCAATAAAAAGTTGTTTTCCATCAGTTTGCATTTGATTGTAAATAGGATATTTAAATTGATTTTCTTCGTTGTTTTGAGGTTCTTCTCCTGCGATTTCTAAATCACCATCAAACATTCCATATGAAGTATTGATTCCATTTTCAGCATTCAGTTTCATTAAGAAAACAGCTGAATTAATAAAATAGTGATTTTTATACTTAACTGGCGAATAAAAATTGAATACCGTTGAGAGTTGACTATACCATTTTACTTGTCCATTTGTTCTGTCAAAATTATACATCCAAGATTCACCAATGTAAGGCTGACCACTTGAGGCAATTAAAACATTATCATTGTCAATTAATGGTTTTGAGAAAAAAAGTGGTTTTACTGAATTAATCATTTCAGCTTGTTGATCACTATCACTTGACATTTCAATAATACCTTCAGTGCCATAAATTTGATGATCCCATATTATTTTACCAGAAACAAGGTCGAAATTAATGAATCTACCACTTTCAAAAGGCATGAAAATATTTTGTTTATCGACTTCAAAATAAGTACGATTACCTTCATTGTCGAGTGGGCTATTAAACTCCCATGAAATTGTATTTTTATCTAAATTGACATTATAAAAATGTCCTTCAGATGCAATCAATAATGTGTTTTGATCTACTTTACTTTCAATTTTTGTTTCTTTGCAACCTAAAAAAAAATAAACTGAGGAAATTAGAATGAGTATTTTCTTCATTTTTTGTTGTAGAAATTTTTGCATTTTATGAATAATATTAGCAATTATTTTCAAGTTTAGTTCGTTTGTATTTTCGAATTAATTTTCAAAAATACCTAATAGGTAGGAGATGAATAACTTTATTTTGTTTTTTTCTTATTTGAGATTATTTATTGTTCTTCCAGAATAGAGGTACCTTTTGAATAATCTCCAGAAGTCCATTCCCATTCTTCATGTAATCTAATTTTTCCATTCGTAAGAATTTCAGGCTTTGAATGACAAAAACCAGTCATTAATTCCCCATTTTCATTTACTTGATGATATCTCATATTTATGTTTCCATTTTCATCGACAAGACCAATTAAATGACCTGTTTTTATTTTACCACCTTTATATTCAGCGGTTAAAATATTTCCATTTTGTTGATAAAGAAAAATTGTTTCAGATGACGTTTCTCCATTATCTGTACTGCTTACGGGACTAAAAACTTTATTATTATAATTTATCATTTTGATTTTATATAATGTATTAATTAAATGTAAAAAACATTTTTCAAATACGTTTTTCTTTTGTTAAATATAAAATCCTTATTTAATATGTTTTAACTTTGTTAGTCATGAATAGAAATGATAGACATATATTTTTTATGAAACAATTGATATTGTTTTTTGTCCTCATTTTTGTTTTAAGCCCTTGTACAGTCAAACAAAATTTGTTTAGTTTTATTGATGTTGAATATTCAAAACCGCTAAATAAAACAAAAACAACACAAGTAAATTCATGTATTAGTACAACTTTAAATTCAAAAGAAAATTTATTATCAAATGAAACAGATAAAAACTTATCTGTAAAGTTATTTGATTGTTCGTTTAGTTTTTATACTGGTGGGAAATCTGAAAAAAGAATCAAAAGTTCTCCAGTTTCAATCATAAGTAATCAACTTCCTTATTATATTTTATTTAATCAGATGAAAATTAGTTTTTTATAAAGTTTTAGCTCATTAAGTATACTTTAAATTTTATAAAATAATAATTCATGAAAAATAATAATATTGATAATTCAGTCAATTATACTGGATTATTTACCTTATCCTTACGATGGGTGATTGGTTGGACTTACTTTTCCGCTTTTTGGAGAAGACTTGTGTTAGAAAATAAATTAATTCCAGATGAAGCGGGTTATATAGGCGAAAAATTCAATCATTTTTTACCGAATGCTTTAGGAATAAAGCCAATAATTGAATATTTAGTCTCTAATCCTGAAGTCTTACATCTTTCAATGATTGTTTTTACAATTGTAGAAGCTATTGTGGGATTATTCTTAATTTTTGGTTTTTTCACTCGACTTATGAGTATTGGAGTCTTCTTACTTGCAATGGGAATTTTATTGGGGTCTGGATGGATTGGTACAACTTGTCTCGATG
>DAIOWV010000073.1:0-8700 GCA_036758285.1 Taishania sp. | reverse complement strand
ATTCAATTGATGGATATTTGATTCGGAAATCAACTAATTTATCCAAAAAGAAATGGTTCCTTTATTTGGCTTCAGGGGATATTAATGTCACATTTAATCGCATGAAAATTTTAATATTTTCAGCATTTATTTTTGGATTAACATTATTTACTAATCAATATTTTCATGGAGGTGTGATTGGTAAATTACATAACAAATCAGTTTCTCCAAAAGTTGAAATTAGTCATGTTAATTTAACAGGAAATCAATTACAACTTCAGGTTTATAGGGTAGAGGGAGTTGATGTTTATGGATCTTTTTTAATTCGAATTGAAATTCTCGATGAAGATGGAAATTTGATAAAAGCAATTAACCAAGAAGAACTTTCAAATTTTCCAATTGAAAAAATTAAAAACCATTATGTTGCCAAAGTAAAACCAGGTAAGTATAGTTTGATTTTACCTTTAGGAGCTAAAGCAGATTTATTTGTTGATATTGATCAGATTGATTTAAGTAAAAAATATTTAGTTAAACTGATCGATATTAGTGGTAAAGAATGGACAGAAAAAGTAAACTAAAATAAATTAGAATTAAATAAAAATAATAACCGTATACAACGCTTGAAAAATGTGTTTCGGTTATTATTTTTTTAGTATGTTATTCAATCTTCCTCAATATAGAAGAATTAAATATTTTTTAATTTATTTCTTTAATGATTTTACAAGGATTTCCAACAGCAATAACGTTGTCAGGAATATTTTTGGTCACAACACTTCCTGCTCCAATAATCGAATTATTTCCTATTGTTACACCTGGAAGAATGATTACATTTCCTCCAATCCAAACATTATCCCCAATATTAATTGGCTTTGCATATTCGATTCCTTTGTTTCTTTCAATTGGATCTAAAGGATGATTGGCTGTATAAAATCCACAGTTTGGACCAACAAAAACATTGTCACCAATTGTAACGTCAGTACAGTCTAGAATTACCAAATTATGATTTGAAAAGAAATTTTTACCAATTTGGACGTTATAACCATAATCACACCAAAAAGGTGGTTCAATATTTACCTTAGTTTTTGTGTTTGGCAGTATTTTTTTAAGTAATTCTTCCTTTAAAATTGTATTTGAATATTCAGTAGTATTATATTCTTGACACAATGATTTACAATAATTTCTTTCTTTTATTAATGTTTCATCAAAATTAGGATTGTATGGTAACCCATTTTTACATTTTTCCTTTTCTGTCATTTTTTTGTAATTTATTCAATTGATTGTTTTTATTTATGATAATGACTATCTGATGATTCGTTGGTATGTGGATATTCTTTTAAAATAGTTGATTATTTTCCATTATTTTCTTTTAGCTACAAAATTACCATTAGGTTGGATAAAAGTAATAGCAGTTGAGTTTCCATTTTCAATTGTAAATTTAACGCTGTAACCTTTTGCTATGGTTAATTCAAATGTATCATTTCCAATTGATTTTGTTTCATAATCAGGTTGTCCTGGAACCAAAACCATTAAAATTGTTTCTTTTAGGTAAATTTTAATCGTTTGTCCATTTAAATCGTAATCTCCAATATATTTATCCAATTCATTTTTGGAAAGTGTAACTTTTGGGCTTTGGCGTGTAAAGACTGTAGCCTTTTCTGGCTCATCTAATTCAATTGATACACTTTCTATTTTACCTTGATTAGATGTTGCGAAGTTTATTAATAATTGATCATCAGACTCATCGTTTTGTGATTGATCGTATGTTTTTAGATTAAAGACATTGTAATGGTAATGTTTAAACCAATATGTTTCGTTTGCAATTTTAGTTTTTAGTGTGTCATTTTCTAAGTAGACGCTAAACTCAGAATATATATCATTTGAAAAAAGTCCAGTATAATCTTTCAGAGGATGAGAGGGACTGGTTCCTTTAATCTGAATTGAATCAATAGATTTTGATTTCTCTTGAATTCTTTTTTCGATTTCATCCCATTCTTTTTTTGCATCCTCATTCCAAGAAATCGGTGAAAGATCAAATAATCTGTCTGAAATGATATTTCGAACAATTTTAGTTACCTCGGATCCATTTTGATTTACTAAAACAACAATTCCAATTGAGTCAGAAGGATAAAAAGCAACGCTTGCTGAAAAGCCATCAATATTTCCACCATGTTCAACCAAGTAATGTCCTCGATAAGATTTTAGAAACCAAGCTAATCCATAATTTGCAAATTGAATATCCGGATATTTACTCGATAAACCAGCTCCAATAACCATTTGTGAGCTTGAAGCAGCTTTTACGTATGAAGCAGGAAGAATTTCTTGACCTTGGAATTTACCTCCCATAATCCATGTTGACACCCAGTTTGCCATATCATTTGCACTTGAATTAATACTTCCTGCAGGTCCCATTCCGTTGATATTGTAGTAAGGCAACTTTATCGGATTTAATTTATTGTCATTACCATATGGAAAGGAAGCATCTGAATCATTTTCTGTTTTTAAAATATCGGTATTACTTCGAGTCATTTTTAGAGGAGTAAAAAATCGTTCTTGAATATTTTGTTCCCAAGTTTTATTTGTGATTTTTTCTGCAATCATTCCCTGTGCCAGAAACATCCAGTTATTGTACTGCCATTCTTCACGAAGTTTAGCATTTGGTTCCATGTGTTGAACTCTCTGAATCAGACTGTCTCGATTACTCGTATTGAACATATACCATGAATAATCAAAACGTGAAAGTCCTGTACGATGACACATCATATCACGGATTGTGATTCCAGAGTTCATATAATCGTATTTAAACTTAAGTTCTGGTAAATGATTTGTTGCTACATCATTCAGTTTCAATTTTCCTTCTTTTTCTAGTTGTCCTAAAATAGATGATGTAAATGCTTTACTGGATGAGCCGATTGCAAATAGAGTATTTGGTGTCACAGGTTTTTTGTTTTCTAAATCCCTATACCCGAATCCCTTACTCATCAATACTTTATCTTTGTGAACAATGGCAACCGAAAAACCTACTGCTTTTTGATCTTTCAATACTTTTTCCAATTCTTTTTCAATTCCTGCTAATTTCTTAGCATAATCGGGAGTTTGTTTTTTTGTTTGTGCTTCTACTGAAAAAGTGCAATTTATTGTTAGTAAAAAGATTAGAAATATTTTCATCATGAAGGAAATTGAAATTATTTATAAGCAAGGAATTATTCCTATTACAATTAGTTGTTATTTTTTTAAATAATGAGTTAAATCTAAGAATAAAACAGTTAGGAAAATCTAAAAATGGGATACTAATTCATATTTATTTGTATTGGTAGATGGGTAATTTTCAATTAACGTGAAATCGTTCTTTTCAAATAATTGAATACTTGCAACATTTTTTTTGTGAATCAAACAATCTATTTTTTTTAATTTTAAACTGTTAAATGAAATGTCAACTAGTAATTTGATTGCCTCAGATGCATAACCTTTTCGTCTAAAATTTTGATTATTTATCAATACACCAACACTTCCTTTTTTTTCTAAATAATCAATTGCAAATAAATCAATTGCACCAATAGGAAGATCGTTATCAATTAGACAAATTATAAAACGAATTTGATCTAAATTATCTGTCTCAATTTGTTCAACAATAAAATCAATGATTTCACTTTCAGTGTATGGTTCACTTGTCTCACTAACATCCCAATTTAATGGATTGTTTTCCCATTCTAAAAGAATTGATAAATCGTTGATCGTCAACTTTCTCAAATAGATTGAAGTTCCTCTTATCATTCTTAATTTTTAGATAATTTTTGGATGTAGTTATCAATGTCATTTACAGAATAGGAGGGGAGATTCGTATAGTTTAATGGTAAATTAATCCCAAATGTATTGATTATTAATTCTTTATTTTGGTTTAATAATTCTGATAATTGTTTCACATTCGGAGAATGAACTAAGTTTTTAATTGGGGTCAGACAAGTTGTTTTTCCAGCAATTGCTTTGTCAAATTGAGAATAAGCTTCAGACAATGCTTCAATAGTTATCGTTTGATTCAGTTGAATGAAAATTGTTGGTATTCTTTTTCTACTAATTAACTCAAAAATAGTGTTGGTATCGATGTTTTCATCTTTTCCAGAAACTTTCAGACTAAAATATTTTCCATTTGTTGAAAAACCAATATGAGGGGGGATTTTATCTGCATTAAAAATCCAAATAATGGTAGCTGAAAAATTGATTTCAGAAGCTGGTTTTATATTTTGAAAATAAAAGCTAGACATTAATACTACCTTCAAACACAAAAGTTCCTGGTCCAATTAACCAAACATCTGAAAAATTGGTACCATCAAAATTAAAATGAACAGCCAATTCTCCACCTTCAACTTTTACTCGAATTTCACTTTTTCCAATTTGTTTTTTAGCATGAACATATGCCATTGCACAAGCTGTTACACCAGTACCACAAGCTAAAGTTTCATTCTCAACACCTCTTTCATAGGTACGGACATAAATATTATTTTGTGCTAATTCTTCTACAGCATTTACATTAATTCCAACTTCTTTAAAAGGATTACTGTATCGAATTTCTCTACCGAAATTATAAATATTAAAATTCTTCACATCTGAAATAAACCGAATGTAATGTGGTGATCCCGTATTGATTATGAAGTCATTATCTGTTTTTAAGATTTCAGAAACATCCTTCATTCCAAGATGAATAGAATTATTGATTTTATTTCCTTTATGTTCTCCATCGTACCCTAGAAATATGGTCGAACTAACATCCATTCCTAAATCAGAGCAAAAGGCGATTGCACATCTACCACCGTTTCCACAAAAACTTTTTGAACCATCTGCATTGTAATAATCTGCTTCAAAATCATAATTTGAATGATGATTAATTTTTATCAAACCATCAGCACCAATACCAAATTTTCGATCACATAAAAATTGTATTTGCGAAATAGTCAATGAATCATATTTTCCTTCTCGATTATCGATCAGAATAAAATCATTACCAGCACCTTGATATTTTGAAAACTTAACTATCATAAATTACTTTACAAAAGTAATTATTTACATCAATTAAATCAATTGAAAATAAAAAAGCGATGTCAAACTAATAACATCGCTTTTCGTATTTTTTGCTATTTTTTTAAAGTCTTTGATATTCAAATGTTGGTGTACCTTTTACGCCAGTTGAACTATAAAAATCTACAAATCTTAATTTGTAAAAGAACCCTTCATTGTCTTGGATAACATAGATTTTATTGTAATCGATTACATATTTATTTTGTTCAAACATGAATGTTTTCCAATTATAACCTATTCGGTCTCTATCAGTAGAAAGCGTTAATGTTTCTGCATACTCCAAATCAATTTCATCAAATGTTTTTTCGGTAATTCTTAATGATTTTGTATTGTAAGTGTTTGATAAGCATCCCACAACACTATATGGCATGAATTCAGGCTCATAAAAAATCTCTGTGAATTGCGTAAAAATTAAATCCCATTCTTCTTTCGCTGGTTCAATTGTTGGTGTTGTTATAACGGAAGTAGGATTCCATTTCATATAAACAAAATTGTAAGTACTGTTTTTGTTTATTGTGATTGTTTGTTCATTTGAACCATCTACATTTGCAAATTTTCCTGTAAACGTTGAGTTGTCATGTGATAAAATTTCCATTTTAAAATAACCTTGATGTGTTCCCGCACCATTGTAACCTCTATCTAAAACGAAAATTGAACCACCTTTAATTGCTAATGAATCTATTCTTCCTGTTGGGTGATCGACTTTAGTGCTCGAATTAAAATTAGAAGTATTTGAAATTTCACTAAAAGTTTTATCACTCACTAATGAAGCAAGCATTACTTTAGAGGTATTTATTATAATATAAGGATTTCCTGTAGCACATGAAAAACCTAAATCCCAATCAATTTTGTTACTCGTTCCTTTATTGCTATTACTGCTTAAGTCAAAATAAACTTGGTTTTCGTAAGTTGAAGATAATTCTACTTTTGAAGTTGTTATGTTGCCAAGATCCGGAGCTCTAACTGGTAGTTCTTCCTTTCTACAGCTAACAAGTGTAAGTCCAATTAAAAATACAAGCGTTGGTTTGATTAAATATTTTTTCATTGTTTTTTCTTTGTATTTAAATTAATGGTCATTGAGCAAAAATAAGTTCTTCCCATTCCGATTTGAATCGATGAAGCGCTTGAAGAATGTGCCCCATCAGATCCAGACATTCCATTAATTGAAGTAATATCAAGTAAGTTTTTCACGCCTAAGCTAATTCCAATTTTTCTATTTAAAAAATGAGTTGTTGCTGTTGCATCTAACATATGATAAGAATCTCTTCTAGATTCAAAAACAGTTCCATCATTTTGTATAACAAAGTTAGGAATTTTTCCTGTAAACTTATAGAAAACTGCAAATGAAGTATTGATTTTATCAAGAGTGTAGCTAGGATTAACCTTTATTTCAGGATAAACAGAAGTTGCTCTTGGTGATTCATCAACATAAATCTGAGTTTTTCTTCCTTTAACTGAAAGTCCAGCATCAATTGAGAATCCTTTTCGTAAGAAATTCGCATTTAATGTATAACCATATGTTTGTGCCTTTGCAAGATTAACATAGCTGTATTCTGTTGCTGTAGATTGAGCAAGTGTAATTAAGTTTGACAAATCATTGAAGAAAAACTGATTCGTAATTACTAAACGACATCTTCCTTTTTCATAGTCTGTTCTAAGAGATAATTGATAATTATTTGAAGTTTCAGCTTGTAAATTTACATTTCCTTTGATGTTGTGATTGATGTCTACAAAGAAGAAATACAATTCTTTTAATGAAGGAGCTCTATAACCTCTACTGTATGAAAAACGAAGGTCATTGTTTTTAGTTATTTTATATTTGAAGAAAATAGATGGAATTACAGGAGTTTTGTAAACAGTATTGTAAGCAACTCTCATTCCTGGTTTTACAGTTAACTTGTTCCACAGATTAAACTCTGAGGTTGCAAATAATGCGTAATCTCCCATTGAACTTGCTTGATTTTCAATTCTCTTACCTCTTGAACCTTCGTGTGTTGCATCATAACCTAATTCCAACATCCATTTTGGTGAATGCTTATAAATAAAACTTGAACGGCTCATAATCAAATCAAAAGCGGATGTATCTTGTTCTGTTGCACCAGCAACTGTTAAATCCAAAGTGGTTAAATCATTGATATAAGTTGTTTTTTTACGTTCAAAATAATTATACGCATTTGAAGAGTTAATTGACCATTTTTTAGATAATCTACCAACCAATGAAAGACTGTTGTCAAAACGGAGTGTGTTGTAATAATCATCAAAAGCTTTAATGAAATAAGGTTTTGCAGGAGTTCCTCTATTTTCAATTTCTTCTTGAAATAAACGAATATCAGCAGTTAAAAATAAACCATCTTCGAACTTTGAATTATTAAGACGTTGACGGACTTTAACACCTCCAAAAATTTGTTCTCTTGGTTTATATAATTTATGTCTTAAGGTGTCAGCAATTCTTTTTCTTTCAACATGGAAAGGTTTTTCTCCTTCATTCCAACCGTCGAAATAGTTTCTATTTACATCAGCAGAAATTAGCGTGTTTTTAAATTTCGAAGAAATATTTAACTGTGTATTATATGTACCGTTACTTTCATAGTAAGCATAAGCTTTACCAGATAATGTAGCAGTTTGATCTTTCTTAGTTATAATATTGATTGTCCCCGCAAGTGCATCAGAACCGTAATTTACGGATAATGGACCTTCAATGATTTCAATTTTGTCGACATTTTGAATGTTTATTTGATCTAAATCAACAGTACCATTCAAGCGACCAATAATTGGCACACCGTCAACTAATATTTTTACGTTTTCGCCTGATATACCTTGTAAACTCATTCCCGTTCCTAAGACAGCATCATTTGAAAGTTGAATATTTAATTCATTTTTAAATAATTGGGTAAGATTTTGAGCACCCATTTGCTCGATTTTTTTTGAATTGATGATTCGGATATTTTGAACTGCATCACTGATACTCGTTTGTTGCATTTGTCCTGTAACAACCATCTCATCAATACGTTTTGTTCTTCTGTAGAGATAAATTTTAGAAGGAACATTGGATACCATTGAAAAACTTCTATCTTCAAATCCTGTTGCAAATACTTCAACCAGGTAACCAATTTGAACAGATGAGAAATCAACTTTTCCATCTGTAGATTTTATTTCAGCGACTTTTTTATCTAAGTCATGTACATGAACTGTGACCCTTACAGGAAGAGAGTCTTCTGAATTCAAGAATTGTACTTGTTGTGAAAATAGGGTAGTAGCTAAAGCTATAAAAGGTAATGTTAGGATTTTTCTGAATTCAATTGTCGTCATCACTGATTAAATTGTATGCTGTAAGTATAATGTTTGCTTCCTGAATTAGTTCATTCAGCTGTGTTAATTCGTTAATGCTGAGTACAAGCGAGAATCCTGAACCTGTAGGGTGAGGAATTTGAATGCTCTTTGAATTAGGATCAATTCGGTTATTTACATGCTGGACATCATTATAAATTTGTGAGCTAATTTCTCCGAACTCTTCCTCCGACAATCTTAAAAGAGAAGTACCAAATGCCAAATGAATACTTTCACATTCACGACATTGATTTATAAAACCTGCTTTTGTTTGCGACAGAATTCTCGTTGTACACATTGCACTTATTTTATGGTAACATGTTC
>DAIOWV010000072.1:0-11559 GCA_036758285.1 Taishania sp. | reverse complement strand
TACAACGTCTATAAAATTAAATGGATTTTTTTCTGTAGTCAATGAAAAAATAATGTTATTTTGAACATCAAAATGTTGGTATAATTATGTACGCTTTCCTATTCACTAAATTCACAGCTATTCAATCATATTTTGATGGTTTTTTACATTTATTATTTCCTTCTTCGTGTGTAATTTGTCAAACGGAATTATTAAACCAAGAAAAATTTTGTTGTTCCATTTGTTATTCGGAACTTTCTTACTCATACTATGAAATGGCTACTGAACCAACAGAATTAGACCAATTATTCTGGGGAAGGGCAAACATTTCATCAACTTATTCATTGTTTTTCTACAACAAAAACAACAACACAAAACCCTTATTACAAGCACTTAAATATAAAAATAGGCCTGATGTTGGGATAGAACTTGGTAAAATGCTTGGTGAAAAATTGAAAATCAACCAATCTTTCGAAACGGTTGATGTGTTGATTCCCGTTCCTTTACATTATAAGAAAAAATATATCAGAGGGTATAATCAAAGTGAAAAAATTGCAGTTGGAATTAACTCAAATTGGAATAAAACAGTAGATACTAAATCAATATTAAAAGGACGACACACTAAAAGTCAAACAACGTTTGGAAGGTTTAAACGATGGGACAATGTGCAAGATTTATTCATTGTAAATGAGTCAATTAAAAAATATAACCACATTGCAATCGTAGATGATGTGATTACAACTGGCTCTACACTAGAATCAATGATTCAAAGTATTCGTCAAATTTCACCTGATATTAAAATAAGTGTTATTAGTTTAGCAGTAGCAAAATAAGATATGCAAAAGATATTAATCGTTGGTGGTGGATTAGCTGGAAGTTGTTTAAGTTGGCAACTAATTCAAAAAGGGTGTAATATTACACTCATAGATAGTGGTAAAAATGATAGTTCTCGCATAGCCGCAGGAATAATTAACCCTATTGTTTTCAGAAGAATGACAAAAAGTTGGAGGGTTGATGAATTTAATCCTTATGCAAAGGAATTTTATCAAAATATTGAAAAGAATCTATCTACTTCATTTTTTCATTCTATTGTAATACGTCGTTTTTTTTCCTCTGAACAAGAACGAAATTTCTGGTTAGACAGACAAGATACTGAAGCATTTTCAAATTATATGCATCAAGTATCAGAAGAAGATCAAATTGCACATCCTTATGCAAATCAGTTTGGGTCTGCTAGGGTAAAAGATTGTTTTTTTATAAACACAAATGTCTTTTTAGATGCTATTCATTCTTCTTTTAAAATCTTAACGGAAGAATTTGACTACAACAAGTTAAACCCTGTAGAAGGAATCTATAAAGATGAAGTCTTTGATACAATTGTATTTTGTGAAGGATATCAATCAAAAAACAATCCTTGGTTTAACTATCTACCTGTTGATTCAACGAAAGGAGAAACCTTAACAATCAAGTCTGATGATTTATCTCAAGAAGAATCTCTAAATAGAAAATGTTTTTCATTGCATTTAGGTAATGGACAGTTTAGAATTGGTGCGACCTATGTTTGGCATACAGATACCACAACAATTACTGAAGAAGGTAAAGAACTGCTCTTAGATAATTTGAAATACCTCACTGATAAGCCTTTTTCAATTATTTCTCAAAATGCAGGAATACGTCCAACAACTAGGGATAGAAGACCTTTAAAGGGAAGACATGCTGACTTTCCAAAATTAGCAGTTTTTAACGGACTTGGGGCAAAAGGTTTTATGATGGCACCACTTCTTTCTAAGGAAATGTGTGATTTTCTAATTGATAACAAAGAAATTAGTAAAGAATGTAGAATAGAAAGAGTAAGAAAATAACACTTCTCCCCTAACGCAATACATTTACATGCCCATTTAGTTTTTCAGAGAAACCACTTCTTGCGGTATAAGCAACCTTATATGTATATGTTCCATCTGGAACTGGTTTCCCCTCATAACTTCCATCCCATTTGAAATTAACTAAATTAGAAGAATAAATCATTTGTCCCCAACGATTGTATATTTCAATTTCTAGTTCAACAACATTATAAGTTGAAACTTCGAATTCATTATTTACTCTACCACCATCGTCTGGAGTAAAAGAGTTGGGTATGTAAACATAATGTTCCTCAATGATAGTCACATACTTTTGAACTGTATCCATACAACCTTTATCATCAACTGCCACTAAAGTTATAAGATAATCACCAGGGTTGAAATAAGTATGATTTGGGTGTACTATTGTTGACGTATTTCCATCCCCAAACTCCCAAATATATGTACTCGCATTTGTACTTAAGTTTTGAAATGTTAACTCAATATTATTAAACGGAACACTACTAGACAATTGAAAATCTGCATTTGGATAAACAACTAACACTCTCGTTGTATCAGAAACGCTAAAAGTTTGACACTCATCTTGCACAACTAATATGTATGAGGTAGTTCTGTAAGGATTTACCCAAACATTTGGAGTCGTTTCACCGCTATGTAACCAATGGTAGTAATAATTACCATAACCACCTGTAACAATTGATGTTAACAAAACTGAATCACCAGGGCAAACTTCAATTTCTGGATTTAAAGAAACGATAAGTGGTGAACTTGTAATAGTATATAAAACTGCAAATGTATCAACCAATCCACAAGCATCTGTAACTTGAACAAAATATTCAGTTGTATTTGCTGGGGTAACATTTTGCATTGAATCTCTACCAAATATCTCCCCTTTATCAGAAAACCATTGATACGTATATCCTCCAAATCCTCCACTTGGAGTTACATACAAATCTGTAGGTGTATAAGGACAAATTTCAACGACATTAGGTGTTCCAGACAAAGAAATTGGAGTAAATGTTGGCACATTAACCGTTATATTTTTGATAACTTGTTCTTGAATACAATCATCTGTTACAGTCAAAGTATATGTTGTTGTAACCAATGGATTTACAGTAATCGACTCTGTTGTTTCTCCTGTACTCCAAAGATATTGGTACCTTCCTCCTCCTCCACTTACAGTAGATTCTATTTGAACATCATCTCCAGGACAAGTAGGTGTTGTTGTTTGTAAGGTAAAATCCATTGGATCTATATCTCGAATAAACAATTCTAAATCTTGCACTCTCGGATCTCCACAATTATCTAAATAATTAAAACTAAACTGTACATTTTCAGTCCCTTCATTGATTCCATCATAGATGGGCGTTAGTTTATATTCCGTATAAAGGGAGCCTGCTGGAATAGTAACAGTTGTTGGTATTGTCTGATAATCGACTCCGTTTGTAGCCGACCCTGAAGTTGAAATATTAATTGTCAACGGATTATTAATATTACAATCTGTCCTAGAGAGTCTGATTGTTGCCTCAGCACATGGTTCTGCCAAAACATCTGGTTCATCGAACGCTTTGTTGTCAAGTGTATAACTTACTTTCAATGGGTCATTTGCTTTAAAACTGTTTGCTTCCAAGAAAATACCCGAATCCCAAACACCATCTCCTACATCAGCAATAGCTAAAGTCAATCTATATGTAGCATTACATTGTATTTTTGCTTTTGCAGTCAACACCTTTGTAAAGCCATCGTATTGAATATAAATATTTGTTTGATTATAGGGAGCTTGACTTCCATTTCCATTAGGAACAAAAAATTGAGGATTACTAGGCCCTGTAGGATTTACACCTGAAGCAGGTTGATTATTACCATTATTTACATTGTTAATGGCCACAGTACTACCATTCGGTAAACGAGCAATATTTTGTTGACCACTAAATCCTGGGCCTGAGATAAAGAAACCAAAAATATCATTGAATTGGGAACCAACATACTCAGGATATTCTTCTGAACCAAAAACATATCTAAATTCAATGGAATCTGAACATGTTTGAAAATCAAAAGATAAAACAGAAGCATTGTACGTTTGTCGACCAACAAGTCCTGTCAATAAAGGATATCCAGGAGTTCCATTGTCAACACCAGCTCCTGCTGCATTGTTTGGACCAAGTGGTCCTTCTGCATTATTTAGTATGGTACCTGTTGTCATAACGATTCCACTACTAATTCCTAAATTTGTATTGTTTGCTGTAAAACGTCCAATTGCTGATGGAGCACCTTGAAATGTAACATTTGACACTGTAATACCTGGATCTCCAAGTAATACATTTTGAACTAAATTCACAGGACTTTGAACGGTCGTCGTTAGCTGAGCACTAACTGAAAAAACCGTTAAAACCAAAATAAGTATGTGAATAAAGTTCTTCATCTATATATAAAGACGTAAAAATAAACAAAACGTTTCCTTTTTATTATCAAAAGTTGTACCTAATTATTAAAATGTATTAAATATTAATTGATTGGTTATGATAAAATTAAGAAAAATTGAAAAGAATATTGGTTGGTTTCACAAAAAATCATGACTTTTATAGGAAATTTTAAGTAAATGTGGAGAAATTGGAGAAAGCAATTTAATTTTGCAATATATGATCCCGAAAATTTTGATGAACGTTTCGGAATCACAACCTCAAAGATTCGAATTGTTTCTGTAGTTCTTCTTGTTTTACTTTTATTAAGTACTTTTTTCACATTTATTTTCATTAAAAGTCCATTAGGAAATTACTTTTCATCTTCTCCGGTTGACTCTCACGAAATTATAAATCAACAAATTAGAATTGATTCTCTTTCGAAAAAAATTCAGAATCAAGAAAATTACATTCATAATCTATCTAATATTTTACTTGGAAACATTGAAACAGACACAATCAATGAAGTTAAACCCAACCTTCAAATTGATCCAAATACAATTAATCCGAATATGAGTAGAGCGGAAAAGAAGATTGCTGAAAATGTAAAGTCTGATCAATATACCAATACTCAAAAAGAAATAAATGATTTTGTACATTTTATTGTCCCTGTGAAAGGAACGGTTGATAAAACGAATAATCTATCAGTAAATATAACAACACAAGAAGACGATTATTTTTCTGCCTGTTTGTCAGGAACTGTTATTTTTTCTGGCTATACTCAAAAAGATGGCAATTTTTTAATTATTGAACATCCCAATAATTTCACTTCCATTTATAAACATGCTAAGAAAATATTAAAAAATTCTGGAGAAAAGGTTAGAACAGGTGATGTAATTGGAATTGTAGGTAATTTTGGCTCTCAAATTACAAAACCACACTTATATTTTGAACTTTGGCTCAATCAACAACTTGTTGACCCTAAAAAATATATTAATTTCAATAGTTAGATAACGATCAAACCCAGCCCTCACTTATCGTTTTTAAAATTAACTCATTTGGGTTTATACAACCGGATTTGGATAGTATATTTTTTCGATGCGTGTTGACAGTATGAATAGAAATAAACAACGACTCTGCAATTTCTTTCGAAGAACATCCTTGAATTATTTGACTCAACACTTCTTTTTCTCGTTTTGTGAAAATTTCATTTGTTGTTTTAAAATCATTGGTGTCAAATTGCAAGTCATAAAAAGAAGGTTCTCCATCAAAACCAATAAAAGAAAATTTGGGTATTCCATTCTCCTTGATATGAGTAATGTCTGTATGAATTGCTAGAGAACGTAAAATATTTTTATTTTCATCACACTCTATCGTTGACATTTGGTGTAATATTCGCACATACTTTCCTTCAGCGTTTTTTATTCTAAAATCATATTGTACTTTATAATTGAATATCTTATCTTTTGGTACATCAACAAGTAATTTCACCACCTTTTCTTCAAATAAAAAGAAATAAGGTTTGTCTTCTGGATGGATTTTATCGAGAAAATCGGCTGTCGTAATTTTAGATGAATCAAACCCTAATATTTGTTGAATATTTTCACTTACAAATTCAAACTCACCTTTTACAACATTGAATATAAAATAATAAAAAACACCTACTTGGGCAATGTTTAAAAGCTTCTTGTTGATTTCAAACTCTAAATTGACATCCTTTGCCTCACCTTCTTTAGATAATTCTTCCCAAATTTTTTTTACTTGATTATAAAAAATAACTGTCTTTTCTCCCATGCTAATATCATTTTTGATTTTAAAACAGCTTTATTTTTCACGATCAATCGACCTAGTCCAAATGTATTAAAAAATTAAATCACTAGCAATAGGTATTGCATGATTCCTATAAAAGTTTGAAATTTGCAGAAAAATTGAAAACTAGAATTACAATTCTCTAAATATCTAAAGTGCTAACGAATTTCCCTACCCACTATTCATTGTTCTAAGTTGTGATTTTCCTAACAACAAGATAAATAACAAAAGGCTGTTTTAATTTAAATGGCCTTTTGATTTTTAATGGCATTCATTAAAATTTTTGTTTTTGCCTTCCCAATCACCAGTTCTATTTCATTTTCAGTTGCTTCTTTAATCTTACTAATTGTCTTAAAATGTTTCATCAAATCAATTTGAGTTTTTTCTCCTATTCCTTTGATATCTAGCAATTCAGATGTGATTGCAGATTTACTTCTTTTATTTCTATGATGTGTTATTCCGAATCGATGAGCTTCGTTTCTTAAATGTTGAATAACCTTCAGGCTTTCTGATCGCTTATCAATATATATTGGTAAAGAGTCTCCAGGAAAGAAAATTTCTTCTAGCTTTTTCGCAATTCCGACAATGGCAACTTTACCACGTAACTCCAATTGATCCAAAGCTGTCATGGCCGAAGACAATTGTCCTTTACCACCATCAATTACGATCAATTGTGGCAACGATGTTCCTTCGTCCAACATGCGCTTGTATCTTCTGTAAACAACTTCTTCCATGGATGCAAAATCATTAGGTCCTTCAACTGTTTTTATATTAAAGTGTCTATAATCTTTCTTACTTGGTTTCGCATTCTTAAATACCACACATGCAGAAACGGGGTTTGTTCCTTGGATGTTTGAGTTATCAAAACATTCTATATGAATTGGCAAATCTTTCAAACGAAAGTCCTTTTTTATTTGTTCAAGTATTCGTTCAGTTGCTTTTTCAGGATTTTTAATGCTTTCTTGTTTTCTTTTTTCAAGTCGATAAAAGTTTGCATTTCTTTTTGATAATTCTACCAAACTTCTTTTGTCTCCTATTTGAGGTGCAATCAACTTAATAGTTGACAATTCGGTTTCGTAAACTTGTTCAACTAGTATTTCTTTCGATTGACTATTAAATTGTTCTCTCATTCTGAACAAAACATAATCTAAAATTTGCTCTTTTGATTCTCCAAGACTTGCTTGAACTTCAATCGTTAGACCATGTACAATTGCCCCATTTATAATACTCAAATAATTAACAAAAATTAAATGTCCATCTTCAACCATCGTTAATACATCCACTTCATTTATTTTTGGAGATACAATAGTTGATTTTGCTTGAAAATTACTTAGTAATTCTATTTTTTGTTTTGTTTCTTGAGCATCTTCAAAAGCATATACATCAGCATAATCTTTCATTTGTTTCTTCAATGTTTGCATCACAGAAGAAATGTTTCCTTTTAAAATATTTTCGATGGCTTCAATTTGACTATTATAAGAGGTTAAAGATTGCTTACCTATACACGGTGCTAAACAATTACCAATATGATACTCCAAGCAAACTTTATATTTACGTTCTTCTAACTTTTGTTTTCTTAAATCTAGTGTACATGTTCTAATCGGATACAAATCGCGAAACAATTGCAATAATGTATGCATTACTTTTACATTGGAATAAGGTCCATAATAAGTTGAACCATCTTTAATAACATTTCTAGTTGAAAAAACACGTGGAAATGGCTCGTTTTTTATACAAATCCAAGGGAATGTTTTATCATCTTTTAATTGAATGTTGTATTTTGGTCTGTACTCCTTAATTAAATTGTTTTCGAGTAAAAGAGCATCTAATTCAGTATCAACAACAATGTATTGAATATCCCTAATTGACTTAACCAATATTCGAGTCTTGGCATTTTCTTGGATTTTATTAAAATAAGAACTGACCCTTTTTTTTAAATTTTTAGCTTTACCAATGTAAATAATCTCTCCTTTATCATTAAAATACTGATATATACCAGGTTTGTCTGGCAATGTTTTGATTTTATCTGATAGTTTTTGAAGGATTTCCATTGTACAAATTTAAACAGAAGATTTTGGAAATTAATTGACTGCATTCACTTAAAAATAAATTCAAATGATTTTTGTTACTTTTGTTAAGTAATTCATTTTAATCAAAACTAATTGCAAAATTAACAGCTATGAGATTAATCGCTTATCTATCTTTTGTTTTTTTATTTTTATCGTGTGAAAACAAAACAAATCAACAAGACAAAGAAACTGAAAAAAAAGAATTAGCCCCCGAAGTAAAAGCAAGCGATTTTGATGCATTAATGCAAAAAATTGATTTAAGCTTACCTGACTTAGTCAGAGTTGAGAGTTTAATCTATTTTAAAGAAGATGGATCAACAATGTCTGCAACTGCTTATTTTGATCAAAATGAATTAATTACAAAAATAGAAGAAGAATTTTTAGATGGGAAAACTGGTGTTCAAACCATTTCAAATTTTTATTCTAATGGCGGTGTATTATTTGCTTCTGAAAAAACAACAATAAAAGGAACTGGTGAAACAGCTTATTTTTCAGACGAAATCAGTTTTTATACTCCCGAAGGTAAAGTAACGGAATCAAAAGAACGAACTTCAGCTTTAGAAGAACATATTGATAGAGAGGTTTTTAGAAAGATAAATCCAACAATTCATAGTAGTGAAAATGCATATAAAGTATTGAGACAACAAGGTCCATATGCCACTACATTTCAAGGGTTTGTAGAAAATGGTCCTTATCATTTTTTAATTGTTGGTGAAAATGTTCAAAATGATGGTTATACAGCTTCGCTTTCAATCCAAGAAGACAATCCAACCTTGAGATGGCTGAGAGAAAAAGGAAAAAATGCACTAGGTCAAGAATTAGAAGTTCTTTTTGAAAGACATACTGACGGAATGGGATATGTTGTAAGTATTCTTAATAAAGTAACACTAATTGAAAGGAAAAAGTAGCTTAAGTGAGAAATTGATTTTTGAAATTCAAATAAAAAATTCCCAACTAAACAACGTTAATTGGGAATTTTTCTTTAGGTCAATATATTTACTTTAATAGGTTAATGGTACCCGTATATGTTTTTCTTTCCTCTGAGAGCCTCGCACTAACTTCTATCTTCCATGTGTATGTACCACTTTGACACAAGCCTCCATCATAGCCATAAGTTCCATCCCAACCAACTTTAGTATCATTGGTTTCAAAAACCTTCTCTCCCCAACGGTTATAAATAACCATCGTGTATTTATAAGGGTTGTAGCCTGTTGTAAAAATCGGTTCAAAGGTATTGTTGTGGATATCACCATCTGGGGTAAAGGTGTTGGGAACAAAAAACAACATATCCTCTTTTAAATTAACAACTGCTGTAGCGGTATCTCTACATCCAAAAGTGGTAGAAGCAACTAAGGTGATAAAATAACTGCCTCCTTCATCATTCGGGAACGCATGTAATGGGGAATGGGTTAAATTAGAACCACTGCCATCTCCAAAATTCCATTCATAACTCGTAGCACCAATCGTAGTATTTTCCATCTGTGACTCCCAATTATAGCTCGTTAATTCGGATGGATTTGCGGTAAATGAAGCAACTGGTGTGCTTTGAACACAAACGTAATTATTCAACGTCAAGCTGTTTTTACAACCTTCCGGTGTTTCAACTTCTAGTGTAACATCAAAACATCCTGCTGTAGGAAAGATACTTGAGAATGTACCACAATTATTTACAACTTCACCATTGCCTAAATACCAAGTACATTTCGCTAAATTACCTGTAGAATTATTCGTGAAAATTGGTTCCAATGGTTGACAGCCATTCAAATTCTGACCAATGATATCCATTACTGGAATTGGAATAACAGTAACAACAATCTGATCTGTATTGGAACAACCATTATGATCTGTACCTATAACTGTATAGGTAGTACTACCTATTGTAGTTGGTGTATATGGTTGACCATTCACCACTCCATTATCCCAGACATATGTTTGAGCTCCTGCTCCTGTCAAAATAATTGGTTCACCCTCACAAACAGGGAAGTCATCTCCTGCTAAAACTGTAGGTAAATTATTGATCGTAACCAATGTTGAAACACTTTGATTTTGTTCACATCCAAATAAACTGCCTTCCTTTATATGGGTAATCGTATAAACAAAGGTACCCAATGCATTCGTAGAATGTTGTAACGTAGCTATAGCTCCAGAAGAACTCGTAGCTATTTGAGGAGAACCTCCGTTGATGTTGTAAGTAAATGTATAAGGATTGTCCCCATTTTGACCTGTAAAATCAACCTCTGGCAAGTTGGTGTCAAAATAACATCCTTGTTGAGGTCCTGAAATTTGAGCTATTGGCAATGGTCTAACTATTATTTCTGTAATCGAATTTGTAGTTAAACTACACATCGTAATAGGATCATGAACACTTAATAAAGTGTAAGTAAATGTATCTGGAATATTTGTTGCTTGTGAAACACCAATACTTGTAGCTCCATTCGCTGTAATACTTTCAATCGGACCTCCATTGATTTGATAACTGAAGGTATAGCTTCCCGTACTATTTGAACCGGTAAACGTTACAACAGGAGCGGTAGCATCCTGACAAACTTCAACACTTCCACTTGTAGTACCTGTAGGGGTAGGATTTATTTTTACAACTGCTGAACCTACCTGATTCTGAATACAACCTGTGGTAACATCTGTAACTGAAATCAATGCATATGTATACGTTGTTGCTACCGATGTGGGAACATCAACAGTAACTGAATTACTTCCTGAAGTAGTAACTGTCTGAGGAGCTCCTCCATTGATAGAATATCTGAATGTATATTCTGACGTTCCTCCATTACCAGTAAACGTAATTTTAGGAAGCAAAACATCATTCTGACAAACAACGGTAGCACCACTAATTGATGCGGTTGGTAAAGGATTAACAACAACCTCTTGAACTTCATTGATTAACTGAACACAACCTGTAACCGGATCAAAAACACGAACTAACTCATAGGTAAATGAACCTGAAACATTTGTAGGAACTGAAACTGTTGAAAAATTATTCCCTCCGGTTGATGTGACAGTTTGTTCTGAACCACCATTTACAGTATAAACAAAAGAATAAGAACCTGTGCTATTTGAACCTGTAAAGGTAATAAATGGTTGAACATCATTCTGACAAACAACAGTAGCTCCTGTAATAACTGCATCTGGTTTTGGATTGACTGTTATAATAGTTCTATTATTTGGTGCCCCTACTGATTGAGAACAACCGGTAGAAATATCAAGAACATTCAGTAATAAATAATCATGAACTCCTGCTGTAACTGTAGGAATTGTGAAAGATGTTGTTGAAGAACCTGTCGTAGAAATAGTTTGATTCGCACCAGAATTTAATGTGTAAGTAAAGGTATAATCCGATGTGCCTAAAGAACCAGTAAACGTTACAACTGGTTCAGCATCATCCTCACAAACAGTGGCTGTAGTTCCTATGATAGCCGTAGGTAAGGG
>DAIOWV010000071.1:0-12650 GCA_036758285.1 Taishania sp. | reverse complement strand
GACTCATCATAATGATTGGAGCTTGAATTGCCGCCACACATGAAAGGATAAGATTTAACAGAATAAATGGATATGGATCGAATGGTTTTTTAGTCATAACCCAAACATTTATTGCCATCCAAATCATTAAAAATGAAAAAAAGCAGATAATAAAAGTCCAGCTTCCACCAAACTCAGCAATTTTATCTGAAAGTTTGTTACCTAATGTTAATTTTGATTCAATCGTCGGTTCCAAGTTTTCTGATAAAATGGAGTTTGAATTTATTGCCTGAATGACATCTAAATCAATGGCTTCTAACTCACCTTTTTCCTGAGAAACTAAGTTTGAGAGATAAATCCTTCTATATTTATTTAGTTCTTCAATAGAGATGTAATCTGTATCACTAAAACCTGGGTTTTCAGATTTAATGATTTCTGAAATATTTCTACGAATATCTTTTCCCATAATTAATTCATTATTAGGATATTCTTTTTGAGAGATAAAGCTAGAAGGCATATTCTTTGTTTTTTCTATTGTATACGAATGTAACTATTTATAATCTTAATATGGATAAAAATTATTAATTTCAGATTATGAATGAACAGCGACAAGTTTTTTCCCTACGACAGGTTGTTTCATCTATTCGAAAAACAATAGAAGAAAGATATCAGAGTAATTATTGGGTAAAAACAGAGATGCATAAATTAAATCTTTATCCCAGTGGTCACGCATTTCCAGAATTGGTTCAAAAGGAAGATGGGAAAATAGTTGCACAAATAAATGCATCAATTTGGAAGCATAATTTGCAACGGATAAATCAACAATTTGTAACTGTATTAAATGAACCAATAAAAGAAGGTACAACCTTGTTAATGCAAGTGAAAGTAAGTTTTTCTGAAACATATGGTATTAGTTTGCAGATTCTTGATATTGATCCTAGTTATACATTGGGAGAACTCCAACGCGAGCGACAAGAAACACTCTTGAAGTTAAAAAATGCAGGCTTAATTAATAAAAATCAATTATTAGATTTTCCTTTGCTACCTCAGCGAATAGCAATTTTATGAAAGTGTTGAATCAAAATCAATATGGTTATTCCTTCTTTACACATTTGTTTTTTGCGTATCTCCAAGGAGATGCGGCAGTTGAATCCATTTCAAAACAATTGAAAGCAATAGAAAAAGTGAAGCATCATTTTGATATCGTTGTTATTGTTAGGGGAGGAGGTGGAGAAGTTGGACTTGCATGTTACAATAATTATGAACTTTGTAAATCCATAGCAGAATGTTCTCTACCCGTTTTAACAGGAATTGGGCATTCTACAAACCTGACAGTTGCTGAAATGATTGCTTATCGAAATGCGATTACACCAACAGAATTAGGAGAGTTTTTATTACAAACTTTTCATGAGTTTAGTGTGCCGGTAGAACAAGCGTTTGACCAAATTCAACGATCAGTTAAAATTTTGCTTGAACGATCTAATTCATCATTTTCTCAATCGGTTAAGCAGTTGAAAAGTAATGTTCAGAAAAATTTATTGGGACATCATGTCAAATGGCAACGTTTGAGTGGTCGTCTCAATACAAAAAGTGAATTAGCAATTAATCGACAACATGAGCGCATAGGATTCATTCAAAAAAACATGAAGACTATTTATAAACGTTTTCAAATTGAGAAATTGACATATTTGAATGATTCTGAACTGTTTTTAAAGCAAAATTCTTCTAAAACGATTTTAAAAAAGAAAGAAGATTTGATTTTTTTGGAAAGACAAATTTCAATGCTTGATCCAAAAAATGTTTTAAAACGTGGTTTTAGTATTGCTAAATTAGCAGGGAAATCGATTGGTAACGAAAATGTACCAGAAGTAAATCAGGAAATTGAAATAATTACATACGATTATGTAATCAAAACGACAACAACATCTGTGGAAGAGATTAAAAATGATTAAATAAGACTAAAAGAAATTATGAGTACTGAAATAAAATATACAGAAGCATTTGATGAATTACAACAAATAGTTTCTGATTTGGAAGATGGAGAAATTTCTGTTGATGATTTATCTATTAAAATCAAACGTGCTTCTGAACTTATTAAAATTTGCAAACAAAAATTGGTTTCAACTGAAGAAGATGTCAATCAAATCTTGAAAGAATTAGAAGGTTGATTTTAATTTATTTTGATGATTACATTTCCAGTTTTTTGACCAGTTTCAACATATTCATAAGCTTCTACAATTTCATCTAGATTATAGAATCTATCAATCACAGGTCGAAATTCTCCATTTTCAACAAGAGTACTTAGAAATAATAAAATTTCTTTATTCATTGTGGGAATTGGGAAAAGAACCCGTTTTTTATTAAAAAGAGGTGTAAAAAGTGCATAAAATATGTTTTCTCCATTTTTACCTAATTCTGTAGAAACATATTTTCCTTTTTTGTTTAGAAGAGGTTTACATTGACCAAATGAACTTTTCCCAACAGCATCAAATATGAGGTCAAATTTTAGATTGATTTTTGTGAAGTCTTTATTTTGATAATCAATGACTTGGTCAGCTCCTAGTGATTTAATTAGTTCAACGTTTTTAGTATTACAAACAGCAACTACATAAACACCATAATGTTTTAGTATTTGTACTGCTGAAGAGCCAATTGCTCCAGTTGCTCCATATACTAAAGCATATTGACCTTTTGTAATTTTTGATGCTTTAATGTTGTTTAGAGCATAATGAGCTCCTTCAGAAATTGCTGCAGCAATTTCAAAATTACAATTAGTTGGGATTAAAGCAATCGCATCTTTTTCATTAGCAACTTTATATTCAGCATGTCCTCCAAACGTTTGATCATTGTAGCCAAAAACGCGATCTCCAATTTTGAATTTTTTCACATTGCTACCAACTATTTCAATTTCACCGGCAAACTCACAGCCTAAAATTTGATGCTTGGGACGAAATAAACCACTCCAAAAACGAGACACGAAATATTCAGCACCTCGAAATCCAGCGTCAGTTCTGTTTACAGTGGAATAACTGATTTTTATTAATATTTCATCTGATTTTGGTTGAGGTTTTGGGATATCTTTAATCTGAACTACTTCAGGAGCTCCATACTTTTTATGAATTGCAGCTTTCATACTATTTTCGTTAATATGGATAAAATAAAAACTTAAGTCATAAAAATAGGATTAAAATGCATTATTACAATAGTTCAATTAAAAATAAAGAGATTTACATTAAGCCAAATTTTATCCATTTTAAGTTTATTTTAAGGTTGTTTAGGTCACTTTTGTTTTCAATTTATGATGAAAATGAAATGTTTTTTGGTTTTACCATTTTTTTTAATTGGATATTTATCTTATTCTCAGGATACTATATCAATGAGTAAACAGGATTGTGAAACGTTGTTTCTAAAGGAAAACTTATTATTAATTGCAGAGCGATTAAAGATTTCCCAAGCTGAAGCACTTGTACAACAAGCAAAACTTTGGCCTAATCCTAGCTTATCTGTTGATGAAATTAATCTGTGGGCAACGAATCGTCAAACTGGAGGAGCTGAAGTTTCTCCTCCAATTATTGGTAATTGGGGAAGGAATCAACAAGTTGGAGCTGAAATTGAGCAGGTTATATTAACTGCGGGGAAAAGAAAGAAATTAATTGCCCTAGAACAAGTTGGGGTGAATCAAGCTACAGTTTATTTTGAGGAACTATTACGTAATTTAAAAACAGAATTTAGAAGTCTACTTTCAGAATTACACTACATTCAAAGTATTGAATCATCTTATTTAGAACAATTAGAATCGATAAAAGCACTAACGAATTCTTATAAATTACAAGTCAATCAGGGAAATATCTCAAAAGGTGAATTCGTGCGATTAAAAGCTTTAGAATTACAATTAACAAGTGATTTAAATGAATTAAAAGAAGATAAAAATTCAGTTCAAAAAGAGTTGAAATCCTTGATGCGACTAAAGTTTAATCAAGTACTTGTTCTTACAGATAATGTAAATGTAAACAAGGATATAACTAGTTTAAAGGCTTCTGATTTAATTGAAAAAGCATATACAAATCGGCATGATTTGAAATTGGCAGGTCTTGAAAAAGAGTATTATTCGAAGTTATATGCTTATGAACGGTCGCAACGTGTTCCGGATTTATCTTTGAAAGTAAATTATGATAGAAATGGTAATACGATGCTAGATTTTGTTGGTTTTGGATTTGAAATGGATTTACCATTTTTTAATCGTAATCAAGGAAATATTAAACATGCTCATACTGGAATGGAAATCGCAAAATTGGAAAATGAATATACGCAATTGAGTGTCGAAAATGAAGTAGTTGCAGCGTATCAGGATTTGATTTTAGCTAATGATTTTAAAAATTCAATTGAAGAAGATTATGAAACCACATTAGATGATTTACTTAAACATTATGTGTCAAATTTTAAAAGCAGAAACATCAGTATGGTTGAGTTTATTGATTTTTTAGATGCTTATCTAGACAATAAAAAAATTCTACTTGAAGCACAAAAAAATGTGAATCAAAAATTAGAGGAATTAAATTATGCTGTTGGAATTGAGGTTTTAGAGTAAAACTTCAATCAGATTTGAATATTAAAAGACGATAGAACATAAAAATGAAAAAACACACTATATATTGCATATTATCATTAGGATTACTGGCTTCTTGTGGTAATGAATCTCCAGAAAATGGGAAAGATAAAGTAGAGAAATATTGTATTGATGCAGATTTCCGTAAGAAAGTTGCATTTACGGAGGTTACAGAAGATTTGGTTACGGAAGCAATCCACTTAACAGGTAGTGTTGAGGCTAATCCGGATAAGGTTGTAAGTTTTGTAAGTTTGGTCAGTGGTGTCGTTGTTAATACTTATTTTTCTCTTGGAGATAATGTAAAAAAAGGACAAGTACTGGTTGAACTTCGAAGTGCCGAATTAAGTGCATTACAAGCAGAATGGGCAACTTTAAAATCTCAAATTAAGGTTTCAGAACGAAACTTACAATCAGTTACCTCAATGTATAATCAAGGAATTGCATCCGAAAAGGAGTTTTTTGAAGCACAGAGTGATTTGAATATATTGAAAGCTAACGAAATAAAAATCAGTAGTGATTTAGCTTTGTATCAAGCAAGTCAGGAAAAAGGTGTTTTTCAAATTAAAGCAGCTGCGTCTGGAATAATAACAGCAAAAAACATTACTTCAGGAATGTCAGTTTCAGCAGATGGAGAACTTCTATTTACGATCTCAGATCTGGAAGATGTTTGGATTATGGCCAACGTTTATGCGGGAAATGTTAAGAACATACAGGAGGGAATGAAAGTTACGATGACTACTTTGTCCTATCCTGATGAGGTATTTACTGGGGAAATTTCTGTGATTTCAAGTGTATTAGATGAGGAAGCAAGGGTTTTGAAAGCGAGAATTGTTTTGAATAACAAGGGCTTAAAGTTGAAACCAGGAATGTTGGTTGATGTTAATGCATTGAAAGAATTAAAAACAAGAGCAACATGTATCCCAACATCGGCATTGATATTTTCGGATAACCAAAATTATGCTTTGGTTTATAAGGATGATTGTGATATTGAAGTGAGAAAAATTAAAATTTTAGCTCAAAATACTCACATGACTTTTATTTCAGAGGGATTGAATAATAATGAATCAGTGATTTCAAAAAATCAATTATTAATTTTTGAAGCACTTAGATAGAACAAGATAATTATGCAAAAATTTATTCAGTCGATTGTTGCTTTTTCATTGAAAAACACAATCATTGTTTTTTTTCTTACTGGTATTTTGGTTGTTGCAGGTATTGTCAGCTATTTAAATACGCCAATTGAAGCATTTCCGGATGTTACAAATACGAGAGCCCGAATCATTACTCAATGGCCTGGAAGAAGTGCAGAGGAAGTTGAGAAATTTGTGACTCTTCCATTAATGAAGGAAATGAATACAATTCCAAAGAAGTCTAGTGTCCGTTCAATTTCTTTATTTGGTTTATCTGTAGTTACTGTTATTTTCGAAGATGATGTAGAAGATTTTTATGCTCAGCAATACGCAGCTAATCGCTTGCAAGGTGTTGATTTACCTCATGGTGCAAGTGCTGAAATTGAACCACCTTACGGAGCAACGGGTGAAATTTTCAGATATGTCATTAAAAGTGGACGACCAATAAAAGAATTAACAGCTATTCAAGATTGGGTGATAGAAAGGGAGTTGGTTGCTGTTCCTGGAGTTGCTGATGTTGTTAGTTTTGGTGGTGAGGAAAAAATTTATGAGATTAAAATTAATCCAACAGAATTAGCTAATTATGATTTATCACCTTTAGATGTTTTTGAAGCAGTTTCAAAAAGTAATATCAATGTAGGTGGTGATGTTATTGAAAAGGGAAGTCAAGCATATGTTGTAAGAGGTGTGGGGTTACTCGATAAAATCGAGGATATCGAAAATATTTTGATTGAAGTTAGAGGTAATACTCCTATTCTTGTGAAGCATGTGGCAGAAGTTCAAATTGGTGCTAAACCTCGTTTAGGACAAGTTGGCTTTCAAAATGATGACGATTTGGTGCAAGGAATTGTAATGATGTTACGAGGCGAAAATCCAGGAGACGTAATTCCAAGGCTAAAAGAGAAAATTGCAGAATTGAATGAAAGTATATTACCTAGTGATGTGAAAATTGAACCGTTTATAGATCGAACGGAATTGGTAGATATTACAGTGCATACTGTTTCAAAAAATTTGGTTGAGGGTATTTTCTTTGTATCGCTTATCGTATTTATTTTCTTGTTTGATTGGAGAACCACGTTAATTGTTGCAACGGTGATTCCATTAGCCTTTTTATTCGCTTTAACAATGCTTCGAATTCAAGGATTACCAGCCAATTTAATTTCATTAGGAGCAATTGATTTTGGACTTTTACTTGAAGGAACACTCGTCATTGTAGAAACCGTCATTGTGGCAATGGAGAAAAAGGCACATCATCTTGGTATGGAACGTTTCAATAAGATGAGCAAGTCAGGGTTGATAAAAAAGAGTGCCGGTAGTGTTGCAACGTACATTGTTTTTGCTCAAATTATATTAATTGTTGCCTTGATTCCGATTTTCTCGTTCCAAAAAGTGGAGGGTAAAATGTTTTCTCCTTTAGCATTTACGTTGGGTTATGCACTCATTGGTTCGTTGATTTTGAGTATTACTTACGTGCCAGCAATGTGTAAATTGATTTTAACCAAAAACATAAAAGAGAAGGACAATTTTATATCGAAAAACTTCAAAAAAATGTTATTCGGGTTGTTTCTTGTTAGTAATAAATTCAAGAAAACAACAATGGCAGCGTTTTTTGGTTTGTTGATTACATGTGTAGTTAGTTTCATGTTTTATGGTTCTGAGTTTATTCCAAAATTGAACGAAGGAGCTTTATATGTAAGAGCGACTTTGCCAAATAGTATTAATATTCAGGAGTCAACACGACTCGCTGAGGAGATGAAAGGTAAAATCCGAAATTTTAAAGAAGTAAAGTTTGTTTTAAATCAAGTTGGACGTCCAAATGATGGTACTGACCCAACAGGTTTTTTCAATATTGAATTTCATATTCAACTTTATCCCGAAAAGGAATGGAAACGCAAAATCAGTAAAGAGGAATTAATAGAAGAGATGCGAAAAGATCTTCAATCTTATCCTGGAGTTGTATTTGGATTTAGTCAACCGATTCAGGATAATGTGGAAGAATATGTGGCCGGAGTTAAGAGTTCTTTGGTTGTGAAAATATTTGGAGAAGATCTGGAAGAACTTGAAGAGTACGCTGATCAGGTAGCAAATAGTATCAAAGATGTGAAAGGTGTAGAAGATTTGAATGTTTATCGAAATATTGGATTACCTGAATTGAGAATTCAACTTCATGATGCTAAAATGGCTAGATATGCAATAGATGTTGCAAATGCACAGGCAGTCATAGAAATGGCAATTGGTGGTCAAGCAGCTACAAGTTTATATGAAAATGAACGAGTTTTTGATGTTCGTTTACGTTTTCAAAAAGACTATCGTGATAATGATCAGAAAATTGGTGAAATTTTAATTCCTGCAGCAGATGGAAAAAAGATTCCATTAAAAGAGATTGCAACGATAAAATACATCACAGGACCAACATTTATTTATAGGGAAGGAAGTAGTCGTTACATTGCAGTAGGATTTAGTGTACAAGGTCGAGATTTAGGAAGTGTAATTACGGAAGCTAAAGCAAAAGTTGACAAAGAAGTGAAATTCCCTTCAAAAATAAAAACAACTTGGGCTGGAGAATTTGAAAGTAAAGAACGTGCAACTGAGCAATTAATGATTATTGTACCTGCTGTATTAATGCTCATAATGTTTTTGTTGTATTTCAATTTTGGTTCGGTGAAAGACACTTTAATAGCCGCAATTACAGTCCCTTTTGCGTTTATTGGTGGATTTCTATCACTTTGGATTACAGGTACTGTATTTGGAATTTCTGCCGGAATAGGATTTATTATTTTATTTGGAGTAGCAACAATAGATGGTATCGTTCTTATTGCTGTTATGAAAGAAAATATGAGGAAAATGAACTTGAAAGATGCAATTTCAAATGGTGTCCATAGTCGAATTCGACCAATTGGAATGATTGCATTAATGGGATCTTTAGGGTTGTTGCCAGCAGCGATGTCAACTGGAATGGGATCTGAAATCCAAAAACCATTAGCAATTATGATTGTAGGAGGTCTGATATCTTGTATGGTTTTATCATTAACAGTTCTTCCTCAAGTCTTTTATTGGGCTTACAATAAAGATGGAGAAAAGTCAAAGAGAAGAAAAAGAAAAAAATAAATTTAGATTAGTTTACAATGATAGTCCTGTTGAATTGAAAAATTCTTCAGGGCTATTCTTTTTCCATTCAATTTCGAAAGTATTCGAATTTTCAGATGAACGATAGTTGATTGAGCCGTTGTGAAGAGCAATTATTTTTTTCGTTAAGACGAGTCCTAGCCCAAAACCAGCTTTGTTTTTACTGTTTTTCCCTCTAAAAAAGTGGGTAAATAAATAATGTTTTTCATCCGAAGATATCGATTCGCCCGAATTAAAAATGATAATTTTAAGAGTGTTTAATCCCGAACAATCTATTTTGATTTCAGCTTTTTTATTGTCAGAATAGGCAATACAATTCATCAATAAATTTTGAAATGCATGTCGAATTAAATGTTCATTTGCTTCTACTGTCAGCATTTTATCATCAAAATAGATTGGAAAAAAATTGATTTCAAAATTAAAATCTTCATGAAGAATATTTATTCTTTCAACGATATCAAATAATAACTCATCTACCCGAATCAATTGTTTTGTTACAGTTTGACCAGATTCTATCTTTGAGATCTCTAATAGAGCATTAATAATTCCACCAAGTGAATTCGCTCTGACGATCTGATTGTTAATACTTGATTTTATTTCATCTATATCAGTATAACCATTGATTTTTTCGAGTTCTGAAACAAGAATAGCAAGTGGTGTTTTCAACTCATGTGAAATGTGATTAATCGTGTGTTTTTGATAATTGAATGTCTCATTTGTTCTTTTCAATAATTCATTGAAACGCTCTTCCAGGATTTTAATCTCAAACGTATTCGTAGCTAATTCAATCGGATTGTTTGTTCCTTTATTTAAATCATGAAGATTTAACTGTGAAGATAACTCCATGATGGGTTTAGAAATTAAATTTGAAAGATAGAGAGAAAGGAGTACAACAACTAAAGTCGTAGCCACTAAAATTCCAATTATCACTTTACCTAAAAAGTTCTTTTTTGAATAACCAAAAGCATCGTAGGCTTTACTTACAGCATAATAACTTTCATTTTTAATCTCAATATAAACGCCAATTAAATCATAATCACCGTCTTTTGTTTCAATCCAATGCTTGGAAGGCGAAAGTTGATTTAGAATTTCATTTGCTCGTATAATTGAAAGATTATCTAAACTAGAAAAAATTAATTTTTTGTTGTGATCAAAAATTAGTAATTTCTCATCATATAAATCATGAATTGTTTGCTGGTCTATTGCCAGAGCAACTTCTTCACTCATTTGTTTAAACTCACGAATTAAATCAATCGTTTGTCTGATTTTTTCATTTTGTTGTTGTTGAAACTCTTCCTCTCGATGTTCTGAAAATAAATAATAAATAATTGCAAGTGAAATTGCTGAAAGAACAATGATTGTACTAGAGAAATAGAATAATATTTTGTTTCTAATTTTCATTTGTTTCAATGTAATAACCAAATCCAACTTTGGTCTTTATGGTGTTATCACCAAAAGGTTTGTCAATTTTATTTCTTAAAAAATTAATGTAAACTTCGATTGTGTTTGTATTCGCATCAACAGAATTTCCCCAAATTTCTTTAATTAAATCACTTTTTGAAACAACATCACCTCTGTTTTTACATAATCTTACCAGAATTTGAAATTCTCTAGGGGTTAAAGTTATTTCTTTCCCTTTTTTTTCAACCTTTTTTTGACTTAAGTTAATCGTAATATCATTCAATACAATTTTTTCAGATGTAGGAATGCTTCCATTACTTTCACTTCTTTTTATCAATGAATTAATTCTTAAAATCAATTCCCTCATATAAAAAGGTTTGGTTAGATAGTCATCAGCGCCATTGTCAAACCCTTTTATTTTATCATCAAGTTCTGCAAATGCAGTAAGTAAAATAACAGGGGTTGAAGTGTTGTAGCTTCTAAAATTCTTACAGATTTCAAATCCGGTAATTCCTGGTAGATTAACATCTAAAATGACGCAATCATAAGCTTGTTTAGCTAATAATTTTTGAGCTAATATACCATCGTACACATTTTCAACAACAAAGTTGTCAGATGTAAGTGCTTCATTGATGTTTTGTGCAAGAATAGGATCGTCTTCTATGATGAGAATCTTCATAGTAACAAATATATGAAAATGTTAGAAAACACCTTGTAGGTTAATTCAAATAAAAAGCTTGATATAAGACGAACTAACGTTACTCTCCAAGATAAATTTTATTACTCATAAGACCAACATTATTGAGCAATAAATGAGTATTTAATCGAAGCATTACTGCTTTTTTATTCTTTGCTAATTGTGCAGATTCATTTTCAAATTTTTCAATTTCTTTTTCGTATCGCGTAATTGAAGTGTATGTACCTTGCTTTAAAAGTTCCAAATCGTCACCTTTTATTTTTTTTGCATTATCAATGAGCGCCTGAGGAATTGAACGACTTAACATATTTCCGTTTTGAGAAATCCATTGGTAATCACTATATTCTTTTTTATCTTGTTTAGATACTTCAGCAATTGTTTTTTTGATAGCGTCTTGCAATAGACTTACATTTTCGAATTCACAGTTTAATTTGAAAATGTAATTAACATAATCTTCTTCTAGATTTACATTTTTAATACCTTCTTTAGAAGCTAACTTTGATTTAAAATCAGCCACTTTTAGTTTTATTTCATCTTTAGAAGGAATTGGTTTACCATCTAAAGAATCGAGCGCTAATATTGAATTAATCTTCACCTTACTTGAGGACAGGTTTATAGAATATTTAAATATCCCGGAACCATCAGCGTTTAAGGTTAAATCATCAATAATTTCTACACAGCTAGATAGACATGTGATAACAAACAGTGCACTAAAAATCAACCATTTTTTCATAAAACAAATGTATAGGATTTTTTGAATCAAAAATCGAACCAGATAATAAATTTAAAATGTTTTCATAGAAGAAAAGTTAAAAAAATATTATTAAATAAATCATGAATCATAATTCTTATTTTTTTTCTACTTTTGCAACCATTCATTTAAAAAATTGATAAAATGTCATATTTGTTTACATCTGAATCCGTTTCTGAAGGACATCCAGACAAAGTTGCGGATCAAATATCTGACGCGTTGATAGATAATTTCATGGCTTTTGACCCAACGTCAAAAGTAGCTTGTGAAACATTGGTAACAACTGGTCAAGTTGTTTTAGCAGGAGAAGTTAAAACTAAAACTTACCTTGATGTTCAATCAATTGCTAGAGAGACAATCAAAAAAATTGGATATACCCGTTCTGAATATATGTTTGATGCAAATTCATGTGGGATATTATCTGCAATTCATGATCAATCTGCTGATATCAATCAAGGGGTTGAACGTGCAAATCCTGAAGAGCAAGGAGCTGGTGACCAAGGTATGATGTTTGGTTATGCTACGAAAGAGACAGATAACTATATGCCTTTGGCTTTAGATATTGCTCACAAAATATTGCAAGAGTTGTCTTACATTCGTAGAAATGAGCCAGAAGTAATTGCTTATCTTCGTCCTGATGCAAAGTCTCAGGTTACGATTGAATATTCTGATGACAATGTTCCTCAAAGAATTGATACAATAGTTGTTTCTACTCAACATGATGATTTTGCTGGAGAGCAAGAAATGTTGACTAAAATTAAAAACGACATTATTTCTATCGTTATTCCTAGAGTAAAAGCTAAGTTGCGTCCAGAAATTCAAACGTTATTCACAGATGATATTACATATCACATTAATCCAACAGGGATTTTCGTTATCGGAGGACCTCATGGAGATACTGGTTTAACAGGAAGAAAAATCATCGTTGATACTTATGGTGGAAAAGGTGCTCACGGAGGT
>DAIOWV010000070.1:0-12978 GCA_036758285.1 Taishania sp. | reverse complement strand
TGATGAAAAATACTTTGATATGGGAACAAAAAATAACATCTTTGTAACGAAAATTTAACCTTAGAAGGTTTATATGAAATTTATTTATTCAATGTTCAATAAATTACTCTTATTGATGACGTTATTCTTCGTTCAATTCGAAGTTGTCGCACAATCTAATGCTCCATATTCTTATAAAGGAATTGGAAACCGTAACTCAACTACAAATCCAGTTTTTTCTGGAATGGGAAATCAGTTTGTAAGTTATGCAATGCCTTCAGTTTTGAATACTGGAAATGCGGCTAGTTATTCCTTTTTAAGACATCAATTTCCAATTTTCTCAATTGGTCTAGCAAATAGAGTATCTTTTAATGAAGAAAACGGAAACACAGAAATAAATCCTAAATCTACAATATCTGAGATAGCTTTTGGACTTTCATTTTCAAAAAGGTTTGGTTTAGCTTTTGGTTTAAAACCTATGTTTGATAAATCTTATTCATTCACTCAAAAAGGTACATTACTAACAGATTCTATTCGTTATGATTACTTAGGTAATGGTTCATTAAACAAAGCTTTTATCGGGTTTTCTGTTAAGATATTAAATTACGATTCGTTACAATGGTCTATAGGTGGTAATTTTGGATCTCTATTTGGAAGTACAAATGACCAAAGACGAAGTGCAATAATAAATACATTGACAAATGCTGGTGGCGGTGATATTCGTACTCAACAAGTTCGTTCTTTTCACTATGATTTAGGGACAATTATTAAATTTAGATTAGGTGATGGAAACCGATTTACAATTGGTGGTACATTTGAACCAATTCAACAAATCAGATCTACCTACAGTAAAGAGTTCTTCTACTCTTTATCAGATGTAAGTAACACAAACTCATGGGAAACGTTAACTTATAGTGGAGAAAATAAAGGAAAAATAACATTTGCACCAAGTTATAATTTAGGTATTTCATATTCTAAACGACTTGTTTCCCATAAAAAGAATGGAAATGAACGAAATTCTGAATTAATGGTTTCAGCAAGTTATTCATCTACAGATTGGTCTAAATACAAAGAGAAATATTCGGATTCAACACATAGTTATAATTTTAACAAATCAACAGGTTTTCAAATTGGCATTCAATACACTCCAGAAACACAATACATTGGAAATGCAATGCCAAAATTCTTCGATCGTTCAAGTTATAGAGTTGGTTTTTATAATAATACACTGCCATATATTTACAACAATTCTCAATTAACAGAATCAGCGGTAACAATTGGATTTGGTTTCCCTATGCTAGTGGATAGACGTTTGGATTCTTCAATTCAATTAGGATTTGCTGCAGGAAAAAGAGGAACAACTGATGCTGGAGCATTCAATGAAAAATTTATTGCATTTAACATCGGATTCTTAATTGCACCTAGTATTAATGATAGATGGTTTGTAAAAAGAAAATTAGACTAATACCGTCATGACAATAGTTAGAATAGGTTTTCATATGATTCTCTTAGGAGCTTTCCTCCTATTGTCCTGCACGAATGATTTAGACAAAATAAAGAAAATTACATTTGATCCCAATGCACCAAATGAAGTGTCAAAAAATATGACCATTTATTTTGCAGATTCTGGTTATGCCAAATTAAATATTTTTGCGGTTCATGCAGAAACCTACTCAAAACCAAATCTTACCAAATTAAAAGATAGTTTAAAGGTTGATTTTTTTGATGAACATGGAGTAATCACGACAACTTTAACTGCTAAATATGGTGAAGTTGATAATGAAACTGGTAAAATGTATGTGAAAGATTCTGTAAGGTTGGTTAACCATGCTGAAAAAAGAACGATGTACACCAAAATCTTGTATTGGAATCAATCTGATAGTACAATTTACACAAATGAAAATGTAAAATTAGTTTCACCAAAGGGTGTAGCTTATGGTACAAGTTTGAAAGCAAAACAAGATTTTACAAGTTATAAAATAACAAACCCTGTTGGAAATTATGAATTCAATCAAGATTAAATTTTAATTTATTTTTGATTATCATCTAATATTTTTCATTAAATTAAATGGAAAATAGTTTAATAAAACAATGAATATTACAGAACCTCAAGAACTTGCCGATCTTTTTATTAATCAAACAAACCAATCTGTTTTTTTAACAGGAAAAGCAGGGACTGGAAAAACCACCTTTCTAAAAAATCTAATTGATACAACTCATAAACAAGCTGTTATTGTTGCTCCGACTGGTATTGCAGCGTTAAATGCTGGAGGCGTTACCATTCACTCTTTCTTCCAATTACCATTTGGAGGTTTTATTCCCGATTTTACAGATGAAATGTATATTTCTCAAAACGTAAAATTAGAAAGTAAAAATACGCTACTTCGTCATTTTAGACATAATAAAAAAAGACAACAATTAATGCGTTCTCTTGAACTGATAATCATTGACGAAGTCAGTATGCTCAGAGCAGATGTTTTAGACGCAATTGATTGGGTTTTAAGAAACATTAGAAAAACAAACGAACCTTTTGGAGGTGTTCAAATGGTTTTTATTGGAGATTTACATCAATTACCACCTGTAATTAAACAAGAAGAATGGAGCCAGTTAAATAAATATTATTATGGAATTCATTTTTTCAACGCATTAGTTTTCAGAGAACAACCACTTGTATATGTTGAACTTACAAAAATCTACAGACAACAAGATTCTATTTTTATTGATATTTTAAATCAATTACGAAATAATAAATTAACTTCTTCGGGATTAGATATCATCAATAAAAAAGTTGATACAGCTTTTGACGCCACAAAACATGAAGGATACATAACTTTAACGACTCATAACAATAAAGCAGATGTTATGAATCAAAAAGCATTGGATAATTTAAACGAAAAGAAATTTTCCTATAAAGCAGATGTAACTGGTGATTTTCCTAATCATATTTTTCCGGTTGATAGTGAACTACAGTTAAAAAAAGGAGCTCAAGTCATGTTTATTAAAAATGACCAATCCTTTGAAAAACAATACTACAATGGTAAAATGGCTATTGTTAAAGAAATTAATGACTTTGATGTAGTTGTTGAATGTATTGAAGATAAAGTGAAAATAGAAGTCCAAAAATATGAATGGGAAAATATAAAATATTCAACAAATCCAGCATCTGGCGAAATTATAGAAGAAGTAATTGGAACATTTGTGCATTATCCTTTAAAATTAGCTTGGGCAATAACTGTACATAAAAGTCAAGGTTTAACGTTCGACAAAGCAGTTCTTGATGTTTCTGATGTTTTTGCTCCTGGACAAGCTTACGTAGCTCTTTCCAGATTACGCACTCTGGAAGGGTTAACAATGTTAAAACCAATGAAAATAAACGGAATAAGCACTGACGAAGCAATTATCCGTTTTGGTGAAAATGTTCAAAGTCACGATCAATTGTTAGAAATACTTCCACATTCAATAAAACAAGATTTATTCAGAAGACTTTATCAAACATATGATTGGCTAGAAATGGCATCTAAATGGTCTACTCAAGAAAATAGTTATTCCATTCAACCTAAATCAACTGTAAAAGGAGAGAATTATCATTGGATTACAGCACAAAATCATTCAATCCAAGGTACTTTAGAACCTGCAAGAAAATTTAGAAGTCAACTCGAATCATTATTTCATGGAACAAATTATTCTCCTGAAAAAATTTTAGAGCGTATTAATGCTTCAATAAATTATTTCTTTCCAATTTTAGATAATGTATACGCTTCATTATTAAAGAAAATGATAGAACTAAATCGTGTAAAGAAATCAAAAGTTATAGTTGATGAATTACAAGAACTTGAAGAAGCGCTATTGGAAACAATTTTGAATTTAAAGAAAACCAAAATTATTGTCGAGCATATTGTTCAAGCAAAAAAAATTAATAAAAAAACATGTTTTGGAGATGATATTGTTAATTATAAAGTAAATAAGATTTCAAAAGTAAAGCAATCAGTATCAAACAATGCTGAATTATTTTTGGTCACAAATCAAGAAAATGAAGATGATAGTTTATTTTATAAAAAAGATTCGAAAAAACAAAAATCGGAACCTAAAGAGAAGAAAAAATCAACAATTGAACAGACATTAGAATTATTTGAAACTGGTCTGACTATTTCAGATATTGCAATTAAAAGACAATTATCAAAAGGAACTGTTTATAGTCACTTAACACAATTAGTTAAAAAAGAAAAAATAGATATATCTCTACTAATGGATGATGAAAAATTAACCTTCCTTAAACGATTAATTGGTACTGATAACCAATTGACACTATCCGAAATGAAAGAAAAAGCTGGGAATGAAATCACCTATGAAGAACTTCGATTGTATCAAGCTTATTTATCCATTTAAAGATAGCCAAGTGTTAAAATATGTAGCCATCTTTCGCCACTTATCAGATAAATATAAATAAAAGGAGTAAACAAATAAATAGAAAGATAGTACAATAGTGTGAATGTGTAATTTTTACGCTTAAAAGTGACCACTAAAAATGGTAGAATCAAAAAAGGTAAGAAAAATAGACTGTGAGCGCCAATAGTAAAGTGAATTGGAAATGGTTTAAACTTGGATAAATCTGTTGGTTTACCAGAAATATGAAAAAAAGGAACGAAACCAATTTCGTTATGAAGTATACTTGTACGAACAATAAACACACTCGGATCACTAACTAAATAGTTTACAAAATCTTCCGAATAATAGCTCTCTCCTGATTCTGTATATATTTTCCTAAATGATCCTGAATCAGAGCTAAAACTCTCAACTCTTTCATTTTCACAGGCAACAATACGTTCAGGTTCATAGGTATAAGGAAGAAAAAAATCAATCAAAACCATAAAAGTTAAAAATGCACCTATATAAGATGTAAATCTTAAAAACCTCCATAATTTTCCACTAATTATTGATTGATAAAATTTTTCATTTTCGATGAACTCCTTGTATTCAGTTTCTTTTTGACGTTGATAAGCTTGTTTAATTCGTTCCTCCTGAGTCATACCTCTTGCCTGACTAGTGCTCCTCGAGTTCGTTACTGATTGATTTACAGAAGATGAACTAACTTCTTTTTTTCCTGTGAGGTATTCATAAGCTTCTTTTATAGCAAGAAATTTCTCTTGATTACCACCAAACTTATCAGGATGATAATGCAAAGCTAACTGACGATATCTTTTTTTTATATCTGCCGGACTAGCATCCAAGGGTAATCCAAAAACTTTATAATATTTGCTTAAATGCGAGTTCATGTATACTTTCAAAATTAGCAAATCTATTGATTTTATGACTATTTGTCATAATGAACTCTTCTAAAAAAGCTACTTCTTTTGGAATTTGAAACTTATTATCGATAAACGTAAAAAACTCTTTTTTTGTTAACTTGTCTTGAAAAGCTCCTTCAACAATTAATACCACTTTTTCTCCCAATAATTTATCTTTTTTGGGGTAAATAAATAATCGATTATTAATTTTCTTCTGAAGTAGGAGTTCTAATTCATCAATTTGAATTTTAATTCCTCCACTATTTATTACATGGTCAAATCTACCTAACCACTTAAAATGATTAAAATCAATCACTTCAACCCAATCATTCGTTAACAAATTATCAAGTCCCAGATGTGGAGCATTGACAATTAGTTGACCTTGTATTTCATTAATTGTTATCCCTTTAACTGTTGTATAATAATCATCTTCTTCAAATCCAACTTTCCTCAGAGCAATGTGAGAAATTGTCTCGGTCATTCCAAATGTCTGATAAACAGTAATTTTATTTCTTTTCAATAAATTTATTGTATCTTCATGAATTTGCCCACCTCCAAGAATGATTTTTCGGACTGATTTTAATTTATCTGGCGTTTCTTCTAAAATAGTTGTTAGTTGAATTGGAGCAATTGCAATAAAATCAAACTCAATCTCCGTTTCCTTCAATGGATTTGAACTTGCATCAATTACAAATAAATTCATCGAATTAATTATACTTCTCACAACAAGCATCTTCCCTCCTATTGTTTGTATACTTAAACAAAGGAGCACATTATCTTCATTTTTTAATTTTAAAAAATCAATAGTTGCATTTGCTGATGCTCTTGCAAAACGTTTTTCTATTCTAATCGTTTTGGGAACACCAGTTGAACCAGATGTTTTCGACTCAAAAAAACTCGATTCATCATTCCATTTATCAATGAAAGATGCAACCTCTAGTTTTAATTTTTCGTTATTTGAAATATAAAATAAATTCATCCGTAATATTGGAACGATATTTGTCTTAAAAGTAACAAAAAAGGTAAAAAAGATTATATATTTACATTAAAAAAGAACGAAATGAAGAAATTAATTGGATTCACAGTTTTAATTGGAGCAGGATTGTTGATGGCATTCTCATTTCCAAAAGGTGATACGAATACCCAAGTTAAAGAAATTCAAGAAGAAACAGTTGGAATTAAATTTAGCACAACATCTTATGATGAAGCTTTAAAATTGTCTAAAAAAACTGGAAAACCAATCTTTATTGATTGCTACACAGTGTGGTGCGGTCCTTGTAAGTATTTATCTAAAAATACATTTACAAATGAAGAAGTTGGAACATATTTCAATGAAAAATTCATCAATTTAAAAGTTGAAATGGAAAAAGATGCAGATGGTCCTGAGTTAGCTAGACTATTTAAAGTAAAAGCCTATCCAACTTTGCTTTTCATTAATGAGAAAGGTGAATTAATCAAGGAAAGTTTAGGATATGTTACACCTGAACAGTTGTTAGCTGTTGCAAAAGGTGTTAAATAAATCCAAGTTATATTTAGTTAATCATGAATGCTTTCAATAGGATTGTCTATTGAAAGCATTTTTGTAAATAAAAGTATCTGATTCGTCAAATTCAGAAAAGTTCGAATGAAATGAGAAAATTAAAATTGCAAATACAAATTTCAGTTGATGGTTTTATCGCAGGACCAAATGGTGAAATGGACTGGCTAACTGCAAATTGGACTGAAGATATTATTAACTACGTTAATGAACTGACACAATCAATGGATACAATTTTACTTGGTAAAAATCTTGCCACAGGCTTTATCCCATATTGGTCTGAGGTTTCAAAAGATGAAAATAATCCGGAAAATGAAGCAGGTAAAATATTTTCTTCAACTCCCAAAATTGTATTCAGCAAAACAGTCTCAAATACTGAATGGGAAAATACAACCATAGAAAATGGTGATTTCATAAAAAAGGTGCAAGCACTTAAACAAAAAGACGGTAAAGATATCATTGTATATGGTGGTGGAAAATTCGTATCATCATTAATCAAAGAGCAATTAATTGACGAACTTCATTTATTCATAAATCCAGTAATACTTGGAAAAGGAATGCCTATTTTTCAGAATATCAAGTCAATCCAAAATTTAAATCTTATATCTTCAAATTCATTCGATTGTGGAGTTAATGTTTTGGTATACGGTATATAAAAATATCTATAACCATTAATTATATTTTCTAATTTAAATTATAATTTTGTAATGCTAACAAGTTGAATGATTAACTAATATCGATTTTTATTATCCTTGACAAAACATATTAGTGATTTTTCACACATAAAATCTATCGAATGAACATTGAACGATTAAAAGAATTGGAAAACAATACAGATATTATTAAAAAATATGTAGGAATTTCTTCTTTTGGAAAAAACAGAATCATTTATTTACCATTGATTATTGGAATTGGGTTATTGCTCTTCATCGCGATGACATTTCTAAGTGATTTAGTTGAAACTGTTGGATTTAATACAATAATAATTCTTGCTATTATTTCCATAATATGTTTTGTCCTCGTAAAACTAATTGCCAACACAACAAAAAAGAAACTTCTATTAGAAACAAAATCAACTCCAATATGTGTAGCTAAAATAGTTACTGGAAATAGTTCGGAACAAGCATTTTACTGTATTTACACGGTATCAGACAAACGTCACGACATAGAATTCCTTGACCATATTGTTGAAAAAATTGATAATGCGATCCAATCACCTCAATCTAAAATTGAAAAAGAAGTTTCAAATTTATTCAGACCAGATTTTATTAAACCAAATGAATTTGGTAAAATAATTCCTTTGGAATTTACAGAAAATATTGAAGTTTGGAGAAAGCAAGTTTTATTTGCTAGTATGCCTAAAAATATAAAAGAACAAATAAAAAGTGATAATGATAAATTTGCAATGATTGCATTGGTTCCTGAAAATGCTCGTTTTTTATTTGAATATTATAACTAATAAAAAAAGACACACTGAACCTAACCTGTGTGTCTTTTGTATAAAAACAAGAAATAAAGTTGTAAAAGGCAGGCTATCTAACCAAAATATTTAAACTAACATCTGTACATTTAATACGAAGCTCACTTTAATTTGGTTGGTAGATTTTTATTTTTTTACAAAAAAAGAGATCAGATTCAAATAAAACAACTGAAAAACAAAGAATTATAAATATTATTTATTTTCTTTTTTATTTTGAAATTTATATATTTTGAAACCTACTGTATGTCTTTCGTCAGGTTCTTGAATTTGAAATAATTCTTTAGTCCAATCATTTTCATTAAACTGAGGAAAAAAAGTATCTGCATTGTATGTTTCATCAACAAATGTAATATACATCTCGTCTACAACATTTAAATTAATTGCTTGAGAATATATTTCACCTCCTCCAATTATAAATACAAATCGTTCTGTTTCATTTTTGTAATGATCTAAACAAGATTCTAAGGAATGAAACATTAGACAACCTGGAGCCTGATAATTGCTATTTCTTGTTAAAATCGCATTTTCCCTATTGGGCAAAGGTCTAAATCTTTCAGGAATCGATTCATAATTTTTTCTTCCTAATACTACAATATGCCCACTTGTTGTTTCTTTAAAAAAACGCATATCTGCAGGTAAATGCCACATTAAGTCATTGTCTTTACCAATTCCCCATTGCTTATCAACTGCAACTATTAAAATAATTTTCATTTTATTTCTTTTAATCCAAAGCGATCAATAAATACTATTTTGGATGTAGATTGGCCATTCAAAAGTGATGAAATAATTTCTTGATTACCTTTTGCAGAAATTTCTGACTCCGAATATCCAATTAAATAATGTTCAATGTTATCAAAATCTTTATATGTATATACAACATTCATGTGTGGTAATTGCTCTTCTAATTTTGACAAATCAGATTGTTTAACTTCAACTGCAAAATAACCTTTTAATAATCGATCAATTTCAACCGTTTTTTGAGGAATATATTCTTTAACATCTAAAGTATATTTTTCCATTAATGACCTACTGTCTTTAAAAAACAGATCTTTACTTACTTTTTCTTCTTGCGTAAAAAATGAAGTTGGAATTGAATCATAAGAATAATCGGGTAATACATAATAATGTTTAAATATTCCTTCTTGAGCAGTATGTACATAAGCAAAAGAATAATCAGCATCTTTCAAAACCACTTCATTATCTCGTAATCCTATTGTACTTCTCAAAATCATTCCCCCATTTTTGTAACGATCTCTTTGATTAGATACAAAGTTACCTAATGAATAAGCTGTTAGAACTTCTTTTTCATTCACTTTTTTTCTTTCAACAGGCTGAATAACATGTGGGTGACTACCAATCACCATGTTAGCACCTAGTTCATAACAATATTTTTCCCATTTCTTTTGGGAAGCATTTGGCAATGATTTATATTCATCTCCCCAATGCATTGTACAAATAATGTAATCGGCATTCTTTTTTGCTTTTTCAAAATCAATTTTCATAGTAGTACTATCAATATAATTGATAATTAATGGAGCTTTTACAAAAATTCCATTTGTACCATAAGTATAATTTAAAATTGCAATTTTAATATTATTACGTTCAATAATTAAAGGGTAATTTTGGTCTCTTTCTTGTTTATTTCTAAAAGTTCCTGTATGTAAAAGGTTTAATCCATCTAAAACATCTAATGTTCGAATCACTCCTTTTGCCCCACCATCACATGAATGATTGTTTGCTGTAAGCAAGACATCAAAACCAACATTTTTTAATGCCGAAGATAATTCATCAGGCGCAGAAAACTGTGGATAACCAGAATATGGCTTTCCCGCGTGAGTAACTTCAAGATTTCCAATAGCAATATCTACTTCTGAAATTATTGGCTGAACAAACTTCCATGAGTGTTCATACTCATATTTATCAATTTTAGAATTATATGCACCTTTTATTTGAGGACCATGCTGCATTACATCACCAACAAACAAAATTGAAACATCAGAAGAATCTTGTTGACCTGATGCAATAAAGATGAAACAAAAAAAACTAAATAGCCACTGGAGCTTTAATATGTGGGTGCGGATCATAATTTAACAATTCAAAATCTTCATATTTAAACGCAAAGATGTCTTTTATTTCTGGATTAATCTTCATGATTGGCAATGGACGAATTTCTCTAGACAACTGCAACTCAACCTGTTCTAAATGATTCAAATACAAATGAGTATCACCAAATGTATGGACAAATTCACCAGGCTCTAAATCACAAACTTGAGCAACCATCATTGTTAATAATGCATACGAAGCAATATTAAAAGGAACACCTAAAAAAGTATCTGCACTACGTTGATATAATTGACAACTTAATTTGCCATTTGCAACATAAAACTGAAACATGGAATGACAAGGAGGTAATGCCATATTATCTACATCTGCAACATTCCAAGCAGAAACGATTAATCTTCTTGAATCAGGATTTCGTATAATCTGGTCTATTAGTTTTGCTATTTGGTCAATCGTTTGTCCATCTCTTCCAGGCCAGCTTCTCCATTGAGAACCATAAACTGGACCTAAATCACCATTTTCATCAGCCCATTCATCCCAAATACTAACACCATTATCTTTTAAGTACTTAATATTTGTTTCACCTTGTAAAAACCACAATAATTCATGAATAATTGACCGTAAATGCAACTTTTTAGTTGTTACACAAGGAAATCCCTCAGAAAGATCAAATCTCATTTGATATCCAAAAACTGAAATTGTTCCTGTACCAGTCCTATCTTCTTTTTTTACTCCCTCCTTTAAAATATGTTGGAGCAATTCATGATATTGTTTCATCTTTTTATTTTCAATGCTTTTCACATCGAAATTAAGAAAAAATGAAATAGTAAGCGATAGGAAGTTATCACTTTTTATTAACGTCAAATTATTAGATTTAGAATCTAAAAAATTATTTTTTTATTACTTTTGATTTATGGGAAAAATAGGAATCTTCATACTCAGTTTATTAGGTTGGAAAATTGATCGTACTCCGCCAAAAGTTAAAAAATGCGTTGTCGTGATGGGACCTCATACCTCAAATTGGGACTTTGTTATTGGAAGAATCACCTTCTCTAGTTACGGAATAAACACTAAATTCCTGATTAAAAAAGAATTATTCATCCCTCCATTTGGTTGGTTACTTCGAAAAATGGGAGGAATTCCTGTAGACAGAAAAAAGAAAAACAATCTAACACACATGGCTGTTCATGAATTCAGCAAGAATGATAATATGTTTTTAGTTTTCACTCCTGAAGGAACTAGAAAGTATTCTCCTAACTGGAAAAAAGGATTTTATTATATTGCACAAGAAGCAAACGTACCTATTTACACCGCTTATATTGACTACAAAAAAAAGACAGGGGGGTGGGATAGTTTATTTGAACCAACTGGTGATATCGATGAAGATATTAAGTATTTGAAAAATGTATTAAGTAAATATACAGGTCGTTTTCCAGAAAATGGTATTAAACCACAGGACTGAAATTATTTTTCATCTTTCAATTTTCCTGTTTTTTTATCAAAACCATAAGGGCAATGGCGACATCCACTTTTACAACAATATCCTCTTTTAAGATGAAATTTTTCAGTAAATACAACATAACCTTCTGGCGTATAATAATATTCATCATCAGCCCAACGTTTTTTCTTTGAAAATCCTGACATATCATCTTGCATAAAACAAAAATAACTAAAATCAAAACAACTATGCTGTTTGACACTACAAAATCAATTCTCCAGGAAATACAACTAAAAGAGTTGAAAAATCGAGGAATAAAGCTTTTTGTTAAACGAGATGATTTAATTCATTCTGAGGTTTCCGGGAATAAATGGAGAAAGTTAAAATACATCATTGAACATTTTAAGCAATCAAAAAAAGAACATTTATTAACTTTTGGAGGTGCTTATTCAAACCATCTTTTAGCAACAGCAAGTGCTTGTAATTCAATAGGGATTAAATCCATTGGAATGGTCAGAGGTGAAGAATTGAATCAAAATTCAAATGATTTACTTCAAAAATGCACCCAATTAGGTATGAAATTACACTTCATTTCTAGAGAAGAATATTCGTTAAGAAATATGAAGGAATACCATGAAGATTTGATAATTAGATTTCCAAACTCATACATTGTTCCTGAAGGTGGTGCTATGTATTATGGCATGATTGGTTGTCAGGAAATTATTAAAGAATTGCCTCCTTTTGATCATTTATTTGTAGCTCAGGGCACAAGTACAACAAGTTGTGGTGTTTTATTAGGAATAAAAAATCAATCATTGCATGTTGTTCCATCTATAAAAAATTATGACTCAAAAGCTGAAATGTCTTTATTATTCAGAAAATCTGGATTTGATGATGACACAATAGATGAATTATTAAGTCCAATTCATGTTCACACTGATTATCATTTTGGAGGATATGCAAAAACAACAGAAGAACTAAGTCAATTTATTGAATATTGCAATACTGAATTAAACTTACCATTAGATAAAGTCTACACAGCTAAGGCTTTCTATTGTTTAATGCAAGAAATAAAGAAAGAAAAGTTTAACAATTCTACAATCATTTTCCTACACACTGGCGGGATTTTCTAATTTTTTTCGATTAAAAAGAAGGACAAGAAATCGTTCTAAATGACGGTGCTTTTTTCTTACAAGCT
>DAIOWV010000069.1:0-13070 GCA_036758285.1 Taishania sp. | reverse complement strand
CTTCTAGTTTGATTTCTTCGAATAAAAATCATTAGTTTTGTGTATGTTTTTATTCGAAGAAATCAAACTAGAAGGAATTGTAATCTATATTATTAAATATAATTCATTTGAAATAGAGGAATATTACCCAATTCTTAATCCTGAAGAAAAAAATAGAATTAATGAATTTTCGAGTTTAAAAAGGAAACGGGAATTTATTTCAACCAGAATATTAAAATCAAAACATTTTCCTGATAAACAAATTTGTTACACAACTTCTGGGGCACCATTTATAGATGACGAAATTTTTATTTCCATAAGTCATACTTTGGGTTATTCATCCATCGCAACTTCAAACAAACACATCATAGGCTTGGATATTGAACCGAAGGGAACAAAAGCTTCTAAATTACACACAAAGTTTTTAAATTCCGAAGAGCTCTCATTTCTTGATACAAGCAATACTGATTTGATGACTCGTTCTTGGTCCTGTAAAGAAGCTTTATTAAAACTTTGCAACACGAAAGGATTAATCTTTAAAAAAGACTTACTGATTCGCTCTTTTGATGGAAATGAATTGTTTGAATGTAGTTTCAACAAGAATGGAAAACAATATTCTGTAACTTTGCGTTCAATCGTTCTTGAAAATATGATTTTAACAGTCAATCAATCAGAACCAACATTAATAGAGCATCAGAATGGAATTAATTAAGTTATTAAATCAACGAAACAAGATAGCAATTTTAATTGATCCAGAAAAATGTCATTCAAGTTATCAAATAGAACAATTAGTTGATAAAATTCATTTTTCAAATGCTGACTTCGTATTTATCGGTGGAAGTACTGTTTCTGAAAAAGAATTTGAAAGTTCAATTTCAATTTTAAAAGAAAAATTAAAAATCCCATTAATAATTTTTCCAGGTTCATCAAACCAAGTTTCAGATAAAGCTGATGGAATTTTACTTTTGAATTTAATTTCTGGAAGAAATCCAGATTATTTGATTGGACATCATGTTCAAGCCGCCCAAAAAATAGCTGAAAGTGGTCTGGAAGTTATTTCTACTTCTTATTTACTAATTGATGGTGGAACCAATTCATCTGTTGCATACGTTAGCCAAACAACTCCAATACCTCATCATCAGACATCCATTGCCTATCAAACTGCTTTAGCTGGAAAGCAGATTGGTCATAAAGCAATTTTTTTAGAAGCTGGAAGTGGTGCAATAAATTCTGTACCCTTAGAAACTATACGTGTAATTTCTGAATTATGTTTACCATTAATCGTAGGTGGTGGAGTAAAGAGTAGCGATCAAATTATTCAAATGCATCGTGCTGGTGCGAATGTAGTAGTGATTGGAAATAAGATTGAAGAAGATGTTGATTTTTTATTAGACGTTCGTTCTGTAAAAGAAAATCTGTTAAAATAAAATTGGGCTTCATTTTCAATCAGCCCAATTATCAATTAATCTCTACCGTTGACCCAATCTCGATACAAATCGAAATAACTTTTAGTTTCAACAATAACAACTCCTCCTAAAGTGTCTCCATATTTAGCGGGTAAAGCTCCAGTATATACCATCATATTTCCGATTGCAGCACTTGGAACACGTTGCACTTCATTTCCTTTCACACCATCAACCATATATAGCATATCTCCTTTTCTAGCTCCACGAAAAACCAACTCACCATCATCTGTCAATCTCGCCTCAGATGACATCGAAATAATTAGTCCTTTTGGGTCAAATTTTGCTGGTGATCTTGCAATTTCTTTCGCTGTAAGACTTGGTATAGGTAAATCGCCACCAATTAACCTCAAACCTGGTGTTAAAGTAAATGTAGTTAAAACCTTAGATGAAAAATCCAAATTAATGTTACCCAATCGAGTCATTGTATTCATTGTAACATTAACTGGATGTACTTATAAAGTATCTCCCATGTATCGAAGATACATTGTATATGTTCCTGCTGGAATGGCACTAATTCGGAACATTCCCTCTTCATCAGTCATTACCTGATATACTTTATCAATGTCTTTGATAAATACATGTGCAGAAAGAATTGCTTCGTTATTACTTTTATCGAGAACATAGCCGTGTACTTCTCCTAATGCTTGTTGTGCGGAAGATGAATACCCTATCATCATTAAAACCGCAAAGATTAATTTTTTCATACTTTACTAATTTATATTTTGAATAGAGATGTATTAAACATTCGTATTCCATAAATTTAACTAAAAAAATTATGAATTATGAAAATTATTTAGAAAAAACGACAAGCAAATACCGCTGTATCATCAACTAATGGAAGTTCACCTTTCCATTCATCTAATTTAGAAAAAATCAAATTATTCATATCCTCCATGTTTAATGGATAAAAAGAATGAACTGTTTTTATCAATCGGTCTAATCCAAATTGGTGACCTTCTTTATTTTCAAGCTCAACAACTCCATCGGTGTAAGAAACAAGTGTAGTGTTTGGTTTGAGAATAACTTCTCCAATATTAATAAAAGGCAACTCATCCAACATTCCCAAACCTATTGATCCTTCATTCAACATGATGTATTCTTTTCCTGTTGTAAGAATCGGATGGTTATGTCCTGCATTTACATATTTAAGAGATCTTGTTTTGGTATTGAAATGTGCTATAAAAAATGTAATGAATTTTTCTCCTTTTGCATTTTTCATGACTTTTGCATTTAATTCATTCAGCAAAAAATCCAAATCATATTTTTGATATATAAACAACGTTCTCAAGGTCGCTTGAAAATTTGCCATTAGCATGGCTGCACCTATTCCCTTTCCTGAAACATCACCAATACACATAATAAATTCATCCTTACCAAGAGGAATAAAATCATAATAATCACCTCCTACCTCGTGACGAGGAATATATTTCGCAGAGATATCCATTTGTTTATTAGAAGGCAAATCTGAAGGAAAAAGTAGTTTTTGCATTTCACTTGCAACTTCCAATTCCTTTTTAATACGTTCCTGAATCACCCTTTGTTTAGCCATTGTTTTATTTTCAATAGCAACAACAATAATATTTGTAAGGGTCTGAACAAAACCAAGGTTGTTTCTCGTATCTTCTTGATGAAAATCAATTGGAGCATTTACCTTCAACAAAAGATATGCTAAGGGTAAATCTTTGTGAAAAACGGGAATTACAACATCGAACTCTTTTAGCACCTCGGAATGAGACGACTCAATAAATGTAATCTCCTTGAATCTAGATAGTTCATGAGTAACATCAACAGTTAAAAGTTTACCTCGAAGACCTTTTTTGACCAATATTGTCCATTGATCTTCTTCTTGTCTTGCAAACAATAAAAACCTAGAAAAACCGAGTTGTTCTTTTAGAATAAACGAATAAATTTCTGTCAACCGATCTACTCCAAGATTTGCATTTATTGCAGTAGTAATTTCCAGAAGTGAATTTAATTTAAAATCCTTCTGGTATAGTTGTATTTCAAGATCATTAATTCGTTTATCAAACATGTTTTATAATCGTTCCAACAATTCAGGCAAACGTCTTAAGGCTGCCATTTCACGGAATTTTGATTTCACCTCACCACAAGGGCTCCCAAAGTAAGTTTTACCCGGATCTAAGCTTTTTGCAATCCCAGATTGAGCTAGAACTATTGCCCCTTCACCAATGACGATATCAGAAGCACATCCAACCTGTCCCCATAGAATTACACGGTCTTCAACAGTAACACAACCTGCTAATCCAACATTAGCTGCCATTAAACAATTTTTACCAATAACAGTATCATGTCCAATGTGAACCATATTGTCTAATTTCGTCCCCTCTCCTATTTCCGTATTTGCAGAAACACCTGCATCAATTGTGCAATTTGCCCCAATTTCAACATTGTCTTTAATAGTTACCCAACCACAAGAATGCATTCTATCATATCCTTCAGGTTTTCTTTTGTAGTAAAAGGCATTGTGTCCAATTGTTGTATTAGGTCCAATTATAACATTATCCCCAATAATCGTTCTGTCTAAAATAACAGCACCAGGAAGAATACGAGTGTTTTTTCCAATTTTCACATAATGCCCAATAAAAACATTTGGATAAATAACTGCTGAAGGATCTATTTCTGCTTCTTTGCTGATTAAAACATCTTGCGTAGTTACAGGACAAAAATGTTTTGTTAATTTATTGTAATCGTCAAATGGTGTTTCTGAAATAATTAGTGCCTTTCCTTCTGGACATTCAACTTCTTTGTCAATTAAGATAGTTGTAGCTGCACTTTTTAATGCTTTATCATAATATTTTGGATGATCAACAAAAACTAAATCACCAGATTCAACTCGATGTATTTCATTGATACCTGTTACAGGATGTTCCTCATTTCCTACAAATGAACAATTGATTAAATCAGCAATTTCTTTAACTGTGTAGTTTTTATCCAATTTCATAATTCAAAATATTATAAAAACAAAAATAAACGGAATAAGATTTACTGTTTTGAGAACTATTATAATGTTATCCTCTATTCATTGTTGAAAGCTTTGGATAAATGAGAATCAATTATTGAAAAAATCAGAAGCAGAATTTAAAAACAGGTTAAACGATTGATCTACTTCATTCGCATTTTTTGAGGTTAACGGAAAAGGCATTATATGAGAATATGGATGATTAAAATCCTCTATTTGAACATCTACATTAATTGTTCGAAATCCACCTTTTAATGTATTCAAAGCCTCTATTGGGGGAGTTACTCTATCTTTTTGAAGTACAAAAGATTTTATCTGACTCTGAAGCTGTTTAATTCGACTTTCTCTTTCTTCTTGATAAAAATTATAACGAAGCATCGTTTTGAACCAACTTTCATTTTCATGCTCTATATGATTCTGATAATGAGCTAATCGAGCATCATTCACAAAATTTGTGCTTAACAATTCTGTAAACATTTTTTGCATTTCTATTGCTGCTCTTGAATCCATGATATACTTTGAAATAGGATACATCCGATCCATTGTCATTCCTCCACAAAAACAAAAAAGTTTTGAATTTGTAAAAACACCTTTAGGATTAGCCATCAGGAGAATCATTGACAGAAAAGAACCGATGGAATAACCAAACAAATCAAAAGTAGCATTTGTAGAAATCCGTTGAATTTCACCTTTACGTATTGCCAGTACGAGACGAATAATGTCAGAATATGTTTGTAATCCGGACCAAAAAATTCGTTGTGGACTATCTTCTAATCTTGAGCTAATTGCTGCATTTACATATGAACATTCTGAATTATCTATGTAATCTGACTTACGTTTTTGAGCGACTTCAAACATTTCTTTTCGAGAACTCCAAATTTCTGGAGCTCTATCCATATGAAATCCAATCGGAAATAACAAAATTGCTTTTTTAGTTCTTTTTGCCAATTCATAGGCCCATGGTAAGTATTTATCCCATTTTTTTTCATTTAAACCATGAAACATAATAATCACACCATTTGCAATTGATGTTTCATCATTTTGAATAAGATGATATTGAAATGATTTATTACATTCAATATTGAAATCTGAAATTTTTAAATCAGACTTCACTTTATTATTTTGTTCAGAAAATGTGACGTTATGTTTTGAACAAAAAAGCGAATCACTTCCAGAAAGAAAATATTTTGCATCATCAGAAATAAAGTCAAAATGTGAAATAGAGACTCCTAAATTAGCATCGAAACATTGTTTAACAGGTTGTTCGAATAATTCTTTTAATTGTTGGTGTAATTGAAAAAAGTGCATGAGAAACTACTTAAATAAATCTGCATAATTATTACACTTTACAACGGATTTAAGTAGAAAATATTGCCTGATCAACTACTTTCCAATACCGATTAACGAAAAAACAGTAAAAAGACCTCTTTTGAAGACAAGTAATTATATTTTAATAAATTGTAAAACAATTTGCCTGTAAGTATCACCGATTGGAACAAATTCATTATTATTCAACTGAATTCTATTTCCTTCAATAAGTTTAATTTTATCAATTGATGCAATATAAGAACGATGGATGCGAACAAACCTATTAGGCGGTAATTTATCCAAAATCGTTTTAAGATTTTCCAATACGATTATTTTCTCCCCATTAACATGGATGCGAATATAATCACGTAATCCTTCAATATAATTAATCTCATTGAAAACAATTTTGTGGTATTTACGATCTGCTCTCACAAAGAGATAATCATCAATTGAAGACGGTTGAAAAATCATCTTCCATTGTATAAATTTATCCACTGCTTGATAAAAGCGACTAAATGTAACCGGTTTAAGTAAGTAGTCTATGACGTGAAATTTAAATGCATCAAGAGCATATTCAGGATAAGCTGACGTAATGATAAAATTATACTGCTCATCAAATAATTGCATAAGTTCTATACCTGTCATTTGGGGCATTTGAATATCTAAAAAAATCAAATCAATTTTTTCTACATTTAGAATTGAAATTACTTGATGTATATCACTTCCTGCATAAACAACATCCAACAACAAATGCTGTTGAGCATAATCATTAATCAACTGAACAGCAAGTGGTTCATCATCAATAATAACACATTTAATTTTTGTATTCATTTTAAACAAAGGCTAAGTTTTATACTAAAACAACCATTCATCTCATCAATACTGAGATCATATTTTTTAGGATATAAAATTTCCAATCTATTTTTTAAATTTTCCAATCCGACACCACCGTATTCGTCTTTTTTAGCTGTTCCAATTTTATTTTCGACATGAAAAATCAACTGTTCTGAATCTCCTTGCAAAAAAACATGGATAGGTAGTTCATTTGAATATTCACCATGTTTTAATGCATTTTCAATTAAAGGAAAAAATAAATAGGGAGGGAGGGATTGCTCATAGTTACTGACTTCTAATTTCCATTTAACAAATGATTTTTGATATTTTCTTAATTCTTCAAGTTCAATATAAGCATAAATATATTTCAATTCATCTGATAATTTAATAAATTCAAGTTGAGACTCATAGGTTGTAAATCTCATAATATCACTTAGTTTTTCAATAGCGGGCAATGCATTCGGAGATTTAAAATGAACCATGGAATAAATATTATTTAGTGTATTAAATACAAAATGAGGATTAATTTGAGCTTTCAAAAATTTTATCTCTGTATTCTTCTGTTGTTGAATAATATATGAATTGTAATCCATCGTTTTAACGATAAATAAAATCATCCAGAAAACAGAACTAATCACCAATGGTTTTATAGCAAAAAACACATTATCATAAATGTAATAAATCGTGCCAGTAGTAATAGGATAATTCTGTCTCTGAAATATGTATAACGTTAATATTTGCTCAACAAAATACCTAATACAAATAAACAAAGTAAACATCACCAACACTCCTACAAATACCTTATACCATCTGAAGGGATTGAAAATTTGAGGAAAAACAATCAGATAATTAGAATAAAATGAAATAAAAAACACAAATATATATGTCCAGTGAAACAGACTAAAAGATATAAAATGAATGCCTGTTTCAAGAACTTCAAGTGCATTGAAATACAGCCAAATAATCCAAAAAACAAAGTGCAATGCAACTTCTTTTTGTCTTGTAACTTTACGTTGATACATCCTTTTTGTGGTAAAAATAAACATATCATTTACAATCAAAAAGCGGGTTTGCAGATAAATTAAAAGGGTTTGTCGATTATAATGTTGAATATCTAAAAAACATCTGAAGTTTGTAATTAAAAATTAAACTTTATGAAAAAAACAAGCCTGTACATCAGCATTCTTATTTGTTTCTCAAACTTTGCACAAGATAAGATAGAATTAAAAACAAAATTCGATGATGCAATACCTGTATTAAACATGGGAACTTTTCACATGGGATATACAAATGACTCAAAGAGAATTGATTTTGATGAACATAATCTTGAAAATATAAAACAGGTTCACGAAATAGCTAAATCAATTGCTCTTTTTAAACCAACTGTCATTATTGTTGAAGCAACCCCTCGCTATCAAGCACAATTGATGGAGTTGTATTTACGATATATAGAAAATCCTGAGATAACATTTAATTATCCAAATGAAATAGAATTACTAGCATATGAAGTAGGTAGACTAAGTGATTGTAAACGAATTTATGGAATTGATTATAAAAAAGGTTATAACTACTCCATTTACTATAGACTTAAAAATAAAGTTGATTCAATAACATATCCCAAATATTTTAAAATGATTGATGACAACGAAAAACTTTTAAAAAATCAAACAGATAGTGTACTTGACATTCTAAAAAAAATCAACGATCCTTACTATTTCAACTACTTACTTAATATTAATGCGGATATCTTAACATATGTTTCATCAATAGGAAAAGCACAAGGGGCAAAACAAGCAGCAAAATTTTACCATCGTAATCTTGTTATGTTTTCTAATTTAAATCAAATTGAACTATCCAAAGATGATCGCGTATTTATTCTTATGGGAGCAGGGCATACAGCTTTTTTTAATGACTGGTTAGATCGTAGCCCAAAATATAAACTAGAAAATGTATTTGATTACTTAAAATAATTGAAGAAATTCATTTTATTGAGATTTTCTAACCATCTCAATGTGTTCAATTCCATCCTCATCGTATATTTCACCATGTTCAATAAACCCAAAAGAATTATAGAACTTTATCAAATATATTTGTGCACTGATTCGAATTGATTCATTGGGATACATTCGTTCAAGTTCCTCAACACTTCGTTTCATTAATTCTTTTCCAAAATTACTTTTTCGATGTTTAAATGCTGTTAAAACTCTTCCGATCGATAGATCGGCATACGAAAGTCCTGGTGGTAACAATCGCGAATAAGCAACTATTTCGTTCGTACCTTCTAATTTCCCCAATAAATGAAAACATTTTTTGTCTTTATTATCCAAATCAGTATAAATTGATTGCTGTTCAATGACAAATACCTCAAAACGAAGCTGAAGAAGTTCATACAGCTCGTCAACTGATAATTCTGAAAATTTTTTTACACTCCAATTAATAACGGACATAACTATAAAGAATTTTAAACAAAATTAAACGTATTTTTACAAGTTAGTAAACTCGTACAATAATATGAAACAATTTGGTCGGTATCCGAATAAATTTCGCAAGAAACAATTCAAAAAATTAGATAATTTTAAGGACAAACAATTTCAAAATCCAATTCATACACCATCATTGGCTGAAGGGGAGAATATGTTTAAAATTTTAAAAGATTTTTTCGGAAAACACCCAGACACAGAACCTACTTCCGCAATTCCATCCATTAAAATTGATTTACACCAAATCAATTCTTCAGAAAATGTGTTGGTCTGGTTTGGTCATAGTTCATACTTCATTCAAATTGATGGCAAAAAATTTCTGATTGACCCTGTTTTAAGTGGCAGTGCTTCACCTGTACCTGGTTCAATTAAAGAATTTAAAGGTGCAGATATTTACAAACCAGTAGATATTCCAGCAATTGACTATTTGCTCATCACACACGATCATTGGGATCATTTAGATTATAAAACAATTCAACAAATAAAAGGAAAAGTAAAAACAGTTATTTGTGGTTTAGGGGTCGCTCAACATTTTGAACATTGGAATTGGGATAATTCAAAAATTATTGAAAAAAACTGGTATGATACCATTCAATTAGATGAGGGTTTTAAAATCACATTGACACCTTCCAGACATTTTTCAGGTAGACTCTTAAAACGAAATCGGTCATTATGGACTTCTTATGTTTTAAAAACACCAACAAAACAATTATTTATTGGAGGAGATAGTGGTTATAGTCCACATTTTAAGGAAATTGGAAATCGTTTCGGTGAATTTGACCTAGCAATTTTAGAATGTGGTCAATACAATAAAAAATGGCCTTATATTCATTCATTTCCGGAAGATTTATTAACGGAGGCAAATGATTTGAATGCAAAACATGTTTTACCCGTTCATCATTCAAAATTCAGATTATCACAACACCCATGGTATGAACCTTTGGAACGGGTAACTGCGGCTTTTAATAATCAAAAAATTCCGTTAATCACTCCGAAAATTGGGGAACCTATCCAATTAGATAATCTAAATCAAAATTGGGAAAAATGGTGGAAATAAAACTTTATTTTTTCTGTAACTGATAACCTTTATTGATATAATAAATACCCGTTAATGCAGCAATTAAAGCTAGTCCAGTAACCCATGTAATCGATTCGTTTAACAAGAAAAAACCTAATAATAATGCGATAAATGGGTTGACATAAGCATAAAGGGAAGCAACACCTAAAGGAAGTTTTTGTAATGCATATACAAAACATGAATAAGTGATTATAGAACCAAACACAGTTAAGTAAGCCAAGGCCCACAAACTTTCTGAAGTTATTGATTTTAATTCTGAATAATCATCCAAGAAGAAACTCATTACAAACAATCCAATACCACCACTTAACATTTGTATAGACGCATTTGTTAAAACATTTGCAGTAGATGGTTTTGCTTTAGCATAAACACTTCCAAAAGCCCAAGCTAGACATGCTAAAAATGCTACAATCATTCCAAGTAAATATTGAGGATTAATCAGATCTTTTAAATTATCTCGAAACATTAAGAATATTCCTATACAACCTAATAAAAGCCCTAACAAAATTGAACGATTTGGTTTTTGTTTATCAGCCCCTGTAAAGAAATTGATTCCAACAATATAAACTGGTAATATCGAAACGATTAAAGCAGCTAATCCACTTGGAATATATCGTTCTGCCCAACCAATTACACCATTTCCAAGTGAAATCATCAAAATACCTGGAATTGATTGATGAATAAAATCCGATTTGCTAAATTTTAGTTTACCTAAAAATTTTAATGAAATCATAATAAACAATCCAGCTGTAAGTTGTCGGATTGCAGAAAATAAAAAAGGAGGAAATGTCTCCACCCCTATCAATAAAGCATAATAAGTTGTTCCCCAAACCACACATACTACAATCAATGCAATATAAGCCCCCAACAATGAACGATCTGACATAGATACTTTTTAAATCAACTACAAAGGAACTAGAAAACCGTGAGATATCATTTGAAATAAATGTTATTTTTTAAGTAATAATGCTAACTCATTGGAAAATAAGAATCATTTTCTAACACTTATATAATCAGAAGGCCGTTGACCTAGTAGTTTGTAAAAAGTATTACTAAAAGTTGGTGCACTACTGTATCCAACAGCATATGCAATTTCGGTAATTGTATACTTATTTTCTAATAATAATTCGATGGCACGTAACATTTTTTGAATTGTAAAATACTTAATAAATGACATACCTGTTTCCTTCTGAAAAAGTCGATTTAGTGTTCGTTCGCTATATCCAAATTTTTTAGAAAGCTTTTTATAAGAAATTTGCTCTTCAAGATGATTTGACATATAAATGATTACTTTTTTCAGACGCTCATTCTTAGGAAATGGCAATGATAAAGGCACAGAATTTTCACAGATATCTGGTAAAAGTGCTTTAATTGCCAACAAAACTGAATAATTCTTATCTTCAATGTGAATATCAGCCCTCCATTTATCCGTGAAAAGTAATAGGTTTAATAATAAATCATTTGCTAAATAAATTCCTTCTTTTTTATAAAATAACAACTCATTATCTTCTACTGGAAAGTAAAGATTACGCATAATCGCTTTTTCAGTATTTGTCCGAATACTATGAAATACGCCGGCAGGAATCCACATTAAATGTCTTGGTGGAATGTAATATATATTATCCTCTGTTTCAATATGAATAATTCCTCCTTCGGTGTATATTAATTGAGCTTTATCATGTTTGTGATTTGAAATCAATAATTCCCCCATCACATCATGGTAACAATAAATACTTTTAGGAAAAACATCGATATCTGTAATGTAATACCTTTCAATATTGGCTTTGTTCAATTTCATTGACCGAAATTAATATTTTTTTGACTTTATAAGATATTAAGACTTAAATAATTTAAACTAAAATTGTAGAACAATATTAATTGACTGTTAAACAATAATTATTTCTAATATCAAAAATTACGTGAGTAATTGTTGACGTCAATGAATTAATAAACATTAAATGAGCATCGATCGAATACTATTTTCACCCTATAAATCAAAAGTAATTACTGCTGATCAAGCTGCCAAAATTTTGGAAGACAGAATGGTAGTTGGATCTAGTGGATTTACAAAAGCTGGTGACAGTAAAGCTGTTCTACCCGCTTTTGCAAAAAGGGCAGAAAATGAAAAAGTAGGAATTACATTAATTACAGGTGCTTCACTTGGACATACAACCGATACTGATTTAGCAAATAACAATGCACTTTATAAGAGAATGCCTTTTCAGCTTGACACAAGTTTAAGAGGTAAAATCAATGATGGATCTATCTTGTTCATTGATCAACATTTAAGTGAAACAGCTGAATTATTAAACAATAAACATTTGTCAGAAATGGATGTAGCTATAATTGAAGCTACCTATATTGATGAAAATGGAAATATTATCCCTACAACTTCAGTAGGAAATTCTGCAACATTTGCCCATTTAGCTAAGAAAATCATTATTGAAATTAATACAGCTATTCCTTTTGAATTCAGAGGTATACATGATATTTTAATCCCCAATGATTATCCAAATAGACAAGTATTAAACGTTACTGAAACTGGTAGTAGAATTGGTCAAGATTACATTAAAATAGATCCCAACAAAGTTGTAGGAATAGTTTATACAGAATTAACTGATAGTCCAGCACAAACAACAGAGCCGGATGAAACAACGACTGCTATTACAGAACATTTATTAGCATTTTTTGATAAAGAAGTTAAGGAAGGAAGATTAACAAAGTCATTAATGCCTTTACAGGCAGGAATTGGAAAAGTTGCCAATTCAGTCCTTTCAGGTTTTGCTAAAGGTGATTTTGAAAATTTAACAATGTATTCGGAAGTACTTCAAGATAGTACATTTGAATTAATTGATTCTGGAAAATTAGATTTTGCATCTGCATCATCAATTACAGTAACAAAAAATTGTTATAATAATTTATTAGAAAACTTTGGCAAGTACAGA
>DAIOWV010000068.1:997-13301 GCA_036758285.1 Taishania sp. | reverse complement strand
TTTAAACGTATTTTCAATAGACTTATCCTTTAATACAATTGAAATCATACCTCCAAAATCTTTCATTTGTTTTTTTGCAATTTCATGATTTGGATGTTCAGGAAATCCTGGCCAATACACTTTTTCAATTTTTGGATGATTTTTTAAGTATTCAGCTATTTTCCTTCCATTTTGACAATGGCGTTCCATTCTTAAATGTAATGTCTTAATTCCTCTAAGCACTAAAAAAGAATCCATTGGACCTGGATTTGCTCCTGAAGAATTTAAAATGAAATACAATTGCTGATGTAATTTTTCATCGTTTGTAATTAAAGCTCCCATTACAACATCTGAATGTCCGCCAAGGTATTTTGTTACTGAATGCATTACGATATCAGCTCCTAAATCCAAAGGGTTTTGTAAATAAGGTGATGCAAATGTGTTATCAGCAACCATTATCAAGTTGTTTTGTTTTGCCACTTTTGATAATGCTTCAATATCAATTATTTGCATTGTTGGATTTGTTGGTGTTTCTGCCCAAATCAATTTAGTTTTTGAATTGATGTGTGCATGAATATTTTCAACATTTGTCAAATCAACAAAATGAAATTTTATACCAAACTTCTCATATAAATTGACGAATAATCTATATGTTCCACCATATAAATCATTTCCAGTTATTACTTCATCACCTGGGCTTAAAAGTTTGACTACAGCATCTGTTGCTGCTACACCACTACTAAAGCATACACAATACTTTCCGTTCTCTAATGCAGCTAAATTTGCTTGTAATGTTTCTCTCGTTGGATTTTTTCCTCTCGCATATCCATAACCTTTATTCACTCCTGGAGATTCTTGAACATACGTAGATGTTTGATAAATAGGAGTCATAATTGCTCCTGTAGTTGGATCTGGCTCAATTCCAGCATGAATTGCTTTTGTTCCGAATTTCATATTTATATAATTTCCAAATAATTAAACGATAAGAATTTAATAACGAGAATAACGAATCATTTATCTCTAAATTCAAAGATAGGATATAATTAGAATCTTTCGGTACTAATCTAGGTTTGTTAACAAATTACTCAGAAAAAACTTATCTTATTTTTAAGATTGAAAATAAATGATCAAGATATCAAACTCTATTTATCTTAATAAGTTAACATGACCTGAATATACTTTTCTTTCATCTGTACGACGAGTTTTAAATTCAATCCTCCATGTGTAAGTTCCATCTTGACAAAGTCTTCCATTAGCAGCATAAGTACCGTCCCAACCTATTTCATCATTTTTGGATTCATAAATTGTTTCTCCCCATCTATTGAAGATTAATAATTGGTAATCATAAGGATCATACCCCGTGGTGAAAATTGGGTTAAATGTTTGGTTAAACATATCGCCATCGGGTGTAAAAGTATTTGGGATATAGAAAATTTCTTCATCTTTAACGTTGATAGGAGCGCTAGTAGAATCAATACAGCCTTCAGAAGAAATCGTAATCAAGGTAATTATGTAAGCATCACCTTTGTCATGTGGAAATGCATGAGTTGGATTAATTTCTGTTGAACCTGGACTTTTATCACCAAAGTTCCAAATGTAGGTCTGTCCTCCAATTGAATTATTTGTCATTTTAGCCACTTCATTGTAAGTGCTAAGTTCATAAGGATCAAAGTTGAAACTAGCTATAGGATTGTGATAAACCGAAATAAAATTATTAATTAAAATACTATCTGTACATCCTTGATTTGAAATAGTTGTTAATTGAACATCGTAATTTCTGGTTGAAGTAGTTACATTATCTAAACACACTCTGTAATCAATCGAGTTTGAGGAGTGTGTCGTTCCATTACTCAACTTCCAAATATATTGCATTATAGAAGAAGGGTTGTTGATCGTGGATGTTGAGGAAAGTAATGGGCATATTGGAGCACATCCTGATAAATTTACACCTGTAAAACTAGCAACTGGTTTAGGATGAACTGTAACGATTAGAGTTGCAGAATCCTTACATCCATGATTTGAAGTTACTATCAATTTAGCATTGTAATTTCCATCATTTAAATAAGCATAAGATGGATTTTGATTGTTCATTGTTACTCCTGTCAAATCTCCAAAACTCCATTCCCATTGATTGATTGAGTTCGAAGTATAAGTATTTGAAATAGTTGATAAGTCTTGAAAATCAGTTAAAAATTCTAAACACACGTCTGTTGGGGAAAAGTTTACTACAGGTAAAGGCCATACAGTTGCACTGTTGATAAATGTATCTTTACAACCATAGTTTGATGTAGCAATTAACTGAGTTGTATATACATTTTCATTATTAAAAGTGTGAGTTGGATTTTGTAAGGTTGAAGTAGTACCATCGCCAAAAGTCCAATTCCACGATGTTATCATATCGTTATCAACATTAGTAATTGTTGAAGTATTATTATAAATTGTTGAAATTCCTTCGCAAACAGGTGTTGTGTTCCAATTAGCTAAAGGTAATGGATATACAATTACTTCTTGTGTAATTGTATCATAGCAACCGTTGTTTGAAACCACTATCTGTGTTAAATCGTATCTACCATGACTTGGGTATGTGTGATTTCCATTTGTTGAGTTATATTCAATACTTCCATCATTTTGAACATCCCAAAAAGTTTGAACAATAGTCCCGGAAGTAATAGAAGCTAATGAATTAAACGTTAAACTTTCATTATCACATGCGTTAATGAAGCTATAATTCGCTATTGGTAAAGGAAATACTGTTATCGTTTGAACAATTGTATCTCTACATCCAAAATTTGTTTCAACAATGTGCTGAATATCATAATTACCATCAGAAGGGTAGGTGTGGTTTCCAACTGAAGAAGTAAAGTCAATTACACCGTCATTTTGAACATCCCAAAAATATTGATCAATAGTTCCGGAGCTAACAGTTGAAGTTGAATTAAATGTAACATCTTCTTGGTTGCATGCATTTGAAAATGTAAAGTTAGCAGCCGGAAGAGGGTAAACAGTTACTGGTTTTGTAATTGTATCTCTACAATTATTGTTTGAAATTGCAATTAATGTTATGTTATGGACCCCATCATTTTGAAAGGTATGTGTCCCATTATTTGTGGTATAATCTATCGATCCATTATTTTCGATATCCCACAAAGTTTGAATAATTGTTCCAGAACTAATAGTTGAAGTATCACTAAAAGTCACTTCATCTTGATCACATGCATTTGTAAAATTGAAATCTGCAGCAGGTAAAGGGAAAATTGTAATTGTTTGTGAAATTGTATCTCTACAATTGTTCTCAGAAATTGCAATTAATGAAACTGTGTGGTTTCCAGCAGAAGGAAAAATGTGACTAATATTTGAGGCGGTGTAATCAATAACCCCATCATTTTCTACATCCCATAAATGTTGGCTAATAGCCCCACTACTTACAGTCGATGTAGATGATAGTATAACGTTTTGATTGTCGCAAGCATTGGTGAAGTTAAAATCGGCAATAGGTAATGGATAGACTGTTATTGTTTGAGTAATTGTATCACTACACCCATTGTTTGATTCAACAATAAGTTGGATGTCATAACTTCCATCAGCAGGATAGGTATGATTTCCATTTGAAGTAATATAGTCAACTATACCATCATTTTGAACATCCCAAGAATACTGGTCTATCGTGCCAGAGCTTACAGAAGAGGTAGAACTAAAAGTCACATCATCTAAATCGCATGCATTTGTATAAGTAAAATTAGCAACAGGAAGTTCATGGACTATTATTTGTTTAGTCAATGAAGTTGAACAATCGTTCTGATCTTTGACTGTTAAAGCTGTTGTGTATGTTCCTGGGTTGGAATATAAATGATTTGGATGTTGGCTTGTAGAGATATTTCCATCTCCAAAATCCCATTCCCAACTTACGATTGAACCTACTCCTAATACAAAGCTGGTGTCATTAAATGTCGTCGTCGTATTGAAACAATGATCTACTGTTTCATAACCAATGATTGGTGAAGAAACCTGAACACTTACAGAATCATTAGAGCAGGCATTAACTCCTGTAGCAACGTCTACATAGTGTATTCTAACATAAATTGTCTGTAAACCTGTACTGGTGAAATTAATAGTTTGATTCCAATTTACTCCTGATACATTTGCTCTAATAGGAGATTCTATAAATGGACCTGTTAAAACTATAGAATCAGCAAGAGGTAAAGAGATTTCACCTGAAATAATAAAAGCACATCCATCAGGTTCCCCATTTGTATGGGATGTAATTTCAATAGTCGGTATATTGGGAACAATCGGAGTAATGTTATCTAATAAAATGTACGACATATAAGGACTTGTAGTCCCTATCGCAAAATAAATATTGGAATAGTTTTGAGTTGGAGTAAATGTAACTGTGTAAGTTTGCCAATTTGTATGACTTATTACAGGGGAACTCCATAAAAACTCCTGTTTATTACAAATGTTATGAGAACCAAATATTTCTAGAAATGTAGGTGCTGGAATAATACCTCCTTGATTAGCGTTTGTTGAGGCTAAGTCTATGGTAAAAGTGTATTCAACCCCAGCAATCATATTTCCACTTAAGGCTTGTGAAGCACCTTCAAGCCAAGCTGGTCCACCATTAACAAAACCAACATAGCTATTTCCTTCTGATGGAGGTAAAGTTATTCCCCAACTTCCAGGTTGAGTATCGGGAGTAATACCACATGTGCTCCATGGTGCAGGAGTAATATGCGCATCACGAGGTCCCTCAAATGAAGGGTTAATTACCTGTAATTGTTCACCCGTTGGAATTTCATTACATTGAGAGAAAATGTTACTTATCTGAAATAAGTATAAGGTGAAGGTTAACAAGTACTTAGTAGCGCTATTCATATTCAAATCTTTAGCTTTTAGAATATTCTTTAGGTTTTATATTCTAATGCTACTGCTAAAGTATGAAAATTATATATTATGAAACAAATTTTATTTTTTATTTTTTAGTGCTTCATTTAATATCTTTTGAACTTTACTTCGTGTGCCCATTGAAATTAGTTTTTTATTTTCAGCATCTGGAAAAACACGGTTTGATAGAAAGACATAATTCAACCCGTTTTTTGGATCTGCCCATGCCACTGTACCCGTAAATCCCGAATGACCATAGCTTTCGAATGAAGAGCTTTCATCACATGTTCCACCACCTTTTACTAATACTGGTTTGTCAAATCCAGCTCCTCTTCTGTTTCCTGAATATTGAACTTTTGTATATTCAGAGATTACTTTTGGATCAAGTATTTGGATTCCACCATAATTCCCTTTGTTAAGGAACATTTGAAAAATTGCGGCTAATTCAGTAGCATTTGAAAACAAACCTGCATGACCACCAACACCACCAATCATTGCTGCTCCTGGGTCGTGAACATATCCTGTTATAAGTTGGTTACGATAAATTTTATCATCTTCAGTTGCTACAATTTTATCTGGTTTTATTGTATTAAGCGGATTGTAAGTAGTATAATGCAATCCCATTTTAGAGTAAACTTCATCAAAGAGAAATTGATCCAAATTTTTTCCAGATTCTTGCTCAATAATTGCTTTTACAAAATAATATCCTAAATCGCTGTACAAGTATTTTTTTGGACCTAATGGTTGAGATAATATTATTTTTCTGATGGTATCAGCATACTGAGATTTAATAAAGACATTATTGGCAACTTGCGAGTAATTCTTTGTTGCATTTTTTGTATACCATTCTGGATTTAGTTTTCCATCTATTTGTGTTTGTTTATAAAAAGGAATCCAGGCTTTTAATCCAGCTTGATGTGCCATCATTTCACGAAGCTTTAATTGCCCCATGGGATAATCTGAGGTTAAGTTTGGTAAATAATCACTCAGTTTTTTGTCCAAAGTGAATTTTCCTTCGGATTGTAATTTCATTAAAGCTGTCGTTGATGCAGCAACTTTCGTGATAGAGGCCAAATCGTAGATGTCATCATTTTCGACCATACGATTATCATATTGATGGCTACCATAATTCTTACGAAAGAATATTTTCCCATCAACAGCTGCTACTATTTGACAACCAGGGAATGCTTTGTCATTAATTGCTTGATTGATAACGAGGTCGATTTCTTCAAGTTTTTTAGGGTCTACGCCAACTTCTTCTGGTTGAGAAAACTTTAGTCGTCCATTATAACTAGTAGTAATACCAATACCTTTGTGATATTCATTGTTGATTGTCGAAGTCAACTTCCCTGAAAATGGAATTGCTCCAAAGATCATTTGAGCAACTCTATTTTGAACAAATTTATTGTTTTCATAGGCTACAATTACAGCATGAGTAGTTGTCAAATCAGAAATTTGATTTAATGCTAGTGGATTTCCAAATAAAACAAGAGTGACTTCACATTTTGAAGAAATCGATTTTAAAAATGGGCCTATGTTTTTAGGAATTCCAAAATTATCTTTTGATCTAACAGTAGTTGCATGAAGAGTAACAATTACTTTTTGATATTCATCTGTTTTTAAGTTTGTAATACCTTTTTCAACTTCCTGAAATGAGTAGTTAATTCTATCCAAAGGCGCATATTCATTTGAAATAGAAATAAATTCATCTGGTAAAGTTCCAACAGAAATATGTAATGTTCTTCTGCTTAAATCACTGTAAGGAAGTTCATTTTCAATGTTTTTAAGTAATGTTGTACTTTTTTCAAACGTTTGATTTCTTGCCCAGTCTTCTTCACCTTTTGTAAAGGATTTCCCTTTTACTGGTTTAATGAAACTTTTCTCTTTTAATTTTAATAGTTTTAAGCATCTTTCATTGATTTCCTTTTCAGAAATTTCACCTTTTTCTACTTTCTTTTTAATTAATTGGATTGCTTCTTTTACATTTTCAGAGTAAACCAAAATGTCACAACCAGCTTCAAACGCTTTTACTGCAACTTCCGTTTTTCCATATTTATCTGATACTGCTTTCATATTCAGGGCATCAGAAATAATAATTCCCTTAAATCCTAACTGTCCTCTTAAATAGTCTTGAATTATAGGCTTTGAAAGGCTACTAGGTGTTCCGCTAGAGTCTAGTGATGGTACATTTAAATGACCGACCATTACAGAGGTTGCGCCAGCTTTTATTCCCTCTTTAAATGGGATCCAGTCGTTATGAATTAATTCTTCAACGGATTTTGATATAGTTGGTAAATTGAAATGTGAATCTTTATCTGTGTCACCATGTCCAGGAAAGTGTTTTATACTTGAGTAAACTCCACTTTTTTCAAATCCTTTGACAAACGCAGCAACTTGTTTTCCAACTAATCCAGGATCTTCCCCAAAAGATCGGAAGCCAATTACAGGATTATTAGGATTTGAATTAACATCAGCTACAGGGCTGAAATTGAATTGAAAGCCTAATTCTGAACATTCGTAAGCCATCATTTCAGCTAATTTTTCAGATAAAGCTAAATCATTTGCAGCTCCAATGGAATAAGCATAGGGAAAGCGAGTTTCATTTTCCATTCTCATACTTACTCCCCATTCAGCATCAAGGGCATAAAAGAGTGGAAGAGATGACGATTGTTGTAACTTATCAGCGTATTTTAAATAATTTTCTTTAGTAGTTGGAAACCAAATTACGCTACCAATACCATTTTCTTTTATCGTTTTTTCAATTTCATTCATATGTGCATCACCTTTTGATGGATATGCAGCTATCATGAAAAATTGACCTATTTTTTGTTCCAAAGTTAATTCTGCTAATTTTTGCTCAGCCCAACTAGGATTAGTGTTGTTTGTTTTTGAATTCTCGATTTTAAAAAATGAAAAAAGAAGTGGGATAGTTACTAAAACTAGACTAATAAATACAAAAAATTTAACCCTTTTTTTCATAGTTGATTTTTAAAAAGAAACAGTACAGACGAAATTAAGCATAGATTGTGCCGAAAAATAATCATGAAGTAAATGTTATACACATTTTGAAGTAAACAACGAAACTACCGTTCTAACGCTTTCATATACATGAAATGTTCATATTTTCCTTTGATGAATTCAATTAATTCCCATTCAGTTGCTGTTTTTAGGAAGTCGGGATCCATATTTAAAAAGTAGATGAAATCATCGAATTCTTCTTCAGTAAGGTTTACAACGTCAAATGCAACATAAGTTCTTAATAATTCTTTCAAGATATCTCTTTGAGAATCTTTATATTTCCATTCTTCAATTTTACGTTTGTTTCTTTCTGTTTTTGAGAATGCTTGATACAATGCTGTTATTGGACTTTGAATTGATTCAATCCCTGTAACGGTTCTTGTTTCTACCATTACAAGTGCTTCTCGTTCTTCTCTGATTTGTTCAAGAGATTTTATTGGGCGAACGACAAATTCTTCTAATTCATATGGTTTACCTATTATTGTAAAGTTTTTTATAAATCTGCAATCGCTATCTGCTTTTACCGTCACATGGATTAAATCATATCCTTTAACTGAAATTGTTAATGAATCTCCATTGCTTACATAAACTGAAAAACTTCCATTGGGCTGTCCAAATACTCCTTTTCCTGTTGTTCTATTTACAATCATCATATTATAAAACGACTGTTGACGAAGTGTATCAACAACTTTGCCTTTAAATAAAACAGTCTCACACTGAGCGTAGGTATGTGAGATCCAAAACAATACTATGGTGAGTAAAACGAATTTCATAATTATAATTGGAACAACAAATAAACAAAAAAGATACCAAGAATTGATTTTGTAATTGTTATAAATCGTTAAAGAGGGCCTAAAAAATAAGTGCTACTGTGTTTTTTATAAAAAAATATAAGAGATTTTATAAATGGGGTTCAATCAGTTTTTATTAAGCAATTTTCATTAAATCTAGTTTTGTAATAAAATCTGATGGATGCATATTTGTTTCTTTCTTAAAAACTTGAGTAAATCTACTATGTGAAGAGAATCCTGAAAGTTCAGCTAAGTGGCTAATCTTATATTTCTGTAGTTCAGAATTATTGTAAAGTTCCTTTACAATGTAATTTATTCGGATTGAATTAATGTATTCAACAAAATTTTTACTTCTGTGTTTTTTTAAAATATATGTTAAGTATTTTGTGTTCGTGTTGAGTGCAGAAGCCATTAAGGCAATGGATATTTTTTTATCTAAAAAATCTTTATTTCTTTCAAAAAGAATTAATTGATCCAATATTTCTTTTTCTTTCGATTCAGAAATTAAATAGTTATTAGATTTCTCAAATGATTGTTCTTCTTGTTTATCCGTTGATTTAGATACAGGAGTAGATTTTTCATCATTTGATTTTGTTATGTTGTAAATGATGGTGTTGAAATGTTTTTTTTGTTTTTTTTGATTGATTTTAAAATAAATAATTATCCCAATTGAAATAATGATAAGAAAAACAATGAAAAATGTTAAGTAACTAATTGTCGTCTTTTTTGTGTTTGTTTTATTAATCTCATCTTTAATGATTTTATTAGCAACTTGAATCTGATAGTTGTTTTTTTCAGCATTCATCTTGATTAGTTCACTTTTGATACTATCAGAAGATTTTTGATCGCCTATTTGTACATAATATTCATCTAAACTGATGTAAATATTTTCTAATAAAAACGAATTATTAAATTTCTTAGCTATCTGTATCGCTTTTGAAAAGTAATTATTTGCACTATCTAGATTGTTTTGTTTGAGGGCTATGATACCTAAGTTTGTGAAGCATATCCCAATATCTTCGCTGTCTATTTGGTAAAATTTATTTGCTAATTCAAACGATTCTTCAAATTCTTTTTGTGCTAATTCAAAATTATTTTCATCAAAATAAATACTTCCTAACTTTAAATGTGCATCAAATAAAGGAGTGTATACTTTTGATATTTCTTTGTTTTTTAATGTGTTAATGCTTTTTGATAAGTATTTTTTCGCTTCTTTAATTTCTTTATTTTCGAAGAGATACATACTTTTTTCGTTATAAATTCTGGATTTCAGACAAAGTGTATTTGTGTTTTGAGTTAATTTTTCAATCAATCGTAAAGCAATATTTAACTCTTCTAAACCTTTGTTCGCCAAGCCAACTTCTCTATAGACGCCAGATAAGGTAATTTTAATACTAACCTGATCTGCAATTAGTTTTCCTTCTTGTGCAATTGAGTCAGCTTTAGATAAACTTTCGATGGCTTTGGGGTAATTATTTTGTTGGATGTATATATTATAGTAAATCAATAATACACTTACCTTCTGAAATCTATTGTTAGTAATTGCATACAATGAATCAGCAATTGATATAAGTTGTGTTTTATTGAGCCCTTCGTTATTGACAATGATAGAATTACAATAGTCTGCAAATTGTTTATTGTCTATTTTTTTTTCTGATTGTGTAAAACTCAAAAAACTATTAGATAAAGTAACCAACAGAAACCAATAAAATAATACTTTATTTAATGACATTAGTAAGATTGTTTGATAGCAAGATGTTATAAATTGATTTTATGAATTCTTTTTAATGTTGATGTTTTGTAATTTAAGTACTGGCAAAGTTAATAAAAAACAAATTGTTTGAAATTTATCTACATTTCGTTTTAGATCTCTGAACATTCTTTCTATTCTAAAAAGTAAAAAAGTGTCTCATTATCGAACTACTAAATATTGTTTTTATTCATTTTTTTTAGGTTTAAAAAGAGCATGAAAAATAATCAAAGAAAATACATTAAACTAAATAATTAGTAATCGCACTTCTCTTTTTTACATTTTAAAATTGGTTGCTTAATTATTGATTATGATTATTTTAAATTATTTTTATTGTTGTTAGTATTCTGGAATTGTGACAATCAATACTATCTATATAAATTTATTATATTCTTAATTTTGAACTTCTGTATAAAGATTAAGAAAATACTTACTAATTACACAAGAAATGAAGCTAATTTTTACAAAAAGTTTTTTTACGTTATTGTTGACGTATTCACTGTTTTTAACAAATACTTTTGCAGCAGACTATTACTGGGTAGGTGGTGCCGGAAACTGGAGTGATATAAATCATTGGGCAACAACATCAGGAGGATCAACACTTCATCCTGTGGTTCCTTCCCAAAATGACAATGTTATTTTTGATCCCAATAGTGGTTTTTTGTCAGGAATTCCTGCTAATAGAACTGTAACACTAGATGTAATTTCAAATTGTCAAAATTTTACCTCGGTAGGAGCTTTAAATAGTCCTATTATTACTGGTGGGACCCCAAATCCGTTGAATGTTTATGGTTCCATGACTTTGCAGTCAGGTATGACATACAATGTAAGTATAACCAATTTTCGATCCTCTGTTTTGGGAGAGACTATTACCACAAATGGTACTGTTGTTGCTGGTTATATTTCTTTCAATGGAGATGGAGGTTGGTCTTTCATGGATACTTATACATCCACTGGTCGTATTAATTTTGAAAAAGGTTCTTTAAACACAAACAGTCAAGTTGTTAATATCCAAGAGTTTGCTTCTTCTGGTAATTTGTCAAGAAATCTTATTTTAGGTAGTTCTGTAATAACAACTATTTCAAGTGGATGGGAATATGTAGGTTCAAACGCTGTACTGAGTGCTGGTACGAGTCATATTTTGATTACGGGTAATCTAAGTGATTATTCGTTTTATGGTGTCCGTGGAGTTTTAAATCATCAGTACCATCATATTTCTTTTACTAATCCAACAACGACACAAGGTCCGTTTAGCGGAGGTTTACGTGTTCAGAAGCTGATTTTTATGGGGAAAGGTCGTTTCTATTCAGGGAATAATGTAATAGATACATTGGTTTTATCTGCTGGAAAGACGTATACATTTCAAAATGGAACTACTCAGACTATTAATTATTTACTGGATGCTAACGCACCTTCCTGTTCTGGCTTAATAGAAATGAAGTCATTGACAACAGCATCAGCTACTATCAATTTTGGCACAGGAGCTACAGCCAATATTAATAATGCTCTAATCGAAAATTTAAATGCAACAGGTTCGATTATCCCTGTTTCAGCTATTAATTCATTTGATATGGGAGGTAATACAGGTTTTATTTTTCCACCTGCTAGTGGTATTACTCTGTATTGGGTTGGAGGTTCAGGAAGTTGGAATGATGCTAATCACTGGTCTACGGTTAATGACGGAGTTTATCCACCTGTTGGAGGAGGTTGTGTCCCAACGCCTTTAGATGATGTGGTATTTAATAATAACAGTGGTTTTTTGTCAGGAGTTCCAGCTAATAGAACTATTACATTAGATGGAGTTGGTCACTATTGTCATGATATGACCTGGGTAGGAGCTTTAAATAGTCCTATTATTACTGGTGGGACCCCAAATCCGTTGAAT
>DAIOWV010000068.1:0-897 GCA_036758285.1 Taishania sp. | reverse complement strand
GTCGTTTCTATTCAGGGAATAATGTAATAGATACATTGGTTTTATCTGCTGGAAAAACCTATACTTTACAAAATGGAACAACCCAAACAATCAACAACCGTCTATATGCATCGGGTAATCCATGTTTTGTAACGTTTTTGCAGTCTTCGGTTGCAGGTACACGTGCTAATTTGAATGTATTAGCAGGAAGTGTGGATTATGACTATGTGAATGTTCGTGATATTGATGCAACAGGTTCTTATTCTACTTTACAAATGGGGCCTCAGAGTACGAATGCGGGTAACAATTTGAATATCAATTTTGCACCACCAACGGGAGGTACAATCGTTGGGTTAGGTCCTGATCTGGATGTAGCCTGCCCTATTGTTCCTTTTTCTTTGAAAACAGATGGCTTCTATCCAAATCCATATACTACGTTTTTATGGAATGATGGTTCTACAGCAGATTCTTTATGGATTACAAACTTTGGAACTTATAATATTAGAGTTAATTATGGAGATGGTTGTGTTGTAACTGATTCAGTTAGAGTGCTACCTTTTGATGTAATTCCACCAGTGATTTCAGGATGTCCATTAAATATTTCTATTAATACTTCTACGTCATCATGTGATGCTGTTGCAACATGGACAGTACCAACAGCAACGGATAACTGCCAGTTGGATTCATTGGTATCAAATTTTAACCCAGGAGCAATATTTCCTATTGGAACAACAACTGTTATTTACATTGCTTATGATGCAGTCGGTAACACGGATACTTGTTCATTTACAGTAACAGTAACAGATAACACAAATCCAGTGCTTACAGCATGTCCATCCAATATCACATTAAACAATAATCCAGGTACATGTGGAGCAGTTGCAACATGGACAGCTCCAACAGCAACAGATAATTGTG
>DAIOWV010000067.1:0-13471 GCA_036758285.1 Taishania sp. | reverse complement strand
AGAAGGTAGAAGTTTAATCAAAGACCAAGATGATACACCATTAAGTGAAGCATTTATAGAGATTTCTGAAGGAAGAAAAAAATCCACTGGTTTGGTCAAATTAATCAACAAAATCATTCGTCGTCATGAGAAATAAATTAAAGTATTCAATTGTCATTGTTTTAATTACAATGACAATTGTTGGATGTAAATCGTCAAAAATTATTGTACGTGATGAGAACAAAGCTGTACCTGAAAAATACAGTTCCAATTCTTCAAAAGATACAATGTCGATAGCTCACATTCAGTGGAAACAGGTGTTTTCGGATCCAAACTTAACTACGTTAATTGATTCTGCATTAGCAAATAATCAAGAGTTGAATATTACCTTACAAGAAATAGAAATTAGTAAAAATGAAGTAAGGGCTAAAAAAGGAGAATATTTACCTACTCTTGGTGCACGCTTAGGTGCAGGAATGGAAAAACCTGGTGAATTTACCCGCGATGGTGCTGTTGAAAAACAATTGGAAATTGAACCAGGAAAAGCATTTCCAGAACCATTAGGAGACTTCATAGTTGGAGCTAATTTTTCTTGGGAAGTAGACATTTGGAAAAAACTTCGAAATAGCAAACAAGCGGCAGCAGAACGCTATTTGAGTAGTATTGAAGGTAAAAACTTCATGGTTACAAACTTAGTTTCTGAAATTTCCAATGCTTATTATGAACTGGTTGCTCTTGATAATCAATTGACCATCATCAATCAGAATATTCAGATACAAACAGATGTTTTAGGAGTTGTACATCAACAAAAAGATGCAGCAAGAGTTTCTCAATTGGCAGTCAATCGTTTTGAGGCGCAATTACTGAATACACAAAATTTACAATATGAAGTAAAACAACAAATTGTCGAAGCAGAAAATAGAATCAATTTTTTAGTTGGTCGATTTCCACAACATGTTAACCGAAATACATTTTCCTTTGATCAGTTAATTTTGGATTCCATTTATACTGGCGTACCGAGTCAACTTTTGAGTAATCGTCCGGATATTCGTCAAGCTGAACTTGAATTAATCGCTTCAAAATTAGACGTAAAAGCTGCAAGAGCCAACTTCTACCCCTCACTAAGAGTTGATGCAAATGTTGGTTTTCAAGCATTTAATCCATCTGTTTGGATAAATCCTTCATCTATATTGTATAATTTGGTTGGTGATATGGTTGCACCGTTAATCAATCGAAATGCAATTAAAGCTGCATATAGTAGTGCTAATGCGAAACAACTTCAAGCAGTTTACAATTATGAGCAATCGATTTTGAATGGTTATACGGATGTTTTGAACCAGCTAGCAAAAGTGGATAATTATACAAAAAGTTTTGAGACAAAAAAGAAAGAAGTTGATTTGTTAAATCAATCTGTAACAATTTCAAACAGCTTATTCTCTTCTGCAAGAGCAGATTACATGGAAGTATTGTTAACACAACGAGAAGCTTTGCAATCAAAAATGGAACTTATTGACATCAAACTCATGCAATTAAATTCGCAAATTGGAATTTATCGAGCTCTAGGAGGTGGATGGAAATAAAAATACTAAGAAAGGCAGATAAAACTGCCTTTCTTTTTATCCAGACACTAAAAAAATTATCTTTGCTTAAAAATCAGTTCTACTATGCTAATAACAATTCTTCTTTTAATTTTCACAGTAATCATTTTACCAATCGTTTGTTTTTACTTTGGTACATCTTTGAATGAATTACAAACTACAATCTTATATTCAACATCTTACATTGTTTTAGGAGTCATATCATATTGTTTTATCATTGGAGAATTAACCAATAACAATTCGCAAGTCGATAAACTTTGGAGCATTGTTCCTATTATTTACACCTGGTATATGACCTATGCAGGCGGAATGAATGAACGTATGGTCCTAATGTCAATACTTGTAACAATTTGGGCTGCACGATTAACCTTTAATTTTGCTCGAAAAGGTGCCTATTCTTGGAAATTTTGGACTGGAGAAGAAGATTACAGGTGGGAAATTTTAAGACAACGTCCTGGATTTAGTAACCGTTTTGTGTGGATGTTATTCAATTTATTTTTCATTTGTGGCTATCAAAATGTATTGATATTATTGTTTACCCTACCCATTTTGACATCGTTAGGAAATGATGTATCACCTTTGCAAATTTATGATTATTTACTCGCTGGTTTATTTGTTATTTTTGTTGTGATAGAATTTATTGCCGATCAACAACAACATATTTTTCAAACTGAGAAGTATCGAAGAATAAACAACAATATTCCTCTTGAAGAATACGAGCAAGGGTTTATCTCTAAAGGATTATGGGCTTATTCTCGTCATCCAAATTATACTTCTGAACAAGCAATTTGGGTTGTCTTCTATTTATTTAGTGTAGTAGCTACAGGAGAATGGATAAATTGGTCAATTGCAGGTTGTATTTTATTAATCATCTTATTTAAAGGGAGTTCTGATTTTTCAGAAAGTATATCCAAAGAAAAATATCCAAAATATAAACAGTATCAACAACAAGTGTCTCGTTTTATTCCATTTAAAGGGAAATCGAAACTCTAAATATTGTAATTTCTATTTGTAAAAATATAACAAACTATCTCTATCCTTTTTCGATTTTTGCAAAATGGATAAAAAAATATTAGTTGTTGGAGGATACGGTGCTGTTGGAAGTATTATTAGTCTAGAATTGTCAAAAATCTACCCTGAAAAAGTGATTGTAGCTGGCAGGAGTTACGAAAAAGCTAAAAAATTCACAGATAATCGACGATTAATTCCGATGAAATTAGATCATTCAAAAATCGATGAGTTAAATTTTTTAGATGAAATTTCACTTGTCATAATGTGTATTGATCAAACAAATACAACATTCGTTGAAGCATGTGTAGAAAAAGGAGTGCAATACATTGATATTTCTGCAAATCAAAAAATAATAGAACAAATTGATTTACTTGATACTAAAGCCAAAAAAAACAAGACCAGCATTATCTCAAGTGTAGGTATAGCACCAGGTATAACAAATTTACTCGTTCAGCATTTACTGAAGGAATCACCAAAAAATAAAACAATTGATATCTATGTGCTTCTTGGATTAGGTGAAAAACATGGAGATGCTGCATTTCAATGGACATTTGACAATATTGACACAACTTATATGGTTGGAAATAACAAAATCAAAAGTTTTACCCTTCCTAAAATGACAAATTTATTAGGTAACAGAACATTTTACAGCTTTGATTTTTCCGATCAACACACCTTACTTAAAACAAACAAAATATCTGTTACAACTCGTATGGCTTTTGATTCTAGCTTTTTAACTAGAACGATTGGATTTCTTAGAAAAATTGGATTAACAAAAATATTTCGAAATAAAACAATACAAAAAACATTCATTTCAATATTCAAAAAATCTTTAATTGGAACGGATGTTTTTGGAGTAAAAGCAGTTGTAACAGCAGAAAACGATCAACTTTTAGAAGCAAGTGTTACTGGAAATGGTGAAGGAAAAGCAACTGCATTTGTAGCCGTTCAAACAGCAATATATCTGTTAGAAAATTCTATTCCTTCAGGTGCACATCATTTGCATCAAGTGATAGAAGATATTCCGCTTTTTTTAAACAATTTGACAAGATATGATTCTGAATTAAAAATTAATCTAAAAGCAAATAATTGATTTTAATAAAATAGCAACTATCAGATTTTTTCATCCAGAAATAATTAGCAATTTTGTTGAAAAGGAAGAGTATGAATAAAAAAAACACAATCAATTACACAAGAATTGCTGAAGCGATTGAATTTATTCATGCTAATTTCAAAAATCAACCGACATTGGAACAAATTGCAGAAAAGATCAATTTGAGTCCTTTTCATTTCCAACGATTATTTAGCGATTGGGCTGGTACATCTCCAAAAAACTTTTTACAATTTGTGAGTATCAACTATGCTAAAAGTTTATTGAAAGAAAAAAATGCTACTTTATTTGATGTTTCAGATGAGACAGGATTTTCTAGTACCAGTAGACTCCATGATCTATTCATAAAATTAGAAGGAATGAGTCCAGGAGAATACAAAAACGGAGGTGATAATTTACAAATTAATTACAGTTTTTCAGATAGTATTTTCGGTCAAATTATTGTTGCATCCACATCAAAAGGTATTTGCTATCTTGCATTTGAAGAAAACCAAGAAATTGCATTCCAACACCTAAAAATGGAATTTCCAAATGCACATTTCAAGTTAACAACAGATAAATTTCAACAAAATGGACTTTCAATTTTCCAATCTGATTGGACAAATTTACCTGAAATTAAATTACATTTAAAAGGAACTGATTTTCAATTAAAAGTCTGGGAAAGCTTATTAAACATACCTGTTTCAAACCTTTCAACATATGGGAAATTGGCGAAAGAAATTAACAATCCAACCGCTTCAAGAGCAGTTGGTACAGCAATAGGAAGTAATCCTGTAGCTTTTATCATTCCTTGTCATCGAGTTATACAATCGACTGGTGGTTGGGGCGGTTACATGTGGGGAACAACAAGAAAAGCTGCAATAATTGGTTGGGAACAAGCACATTTCAATATGAACAAATAATGATGCTATTTACATTTGAACATGACAATTCTAAAAATTGGTTGCCAAAAGATGGGATAGTCAATTATTATGGGCAACTGTTTTCTGAAGAAGAAGCCACTTATTATTATCACAAGTTATTGAATGAAATAGAATGGAGAAACGATGAAGCAATCATCTTTGGTAAAAAAATCATTACCAAACGAAAAGTTGCTTGGTATGGTGATAAACAATTTGAATACACCTATTCTAACATTACCAAACGTGCTCTTCTCTGGACGGAAGACCTGATTAAATTAAAAAACATTGTTGAAAAAAGTTGTAATGAAACATTTAATTCTTGTTTATTAAACCTATATCACAGTGGTGAAGAAGGAATGGCCTGGCATAGTCCTTAACTTTCGGAGCAGAACGGAAATTTAGCTTCAAACATAAAGTGACAAACGAAAAAATTGACTTAACACTTGAGCATGGTAGTTTATTAATTATGACCGGTTCAACACAGACAAACTGGTTACATAGACTCCCACCGACTAAACGAATATTAACCCCAAGAATTAACCTAACCTTTAGAACGATTGTTTAAATCTTTCTTAATTTTTCCACCAACTGATTTTAAAGAATTACTTTTGTGAAACGAATAGAAAGGTCAATTTTATAATGTTAAGACAAAAAATCTTCAACTTTTTTACATTTCAGTTTTTTATCTATTTATTTAGATGCCTTTTAGGATTTTCAATTGGTTATTTACTCATGTTACGATTTCCTGAATATGACTTATTTTGGACATTACTTTCGATAATTCTTGTCATTTCACCTGAAGAAAAAGATTCTCCTAGATTAACCATTGAACGAGTTTCAGCGAATTTTATAGGTGCTGTTTCTGGTATTTTAGTTTTTTTCATTAATCTACCATATTTCCCAAAAGTTATGCTGGGAATTATTTTCGCAGTTCTGATTTGTAAATTTTTCAATTTAATGAATGTTGTCCGCTCATCAATTGTTGCTGTTTTAGTCATTTTAATTGAGCATAAAGACAGCATCTATTCACCATTTGAACGATTTTTATCTGTACTCCTTGGATGTTTAATCGGATTAACTATAACACTTTCAACTGCATACATACTAAAAAAGACCTTTTTTAAAAACAATACCAATTAACATTCATTATAATTCAAAACAACAACATGGAAAATATTCAAAACAAAACGGCTTACATCACTGGAGGTAGCAGAGGAATAGGAAAAGCAATCGCAATAGCACTTGCTAAAGAAGGAGTGAACATTGGTATTATTGGGAGAACTTTATCACATCTTGAGTCAACAACAAATGAATTAAAAGCATTTGGAGTCAAAGTTGCTCATGCAGTTGCAGATGTTTCAAAAAGAACAAGCGTAGAAACTGCTATCTCAGAATTGAAAAGTCAAATTGGTAGTGCAGATATTTTAATTAATAATGCTGGAATTGCCGCATTTGGTTCTTTGACAGAAATGCCCGTAGAAAAATGGGAAGAAATTATTCAAGTAAATGTATTAGGAGTGTATTATGCAACTCATGCCGTATTACCTGATTTAATTGAAAAACAAAGCGGAGATATTATCAATATTTCTTCTACTGCTGGTCAACGAGGGAATGCTGGTACAAGTGCATATAGCGCTTCAAAATTTGCTGTATTAGGTCTGACAGAATCGTTGCTAATGGAAGTCCGAAAACACAATATTCGTGTAACTGCAATAACTCCTAGTACAGTAGCAACGGACATGACAATGAATGATTTAAAAATTACTGATGGAAACCCTGAAAAGGTTCTTCAAGCAGAAGATCTTGCAGAATTAGTAATTTGTCAATTAAAATTAAATAGAAGGGCTTTAGTAAAATCAATTGGTGTTTGGAGTACAAATCCTTGATTTAGATAAATCAATTTATTAAAATCTCCTTCGAAAGTTGGAGATTTTTTTGTTAAATTTGTTTATTATGAGTTACGTAGAAGTTATTTCAAAAATTCCAGAAAATGTAACATTAGTTGCTGTTTCTAAAACAAAAACTTTTGAAGAAATTTTCAAAATTTACACAGATGGTCAACGTATTTTTGGTGAAAACAAAGTACAAGAATTAGCTGAAAAATACATCCAACTTCCCAAAGACATTGAATGGCATTTAATTGGTCATTTACAAACAAATAAAGTAAAATACATTGCTCCTTTTGTTTACATGATTCACGCCGTTGATAGCTTGAAATTACTGATTGAAATAAACAAACAAGCGAAGAAAAACAATCGTATTATTGATTGTTTATTGCAATTTCATATTGCAAGAGAAGATACAAAATTTGGCTTCAATCAAAATGAAGCAATTGAATTACTCCAAGACAAAACATATCAAGATTTAAAAAACATCCGTATTCGTGGAGTTATGGGAATGGCTTCTTTTACAAAGGATAAACAACTAATTCGATTGGAATTCCAAACATTAAACTCAATTTTCCAACAATTAAAAAGAGCTTTTTTTAGTGATCAAGATACCTTTAACACACGTTCAATGGGAATGAGTGGAGATTTTGAAATTGCGATTGAAGAAGGAAGTACCATGGTTAGAGTTGGTAGCCTTATTTTTGGCAATCATTAATTAAGTCATATTTTTAGCTTTCTCTCCAAACAAATATGTAAATTTGCAATATGAATAAACGAGTTGTTTTCTTAATTATTTTGGCAGTGCTTGTTATCTCTTTAGATTACACAATGGCACAAGGATGCTCACAATGTAAATTGATTTCTGAACAATCTACAGAAGCTGGCGAAGCATCATTTGCCACAAACATAAATAAAGGAATACTCATTTTGATGATGATGCCTTATCTTATTCTGATTATTGTCTTTCGTAAAAAAATTGCTGGTTTATTTAGAAAAGCAAAACCAACAGCTTAAATCCTTTCATTTTTTAATTTGGATAGCATTGAGTCAATAAGTAAATTTGACACATGAAATACCTAATAATTGGTCTCGGAAATCCAGGAGACAAATATAAAGAGACCAGACATAACATTGGTTTTAAAGTTGTTGAGTCATTCGCAAAAGAACATGGAGGTACTTTTAAGTTAGATAAAAATGCAGAAGTGGCACATGCTAAATTTAAGGGGAGAACAATCGTTCTGATAAAACCAACAACTTACATGAATTTATCTGGCAAAGCGGTAAATTATTGGATGCAATCTGAAAAAATAACAATCGATAATATTTTGGTCATCACTGATGACATTGCCCTGCCATTTGGCAAACTCAGAATGAAAGGAAAAGGAAGTGATGGTGGACACAACGGATTAAAAGACATTCAAGCGGTGCTGAAATCGCAAGAATATGCTCGTTTACGATTTGGTGTCGGAAGTGATTTTCATAAAGGACAACAAGCTGATTATGTATTAGGAGAATGGTCTGTTGAAGAAAATAATTCATTAGAGGAACGTATTCAAGTTGCTACTGAATTCATTAAAGGATTTACAACAATTGGACTCGGATTAACGATGACAAATTGGAATAACAAATAGAATTACTCTTTAATTTTTATATATTTGTACAACTTTTTTATTTAAAATCAACATAGAATGCAACTGTGGAACACATTAAGTAAAGAGGAATTGGAAAAAAAATGGCGTGAAAAAGGTTATGAATGGCTAACAATTTCATTCTATCAATACGCTAAAATTGACAATCCTCAAGTATTTAGAGATTATTTATACGGCATCTGGCAAAAAATAGATGTACTTGGAAGAGTTTACGTAGCAAAAGAAGGGATAAATGCCCAAATCTCATTACCCAAACAACATTTAGAACAGTTTAGAACGGAATTATATGATATTTCCTTTTTAAATGACATTCGGTTGAATATTGCTGTTGAAAACGGTGATGTTGAATTCCCTTTCCTAAAATTAAAAATAAAAGTTAGAGACAAAATTCTGGCTGATGGTTTAAGCGATGAGTCTTTTGATGTCACAAACAAAGGAAAACACTTAACAGCAGAAGAATTCAATACACTTACTGATGACCCAAATACAATATTAATTGATTTCAGAAATCATTACGAGTCAGAAGTTGGACATTTCTCTGGTGCAATTACACCAAACGTTGATACTTTTAGAGAATCACTTCCTTACATTGAAGAGAAATATTTAAAAGGAAACGAGGACAAGAATCTAGTCATGTATTGTACTGGTGGTATTCGTTGTGAAAAAGCCTCTGCCTGGTTTAAACACAGAGGATTTGAAAATGTTCATCAATTGGAAGGTGGTATTATCAAATATGCAAACGATTGCAAAGAAGCAGGAATTCAGAATAAATTTATTGGTAAAAACTTTGTTTTCGACGAAAGACGTGGAGAACGAATTACTGATGATGTAATTGCTCATTGCCATCAATGTGGGAATCCAGCAGATGTACATGTAAATTGCATCAACGAAGCTTGTCATTTGTTATTTATTCAATGTGAAGATTGCAATAAAAACATGAATGGGTGCTGTTCTGATGAGTGTAAATCCATTGCAGCTTTACCTGAAGAAGAACGAAAAGAATTGAGAAAAGGATTTGTTTTAAGTAATAAAATATTCAATAAAGGTCGTTCAGAAAAATTGATTTATAAAGTAAATAATGAAAAACCTATTGATTTAATTTCATAATTTTCTGATTATTACTAATTAAACCTGTATAAATTTAAGTTATACAGGTTTTTTAACTTATTAATAATTAATTAGTTAATATGATTTCATGTTTTTTTCACATTCTATTAATATAAAATGCAACGATATTATTAATGATAACGTCTGAAATTAACAATATCGTATTACTTTTGTAGCACCAAAATTATCAACATGAAAACTATAACTACTCGATTACTACCCGTAATTTGTCTATTCTTATTGACAAATTTATCCTATTCACAAATAAAAATTGATCAAAGCAAGGTTAATACATTTGCAAAATATGTTTATTCAAATTGTTTAGATTACACATCTACCGAACATTTAGAAATTTACAAAAACAATATTTCAAAAATTGAAATATTTAAATTATCGGAAAAAGGTGAAACGACTTATAGCATATCTCTACTTTCGACTATTCAATTAAAAAACAAATGCAACCACGCTTTAACTCATGATGATGAAAAAACTTTCAATATTGAGTCCTTCAATCCTTTGAAATATATGTTCAACTATCATTCGTCAAAAGATCAATATTTTAGAGTTGACAATACCGATTATGTGATCAAAATTAATGCTACTAAATAACAATCAACATGAAAACTATCTACAACCATATTTATACATTAACTTTCATCATTTCATTACTTGGTCTTAATTCGATTTATGCTCAGGATTATATAATGACAAATGGTGGGAGTGCCACAACTTGTACAGGAACGTTTCTAGATCCAGGAGGTTGGGGAAACTATGGTAGTAACGTACCAAACAGTAATTATACAATCTGTAATCCAATTCCTGGACAACCTATTTATGTGGATTTCACATCATTTCACCTTTGGGCAAATGGGTGTGTTATACCAAGTTATGATGAGTTATTCATTTATAACGGAAATTCAACTACAGCACCTTTAATTGGAGTATACAATAGACAAAATGGCCCTACTTCTACAATAATGGGAACAACTGGTTGTATTACGTTTAGATATGTAAGAGATTCTGGTACTTTCCTATGTGCAGCAAATTCTGGGGCTCCTGGTTGGTCTGCTATTATTTCTTGTACCCCCCCAAGTACTAATGATGGTCAAACCTGTATAACCGCCAATCCATTTTGTTCATCAAATATATATAATTTTCCAAATACAGTCAATAATACGGCTCCTATCAGTGGACCTAACTATGGCTGCTTACTTAGTCAACCAAATCCATTTTGGTATTATATGGAAATTGATCAACCCGGTTCTTTAAGTCTTACGATTAAGCAAACAACAGGTATGGGGGGAACAGGTGTGGACTTAGATGTCGATTTTGCAATGTGGGGTCCATACAATGATTTAGTAGCTGCTTGTACCGATATAATGGCAGGAGCAAATCCCATACAATGTAGTTATCACCCTTCTTTCATTGAAACATTAGGAATAGGCCTACAAGGAGGAAGCAACTTTACATCAGGAGGACAAACAACACCTCCAGCAGCACAAACGGGAGAAATTTATCTTGTAATGATGACAAATTACAGTGGAGATCCAGGTTATATTACTTTTAATCAAACTGGAGGAACTGGTTCAGCCGAATGTAATATCATTGACAATACTTGTAACATTACGAATGTAACAACAGACACTGACTGTACTTCACCAACTCAATACACACTTAGTGGTATTGTCGAATTTAACAATCCTCCAGCAACTGGAACATTAACTGTCACTACATCTTGTGGAGGAACTCAAACTTTTAATGCGCCATTTACATCACCGATTAGTTACTCTATTACAGGATTAAATCCAAATGGAGGAAACTGTACTGTGTCAACTGGCTTTTCTGACGGTATTGGCTGTACAAGAAGTAAAGATTTTGTGGCTCCTACAATTACCACTCCAACTTTCCCAACGTTTAATGTATGTCAAGGAAGTACAGCTCCAATTTTGCCAACTACATCGAATGAAGGAATTGTAGGGACATGGTCACCAGCTACTGTGAACACTGCAACAACTGGATCAACAACATATACATTCACTCCTTCAAGTGTAGGGTGTCACAGAAATACAACAATGAATATTACTGTTAATCCATTACCACATGTAGGAGTAAATCCAACGAATTATACAATTGGATGTACAGCACCTCAAACGGCACAATTAAATGGTATCTCAGCTACAATTGGAGCAACTTTTAATTGGACGGGTAATGGTTTTGTTTCAGGACAATCAACTGCTACCCCTATTGTCAACGCAACTGGAACATATACATTAACAGTAACAAACCCAACAACAGGATGTACAAATTCTACAACAGCAACAGTAGTTGGGAGTTCTGATATGCCAGTTGTAAGTATCGATCCTGCAAATGATATTTCTTGTACAGATCCTACTGTAACACTTAATGCTATTAGTTCTACTCCAGGAGCGACATTCACATGGGCAACAAACCCAGGAATTGTTTCAGGGAGTACAACGTTAACACCAACAGTTAATCAAGCAGGAACTTATCAAATAACCGTTCAAGCTCCAAATGGATGTACAAATGCTGCAAGTATTATTATAGATGGAAATGTAAACATTCCAACAGTTAATAATACTCCGACAGATTTTTCAATTTCATGTTTAGCTCCTTCTGTTGTAATAAGTGGAGAATCAACAACTCCAAATACAATTTACACTTGGATTGTTGGAGGTTCAGTTTCAACTGTTACAAATCCTGAAATTACAGCAAATTCTCCAGGCACGTATATTGTTACTGTAACAGATACAACAAATAACTGTACTAACAGTGCAACATTTAATGTTACTGGAAATAATGTCGCACCTACTCTTTCAGTTACTACTCCAAATCCAATTACATGTTACGAACCTGCGGTTCAGATTACAGCAACTGCGACACCTTCCAATCTAGTTTATTCTTGGGCTGGACCTGGAATAGTTTCAGGTGAATATTCACCAACAGCGACAGTAAACCAAGACGGTTCTTATACCATCGCTGTGATTGACACAACAAGTAATTGTTATACATTTACAAATGTTACAGTTGTAAGCTCAGCTCCAATCACTCCTACAATATTTGGTGATACGACATTATGTGGCTTAACTTTTCAAGTACCAGGTAGTAGCATAACATCTAATGGAAATATTTTTTGGACCGAAACAAATGGCAATGGTTCATTTAATAACAATACAGGTACAAGTCCAACATTTACGGGTATTAGTGGAGTATCAAACTACACATTAAATTTTACGGATCAATGTGGAATGAGTGCTTCTGCAAACCTTACAATGATTGCACCAGCAGTAGTTTCTGCACCAGTAGTATCATGCTTTTTAGGTGAAATGAATATAACTAGTACTTCTTTTAGTGGAGGAACTTGGTCAATAGTTGATAATCCTGCAACCCCTTATGATGAAGATACAACAATCACTTTTGTTTATGGTGAAGTAATTACTGGAACAACTGGACTAACTGGTGTTACAACTTCAGAACCAGGCGATGTTACATTGATTTTCACTCCTAATGATAATTGTTCAAGTACAAGTGTTACTCTTAGTTTCCCTCCTTATGTTTGGACTGAAATTAATGACACGACATTGTGTATGAATGAAACATATGAGTTACATGCCTCTGAAGTTACGACTCCTGTGAGTTACCTTTGGAATGATGGATCAACAGGTAAATCGATTACTGTAACTCAACCAGGTACTTATATTGTAACAATCAATAACGCTTGTCACTCACACTCAGATACTGCTATTGTAAATTACGAAGTTTGTACAATTGAAGCACCAAATATCATTTCACTTTCTTCTCAATCAGGAAATGATAAATGGTTCGTTAAAAGCACTGGAATTGAAGATTTTAAATGTATTATTGTTAATCGATGGGGTAATTTAGTCTTTGAAATGAATAATATCAATCAATATTGGAATGGAAAAGACATGAATGGTAATACAGTTACTGAAGGTGTCTATTTCTATACAATTGATGCAAAATATACAGGTGGAGAAAATGTTAAAAAACATGGATTCATTGAATTAAAGTATTAAAAAATAACAAATCAACTTTTAAAATACCCTTTCAAAATTGAATTTTGAAAGGGTATTTTGTTTTAAATCACTAGTGTAAATGATGTTTACTTGTGATTTCATTAAATACATAGTACTTTTACAAAAAAATCCATCATGAATAAAATAATAGTTCTCTCATTAATATTTCT
>DAIOWV010000066.1:13202-14099 GCA_036758285.1 Taishania sp. | reverse complement strand
TTGAACCAATGCAAATTGCTTGGGTACCAGCCAACGTACCTGCATTCGCCGATGGGTTAACTGTTACAACTACTGGAATACGAGGACTAGCGCATCCTCCAACAACAGATTCAACATAAATTGTAGTTGTACTGCTAGGGCTAAATGTATAACTAGTTCCAGTATTCAATAATGAACCTCCAGAATTCGCTGACCACCAATTTATAGTTCCACTACCTGAAGCATTCAAGGTAATACTGTTACCTGAACAAACAGTTGCAGGTCCACCACCAGATACTGAAATTACAGGTGCACCACTAATGTTGAATTCCATAATTGCATTGGAATACATAGTAGGGGTAGCATTATTAAAGACATTATCATAATAAGCCCCTCCTCCAGGATTTGTAAATGGAAAATCTCGGGCTTGAGTCATTCCAGTAACATACAGTCTCCCATTATTTAAATCAGATACAATTCGTTCCATATACACACTGTCTGAATGTGAATAGGAAGACCAATTAATTCCAAAATTTGAGTTAAATTCTACAACCATATAATTGTATTCGCTAGGGAAAGCATTACTTACATTATATGACCCGATTAATGGTGTAGTAGAGAAGTTTCTAGCTTGTAATATTAAATAGTGTCTACCACAGTTTCCTATTGTTTGACCTTGAATATAATTTTCATTATTGTTTTCTCCCATGTAGGTAGAATGTAGTAATACGCCATTTGTATTAAATCTCATTAAGAATCCAGCACAATAACTACCTCCCATTCCATTATTTATCCCAGTGGGTGTTGTTTGAACGTACGCTCCTCCTCCAGGATTGACAATCGGCATAACAGTACTTCTTGTAGTAGAAGTCAAAATCATCTCATTATTAGCGTTCACTTCAATTTGAGAATATGATA
>DAIOWV010000066.1:0-13192 GCA_036758285.1 Taishania sp. | reverse complement strand
GACCAGCCCCTCCTAACAAAGTACTCCACACCATTGTTCCTGAAGTATTAAATTTAACTATCCAAAAGTCGTAGCTACCATCACTCGTATTGTCAAAATAAGCTCCTCCACCTGGATTTACAAATGGAACCGCAGCATTACTTGCTCTGTTAAACAAGTATAAATTATTACTATTATCAAATTTAATTCCCATTGGTTCTTCATAACCAGTTCCACCTATGAAAGTTCCCCATGTTTGTACCATATTAGAATTAAATAGATATAAAAAAACATCACCATTACCAGCATGAGATGCTTGATTGTATGCTCCTGATCTTGATAAGACAGATGGGCTTGTAGACCATGTGTAGTTGAAGCTAGATACTGCAATAGAACCATTGGGTGCCACATCCATCGATAACATACTATAACATCTTAGATATGTAGAATGAATCATTGCTCCAGTTGAACTATTAAACTTAGAAAGGAATCCTTTATCTCCTGTTCCAGGACTTGTCTGATAATACGCTCCTCCTCCTTGATTCAATAAAGGAAAATCAGTACTTGAAGTGGTACCACAAATATACAATTGACTACCTGTTGCTCTAATTCCATGATCATAGTAATTTGATTGTGTACCTGTACCTCCAAGATACGTAGCCCATACCATGGTACGATTTATATCGAATTTTACAAAATAAATATCTAATCCAGAACCACTGTATGTTGGATCATAATATGCGCCTCCTGGATTTACAACAGGTAAATTAGCAGAGTAGGTGTTTTTTTGCAAAAAGAAATTTCCATTAACATCCGTTGTTACATTTTCTCGTATGTTTGAAGCTCCTCCAGTAACAGTGTTTTCAAGAATTGTAGCCCATGTAAGCACAGGGTCAATTATCAATGTTCGATTAATTTCTATTTTATTTTTTGATGTAAATCCAAATGTATTAGCGTCAAAAATTTCATAATTAATGTCTACTTTTTCTTTGTTATCATCCCAAAATGAAATGGGCATATTTTCAAGTAAAGGAAATAGGTTTGTTTCAGCAATTAAGTCATTACCAGATTTAGTTAATGACTTAACTCCATCATAACGGAATTTGACATCTGAAATGTTTGCTCCACTTTTTAAAATAACATCATATTTTGTTTTTCCTCTAGATGAATAAAAAACAATGTCAATGTTCGGATAAATATTTTTATAGGTTATTTTTTTAAAGGCAGGAACGTTAGTAATTCCTTGAGAACAATGTGCTAAATAGAAATTTTGATAAAATTCGGTTTTATCTTCATAAATAATTTCAGCATTTAGATTAGCATTTAAAAAATTTAAATCTATTCTTTCCTTTTTTATTACCATTGAGGCTTCTTTGGCAGCTTCAATGTTTCCATTTTTTACAAACTCACGACTTTTTTCATTGTCGACGTTTGAAATTTGGAATAATGAAAAGACAATTTTGTCTTTCATGAAGAACATTCTAGATTCTTCAGACTCTAATGTAAATAAAACATCATTACGATTTTTTCCATTTTCATCCACAACTTGTCCCATGTTCTTAATAAAAGATTGGGATACAGAGTTAAATGAAAATAGCGACACGGTGAGCAATGTCACAATTTGATAAAGTAATTTAATTCTCATAAGTAATAAAATATAAAGTTAGTAGCAATCAACAGTTATGACTAAACCTAATGGAACAAATATATAAGAAAATTAAGAGATTTAACAAGTAGTTAACGTTAAAAATAAATTTAATAATTAAGTGTCTGAAATAAAGGAATTTCCAAACTGTTTTTTAATATACAATTCGAATTGATTAATTTAATTAGTAGAAAAAAATTAAAATATTATTTCAAAATTGATTTAGCGATGATTAAACTAGCACCTCCATCACCAAGTATATTTTTAAGAGTTTTGTAATCGTTTAAGATTTGTTCACGTTTTTTTCCTCCAACAACAAGTTGATTTAATTCTTCTTTAATGTTTTTAGGATTGCATTCTTTTTGGATTAATTCTTTAACAACTTCTTTGTCCATTATTAGATTCACTAACGAAATGTATTTTATTTTAATTAGTTGTTTTGCTATTAAGTATGATAAAGACGAGCCAATGTAACAAACGACCTCAGGAACTTCAAATAATGCAGTTTCTAGAGTTGCAGTTCCTGATGTTACAACGGCAACTTCTGAGTTAGATAACAAATCATATGTTTGTGAATGTACAATTTTTACATTTGAATATTTGTCAATAAAAGTTTGATAAAAAGCCATTTCTAAACTTGGGGCACCTGCAACAATAATTTGATAATTTGAAAAACCTTCAAGTGATTGTAGCATGATCGGTAATTTTTTCTTCACTTCTTGTTTTCTGCTTCCAGGAAGGACGGCTATTATTGGTCTGTTATCTAATTGATTTTTTTCAATGAAATTGGTCGATTTTGTAATGTTATAATTAGAAATTGCATCGAGTAGGGGGTGACCAATGTAATTTACATCAAAATTAAATTTTTTATAAAATTCTTTTTCAAATGGAAGAATGACATACATCTCATCGACAACCTTTTTGATTGTATGTACACGATTTTGTTTCCAAGCCCAAACTTGAGGAGAAATGTAATAAATAACCTTTATTCCTTGTTTGTTTGCCCATTCAGCAATTCTTAAATTAAACCCAGGATAGTCAACTAAAATAATAGCATCAGGTTTGTATTCTAGAATGTCATTTTTACAAAATTTTAAATTGCCTAAAATGGTTTTTAGGTTCATTAAAACTTCAACAAACCCCATGAAAGCTAAATCTCTAATGTGTTTTACACAAGTTCCTCCAACTTTAGACATTTCATCACCACCCCAAAACCTGAATTCACATGTTGAATTTTCGGTTAACATTGCCTTCATCAAATTACTTGCATGTAAATCTCCTGAAGCTTCTCCAGCGATGATGTAAAATTTATTTTTTTGCATGGTCACAGAATGAATTTAAAAAGGATCATTATCAATAAATCGATGACTGTTGCAATAATTACACCCTGACCTAATGCCCAGTTTCCTCTTTTTAGTGAAAGAAAATGAAACCAAGGTAAATTTCCAAGGGCAGCTAATGATATTACTTTAGCTGTAAATTCGTGTAGGAAAGTGAAACGATGAAAGTTTTCAGCATAAGATTGACCATTTTTAAGTGAAAAAAACCAAATTACAATAAAAATTCCAACACCAATTGTAAGTAAGCCTAAAATCAAACCCTTCGTGTGTTCTTTTGACCAATTTCTTAAATTCATTATTTCCAGTTAATTAAATCATTCATAACAGCGTGTGCAGTCATATCAAATTGAGTAGGGACAATTGTAGCATATCCTTCTTCGATAAAATGTAAATCTGTATTTACCTCTGCTTTTATTTCTTGAAAATTGCCTGTCAGCCAATAATAGGAATTACCATGTGGATCTTTTCTTTCTTCAAATTTATCATTCCAATAAGCCGCAGCCTGTTTACATATTTTAATCCCTTTAATGGCATCTTTTGATAATTTAGGGATATTAACATTTAGACAAATATGATTTGGGAAATTATTTCTGAAGACTAATTCAGTAACTTCTTTAACGATTCTTTGTGAACCTGAAAAATCTGCATCTGCATTAAAGTCACAAAGGGAAAAACCAATAGAAGGTATATTTTCCATTGCACCTTCAACAGTAGCAGACATTGTTCCAGAGTATAAAACATTTGTTGAGAAATTAGCTCCATGATTAATTCCTGAAACAATTAAATCAGGTTTTTTCTTTAATAGTTCATAGATTCCTAATTTAACACAATCAACTGGAGTTCCTGATGTTGTATATGCTTCAACTCCTTCAAAAATGTTTGATTTTGCAATTCTAAGTGGATTGTTGATTGTAATTGCATGTCCCATTCCAGATTGTGGTTTATCAGGAGCAACGACAATTACTTCTCCAAAAGTTTGCATAACTTCAACTAATGATCTAATTCCTTTAGCAGTAATTCCATCATCATTTGTTACTAAAATTAAGGGTTTTTCCATGAATCTATAATTCAGTTTCCTGCGAAAGTAACGAAATTATAAAGATTAAAGAAGAAGATTTTTGTAGGAAATTAATAAAAAAGTCTAATTAGAACTTTTCGTCCATATTACCTCAGATACAATTGCATCAATTTGATTTTCCATTGTTACAATAGACTGTGGATAATCAACTCTTCTTCTAACAGTTTTTCTTACGCCATTAATTACAACTGAAGTTGTATGATTTGGTAAATCAGTCACTCCTTTATTGTCGTATTCATTTTCTAATGACATGAAATTTATTTCTTTAGCTTTAGCTGTAATTAAGTTTAATTGGTCTTTTGACAGTCTAGCTGTATAAGTACCTATTTTATCTGTATTCGATTTCCCTTTATAAACAGCATATCCTGAGTTGTAAATTTCAACTTTAAATGCAGGACATTTTCCAAAGCAAACACCTCTTTCAAGCGATGCAAAAAGAGTATCAGATTTATCCAATGAGCTTTGGTTGTTTTGGATGTTATTTTCAACTTTTTCATCAGAAACAGCTTTTTTCTTTGTAGAACAAGATGTTTGAATTACTAATGAAGCGGTTAACAATGATAATATTATCAGGACTTTCATGATTTCTTAAATTAATAGAATTATTGTAAACAAAAATACAGCCAAAAATCTATACTTCAAAAAGTATTACATTTTCATTGCTTCAAGATAGCGTGAAAGATTGGCATTATCCTTTAAAGAGTCTGCACCAATAAAAAGTACTTTTGAACAGCCATTTCTTTCTAACCAAAGAGAAAAATTGGACACACCAACCATCAACGTTCCGTTGATATCAATACGCTGAACAGGTTTTAGAGAGTCGTCAAAAATTTTACGAATGTCTAACAAATCTTTTTCCATGTCAGAGTTTTGGTTAAAAATCACCAATCCATCTACAACTTCATCAAATCCATCTTCAAGGGATAACTCCTCAAATTCCAGGTGGTTATTGGTTGCCCAGTCGGCAATTAGAGAACCAAATGGAGAATTTGGTTTAATAAATATCTTTTTTAATTTCATTTTCTATTACAATAATCTGCTCGAATCAGCGGTCAAAAGTACACAATAGATTGATTCTATTTGTTATTAATATCCTAAAATCTTTAAAAAATCGGCAGCTGTTTGTTCTTCACTAAAAATTTCTGTATGAATTTTCCCTTCTGCATCTCTTTGTATAAGTACATGTCTAGGCTCTGGAATAAGGCAATGTTTTAGACCTCCAAACCCTCCAACAGTTTCTTGATATGCACCTGTATTGAAAAAACCGATGTAAAGTGGATTATTTCTGTCAAATCGTGGCAAATAAATAGCATTTGCATGTTGTTCAGAGTTGTAATAATCATCTGAGTCACATGTTAATCCTCCCAAGAGTACACGTTCATAGTCTTCATTCCAACGATTGATTGGAAGCATGATGAAACGTTTATTAATTGCCCAAGTATCAGGTAAGTTTGTCATGAATGAGGAGTCTATCATGTTCCATTTTTCACGATCATTTTGTTGTTTTTGGTGTAAAACTCTAAAAATTGCACCACCACTTTCACCAACTGTAAATGAACCAAATTCAGTGAAAATATTCGGTTCAGGAATGTCATTATCAGAACATACTCGTTTGATTTGCATAAGAACTTCTCTTACCATATAAGAATAGTCATAGTCAAATGCGAGGGATTGTTTGATAGGAAATCCACCTCCAATATTTAAAGAATCTAGTGTTGGACAAACTTTTTTCAAGTCACAATATACACGTAAACACTTCGTAAGCTCATTCCAATAATAAGAGTTGTCATTAATTCCCGTATTGATGAAGAAATGTAACATTTTTACCTTAACACGAGGGTTACCTTCTAAAATTGCTTTGTAGAAAGGAACAATTTCACGATACCTAATTCCTAATCTTGAAGTATAAAACTCAAATTTAGGTTCTTCTTCTGAAGCGATACGGATTCCGATATGGATATCTTTGTCCGTTTTGGCAAGTAAATCTTGAACTTCCTGTGTATTATCTACAATAGGAATAATTTTCAAGTTATCTTCTTCGATTAACTTTGCAATGTTTTCAATATATCGTTGTGGTTTGAAGCCGTTACATATGACATATTGACCATTTTTCAATTTGCCATTTTCGTTAAGATTTCTCACGATGTCTAAGTCAAATGCAGATGATGTTTCAATATGAACATCATTTTTCATTACTTCATCCATTACAAATGAAAAGTGAGAGCTTTTTGTACAATATGAATAATGGTAGGCACCTTGGTAACCAATGTTATTCATCGTTTCTCTAAACCATCCTTTTGCACGTTGAATATTATGTGAAATCTGAGGTAAGTAGTTGAATTTTAATGGTGTTCCATATTTTTCAACTAATCTCATTAAGTCAATTCCGTGAAACATCAAACGATCATCAAGTAAGTTGAATTCATCTTGTGGGAAGTCAAATGTTTGGTCGATTAGATCTATGTATTTTGTTCTCATCTCTTAATAAAAAAACAAATTTAATTTACAATATTAATATAGCGAGTATATTTTTTCAAATTTCATACCACAATGTCAATTTTTTCAGTTGGGCGAGCAATAACCGCCTTTCCATTTGAAATAATTATAGGACGTTGCATTATTTTGGGTTCTTTCATAATATTTTTAATAACCCATTTTTTAGTTAATTTACTTGGTAATTCAATTCCTAATTTTTTAGCATCAGGTTTTCGAATTAATTCATCTAAGTTGTCAGATAATAAGTCAACTATTAATGTAGCCGTTTCAATACTAATTGGGTTTGTCATGTATAAAACTGTGTCAATTTCATCTTCATGTATCCCTTTAGCTTTTAAATAAGATAATGCCTGATTACTTTTTGAACAGCTTTTATTATGAAAAATTTGAATTTTACTCATTAGTTACCAAATTCCATTAGATATGACTTCAAAAATGGGAATAACTCTCCATTTAGTACTTTATCTGGGTCGTTAACAGTGTAATCGGTTCTATGATCTTTGACTCGTCTATCATCAAGAACATAACTTCTGATTTGTGAACCCCATTCAATTTTTTTCTTACCTGCTTCAATTTCCTGACGAGATTCCATTCTTTTACGAAGTTCTAATTCGTATAATTGAGAACGTAGTAATTGCATGGCTTTTTCACGGTTTCCTAACTGAGATCTTGTTTCGGTATTTTCAATGATAATTCCAGTTGGAGCGTGTCTTAAACGAACACCTGTTTCAACTTTATTTACATTTTGTCCTCCGGCACCTCCTGAACGGAAAGTGTCCCATGATATATCTGCAGCGTTTATTTCAATGTGAATTGTATCGTCAACAGAAGGGTAAACATAAACAGACGCGAAAGAGGTCATTCTTTTCCCTTGAGCATTATAGGGGCTCACACGTACTAATCTATGAATTCCGTTTTCACCTTTCAAGTAACCAAAAGCATGATCACCTTCAATTTCAATTGTCACAGTTTTAATACCTGCAACGTCTCCTTCCTGGTAATTTAATTCTTGCGTTTTGTAGCCATTTTTATCTGCCCACATTTTATACATTCTGAAAAGCATCTCTGCCCAGTCCTGTGCTTCAGTTCCTCCAGCTCCCGCAGTAATTTGAAGAACTGCATTTAGAGAGTCTTCTTCGCCTGAAAGCATATTTTTTAATTCTAAATCTTCGATGTTTGCGATTAAATCAGTAGCGATAAGGTCAACTTCTTCTTCAGTGGCCATTCCTTCTTTAATAAATTCTAAGGTAACCTCCAGGTCACCTAATTTAGATAGAAGTTGATCAAAAGAGTTTACCCAATATTTCAGTCCACGAATATGTTTCATTTTAGCTTCAGCAACTTTTGCATCGTTCCAAAATTCAGGATCTTGGGCTTTTAATTCTTCTTCCTTTAATTCCAAACGTTTTGTTGGAATATTTAAATAGCCCTCTATTAGTTTAACTCTTTCTGTTAGAGTTTTAAATTGTTCTTGATTTACCATTTGTGGCAAAATTAATGAAAAGGTGAAATAAACTATTAGTAAATAAGTTGATTTTTTATTTTATTATATTTTAAGTAATAAAAAAGGGCAAGATGAACTTGCCCTTTGAATGATATGTGTAAATTGTTTTGAAATTAATTCCTAACAATTCTTTTTACAACTGAACTATTTTCATCTGATATAACTAGATTGTATGTTCCTGATTCAAAATTTGATAGATTTATTTTAGTCGTATTTCCAGCTTTCGCATTTATTGTTTGGATAGTTCTACCTGTTAAATCTACAATCTTAATTGTTGAATTTATTGACATTGACGACACATTTAGTTCGTTGTCCGTTGGATTTGGGTAAATGAAAACTTTTTCAAGTTGTGATTGATTAACACTTAAATCATCGTCTCCTTCTACAATGTTAATTGTATAGTCTTCAGTTTCTCCATATGTTTGATCTTCATCACAAGCTAAGTCGTCTGTAGCACCTACTTCATCAACAGCAGCCACTCTAACTCTCATGATATGTGATCCAATTGGTGCAGTTGAAGGAATTAAAATTTGACCACTAACTGTGCTGGCAGAATCTACACCTAAAAAAGTAAATTCAGAGCTTTCAAATATTCCATTGTCATTAAAATCGATCCATACTGAAACCGATTCAAATTCATATCCACCTCCTACTGTAACGTTTAAAGTGTATGAAGAATCTCTTATTAAATCAGGAATTGATAAAGATTGAAAATCTGAATAGCCATTAATTTCACATGTTGATGTGTTGCTAAAGTTTAAAGCAGGAAAAGCTACAGTTGTAATATTGTCACCATCAGTACAGTCTAACATAGGGATACACATACATTCTAGAATTGTTTTTAGAGATATAGAAACACTATTTGATGTAACAGATGATCCATTTTCTGAACAAGATAAAATAACTCTAAATTGAGTGTTTTCATTAACTGTTTCCGTAAAATTTCCTAATTGAGAAGGTGTTTGAATGTTTGTCCAATTGGTTCCATCCGTTGAATATTGAAGTTGGTAAGACAATCCTGATTCGCTAGGTGTGTAATCAGAAGTTAGATTAACGGATGAACCAGTACAAACTGAATTTTCAGAGGTTGAAAGTGTGATAGAAGTTGGAAGTATATCACATGCTTGTGCTGCTGCGACATTAATTGTATAGTCTTCAAATTCTCCATAATCTATAATGTCATCATAACAACCCATATCAGATTCAACAGTACCAGCATATACCATGAAACGAATTGTATATATTCCTGTTGGAGTACTTGAAGGTATAGTGAATGATGAATTAATTGTATTACCAGAACCTTCTCCGATATAAAAAAACTCTTCATCTGTAAATTGCTCGTCGTTGTTAAAATCCACCCATGCACCTACACTTTCAGTATCCCAACCGTCACCAACTGTTACTGATATTGGCGTTGGAACTCCAGCGGTTACATTAGCTGTCATAATTCTAAAATCTCCATGTCCATTTGGAGAGCATGTGGTGGTATTATTAATTGTAGAAAACGTTATATTTAGTATCGCGTCATTGTCAGAACAATCTACAGCAACACTACATAAAGCTTTGGCTGTGTTTGATCTTTGATGTTTAGGCTTTAATGTTGCAATTTTTGAAGTCTTTGTTTTTAATATTTCAGTAGATTTTTGTTGAGCGAATACACTGTTCATTCCAAAACAATAAACTAGGGCTACCCCTTTTAAAAAAGTAATAATTTTCATGTTGTATAAATGTTTAATTTCCCCATAAAGATAGGTTAAAAAAATATTAACAATGTAAATAAAGACTTATTCTAATAAATTGTTTTGAGTAATGTTTTGTTGTTGAGATTGTTAATTGTAAAACAACGAGAGTGAATAATTTCCCTCTCGTTGTTTTTAATAAAATTTAAATATTATGCTTCTTCTAGTTCATTAATTGGTTTTCTAAAAACAATTTTATCATCGAATAAATCCATTACAACATTAAGAGATTTATCTATTGTTCCACCTAATAATGCTTTGGATAATTCGTTTAGAACTGATTTTTGAATTACTCTTTTTACTGGTCTTGCACCAAAGAAAGGATCGTATCCAGTGTTTGAAATCCAATTAAATGCTTCTTCAGAAATTACCAAGTTAATACCTTGTTCTGTAAGTAATTGTTTTAAAGAATCAAGTTGTATTCGAACAATTTGTCTTACATTTCCTTTCGAAAGTGGATTAAACATGATTGTCTCATCAATTCTATTTAAAAATTCAGGTCGTATTGTTGCTTTCAATAATTCCATAACTTCTCTTTTCGCTTGTTCTGAAGCGTTTGGGTATTCCATTTCAGAAATTCCATCAAATTTTTCATGAATAATGTGTGAACCAAGATTCGAAGTCATAATAATAATTGTGTTTTTGAAATTAACAACTCTACCTTTGTTATCTGTCAACCTTCCATCGTCTAAAACTTGTAACAAAACATTAAAGACATCAGGATGAGCTTTTTCAATTTCATCAAGTAAAACGATTGAATACGGTTTTCTACGAACAGCTTCTGTTAATTGTCCACCTTCATCGTAACCAACATATCCTGGAGGAGCTCCAACCAATCTTGATACTGCATGTTTCTCTTGATATTCGCTCATATCAATTCGCGTCATCGCATTTTCATCATTGAACAAGTATTCAGCTAATGCTTTTGCTAATTCAGTTTTACCAACACCTGTTGTTCCCAAGAAGATGAAAGATCCAATAGGTTTTCTTTTGTCTTGTAATCCTGCTCTAGAACGTCGAACAGCGTCTGAAAGGGCTTCAATTGCTTGCTCCTGACCAACAACTCTTTGTTCTAATTCATCTTCTAATCTCAAAAGTTTGGAAATTTCACTTTCTAACATTTTCGAAACTGGTATACCTGTCCATTTTGCAACCACTTCAGCAATTTCATCGGAGTCAACCTCTTCTTTGATAAGATTGGATTTCGATTGAATTTCTGTAAGTCTAGCTTTACTTTCTTCCAATTTTATTTCAGCTTCTTTGATTTTCCCGTAACGAATTTCAGCAACTTTTCCATAATCACCAGCACGTTCAGCTTGTTGAGCTTGTAATTCTAGGTTGTCAATTTCCTCTTTTGTAATTTGTACTGCATCAATAACGTCTCTTTCAGCTTGCCATTTTGCTTTAAAAGTATCCCTTTGTGAATTTAATTCAGCTAATTCTTTTTCAATACTTTCGATTTTCAACGTGTCCTTTTCTCTCTTTATAGCTTCACGTTCAATTTCTAATTGCATAATTTTTCGCTCGATTTCATCTAACTCCTCAGGTTTGGAATTGATTTCCATTCTTAGTTTTGAAGCAGCTTCATCTATTAAATCGATTGCTTTATCTGGTAAATGACGATCTGTGATGTAGCGTTGAGATAATTCAACCGCAGAAACGATTGCTGAGTCTTTGATTAAAACTTTGTGGTGATTCTCATATTTCTCTTTAATACCTCGTAAAATTGAAATTGCATCTTCAGCACTAGGTTCGTCAACTAAAACAGTTTGAAATCTACGCACCAATGCCTTGTCTTTTTCAAAATATTTTTGATATTCATTTAATGTTGTTGCACCAACAGCTCTTAATTCGCCACGAGCCAAAGCGGGTTTTAATATATTTGCAGCATCCATCGCACCTTCTCCTCCTCCAGCACCAACAAGTGTGTGAATTTCATCTATGAACAAGATTATTTCACCTTCTGAACCAATAACTTCTTTTACAACAGATTTTAAGCGTTCTTCAAATTCACCTTTGTATTTTGCACCTGCAATTAAGGCCCCCATATCAAGCGAATATACAAGTTTACTTTTTAAGTTTTCAGGGACATCGCCATCAACAATTCTGTGAGCTATTCCTTCAGCGATTGCCGTTTTACCAACTCCTGGTTCTCCAATCAGAATAGGATTATTTTTTGTTCTTCTGGTTAATATTTGGAGTACACGTCGAATCTCTTCGTCACGACCGATTACTGGGTCAAGTTTTCCTTGTTTTGCCAAATCATTTAGATTTTTAGCATATTTTTCTAATGATTTGTAAGTTCCGTCTTGAGAATGAGAAGTAACATTCTCTCCGTTTCTTAAATCCATAATTGTTTCTTTTAAATTCTTTTTTGTGATTTTATTGTCTTTTAATAGTTGAGAAACATTATCTGTTCCGTCAAGCATTGAGTAGAGAAGAAGTTCAATTGAAATGTATTCATCTCCAAAATTTTTCATCTCTTGAAAAGAACGATTAAGTGTGTTTTGCGCATTTGAAGTTAAGTAGAGCTGACCGCTACCACTTACTTTGGATATTGAATCGAGCATACGGTCTAATGTTTGCTCTATTATCTTGGTATTAACATTAAGCTTTGAAAATAAATACGGTATCACGTCTTTGTCAACCATTAAAATACTTTTCAATAGGTGTGTGTTTTCAATTGCTTGATGTCCTCTTGAAATTGCTAGTTGTTCTGCTTGTTGTAGAACTTCTTGCGATTTTATAGTGAATTTTTGAATGTCCATAATTTTAAATTTCTTTTGAATAGTCAAAATTTAAACCAGAACAATAAATGTTGCCTTAATCGGAAAAAATGTCTTGTTTTTGTGTTTTTAGAGAGATTTGAACTGACGTTTTGTCTTTTTTATCCAAATTTAAAGTGATTGATTCTCTATTTTGATAATTTTTAAATTTAAAGCAGGTAGTTTGATTTCGTCACCAATTGATTTATTTATTAATTGCTGTCCTAAAGGAGATTGAGTTGATAAACAAAATATTGAAGAATCTTTAAATAGTATTTTTCCTATACCAACACCTAAAAAATACCAACCATTTGATAATTCGATTAAAGAGCCAATTGTAATTGATTTGTTTTGTGAATTATTGACTTCGCTTAATTGCTTAATCGTTTGCATGAATTTTTGGTAGTCCACAATTTGGGATCCCAACTTTTCCATTTCTAGTTGAGCCATTGCTCGGGACGTTTCATGTTTGTCACCAGCAGTACTTTTTGAATCGGAAGAAATGTCTAATCGAAGTTGTTCAATTTCAATTTGTAATGTTTGAATTCTATCAGAAATGTATTGTTCGAGATGTTGAATGAAATCTGTTCGGTTGATCATTTTACAATTTCAATTTATGATTTTAAGGTATCAATTTTTTTAATTA
>DAIOWV010000065.1:11915-14921 GCA_036758285.1 Taishania sp. | reverse complement strand
TCTGAGAGTGCCAGCGAAACATCTTTCGCCCCTACATTTGTTTTAATGTTTATATGTTTTCTTTTGTTTATACTGTTTATAGAAGGTACCACAAGCGTTACACCACTATGCCCGGTAGTTGGATTAGTAGTGTTCCCACTACTATGCTCACTACTATTCCCAAAAGTGTACAAGTTCACTAAACTGCCTTTTATGGGATTGTTTGAGGGTAAATACTGAATATATCCAAACTTATCCAATTCCTTCAACAGTTTGGTGTAAGTACTTTTAGAGCCGATTTTTGAAACGAGCATAATTTCTGACCGTGCAATGGACATCGGATTTTGAAAGCGGTTCAGATTCCAGAATTGAAATAGGGTGGCATAAAGTGCAACATGCCCCATTGATAAGCGGTTGTCCTGTGCAATTATTTCAAAGAAGCCTGTCAAGTGCTGAATGTAATTGACAGGCATTTCATTGGTTTTCATAATCACAGGGAATTACGCTTGTTTACTTCCATCACTTTGATGATTTCTCTACGATCGTAGAAAATTACTCCTCCGACTTTGGAATACGGCAATGTTCCGTTGATTCTCAGGTTTTGTAATGTTCCGGGAGAAATTCCGAGCATACGTTGTACCTGATGTGATTTTAGCCAGATGGTTTCTTCCTGTGCTTCCGGCTGTTTGTTTTCTTCGATGATTGATTTGAGTGTTTCTGTGAGCTTGTCTCCAAAACGTTCCAAATCTTCCAATGTAATGATTTCTAATGCCATTGTGTCGATTTTATGGGTTATTGAAACAAAACTCTGCGGTTTGTTTTTATTTCATTCACAAGTTGTACCCAAGTTGGGTATTTATTTGTTGAATTTTGTGTTGAATTGGTTTAAATGGGTGTTATTGAATTATTCTTTTTGATTCTAAATGAATGATTTAGTGTTTTGATGAATTGAATTGAAATGTTCAAAAAAATGAAAAAGGAGGGGGATTTTCCCCTCCTTGATTTTTAATCTGTCAAAGTGATGACTAATTTATTTTTTCGCTGTTCAATCTGAACGTTCTGACCGGGTTTAAATCCTGCTTCTTCGAGCCATTTTCCTTTCAAAAGGATTTCAGGAACTACAACGTGATAACAAACCCGACTTACCAGTTTTGGCTGTATTTTTAATTTTCGTGTCTTTTTCATGGTTAGCTGATTTTTGCGGTTAATGCTTGATTTGATTGTGCGAATAATTTTTGTCTGAGCAGCTGCATATCGTCGCTTACTTTTTGTTCTACGACTTTTGCATAAATCTGCGTGGTGCGGATGCTGTTGTGTCCAAGCATTGCACTGACTGTTTCAATCGGAACTCCATTGGCTAAAGTAATAGTTGTTGCAAAGGTATGGCGTGCAATGTGGGAAGTCAATTTTTTATTGATTCCACAGATGTCGGCTATTTCTTTTAAATAAGCATTGTAACGCTGATTGCTGTTAACAGGGAGTAATTTATCGTATTTGGTGCAATATTCATTGTTACGGTATTTTTCGATAATCTGCAAAGCTACAGGAAGCAAGGGAACACTTTCTTTTGTTCCTGTTTTTTGGCGTAGTGTAGATAACCACAAATTACCATCCAAACCTTTCATGACTGCATTTTGTCTGAATTCGTACACATCGGAGTAAGCAAAACCCGTATAGCAGCAAAAGATGAATACGTCCCGGACTTCTTCCAGACGTGGAGCATGGAGTTTTTTGTTTAACAGAATATTGATTTCATCCTGGTTTAAAATCTCTCGTTCTGGATTGGAATAAGAACATTTGAACTGGTTGAACGGATTGGAAGGAATCCAATCTAAACCAACTGCCATGTTCATGATCTTTTTAAGGTTCTTGATGTATTTGTGTGCGGTGTTGGATTGTAGTTTGTCAATGATCAGCAGATAATGTTCAAATTCTGTTACAAATCGCAAACGCATTTCGGGCAGGGGCATATTGTCTTTTTTGTACTGGTACTGCATGAATGCTTCTACTTTGTTTTTTGTGATTTTGTAACGGGTGTATGTCTTAGCAACTACTTTACCGATTTTTACTTGTTCGGATAGTTTTAAGTTGTGGTAGTCGAAAGCTTCGAGGATGGTTTTTGCTTTGGATTTTACTTCTTTTCCTGTAAAAACCTCTTTGATAATGTAAGCTGTGATTTCTTCTCCGACACTGGTTAATTGGTTGTAAATACTTTGGACTTTTCCTCTGGCCATATCCATGTAGTTGTTGATTACAACGGAATGGTTTGCTTTTGGTTTTACTCGCTGTGCTTTACCATCCCAGTCTTTTTCTGAAATGTAGCGTTGCAGGGAAATTTCTGTTCGTTTTCCGTCAACTGTTACCCGCATGAAAATGGGCATTTCTCCGTTGGCATTTGCTCTTTGTCTGTGAATCCAGAAAAGAACGGAAAAGGTGTTTGTTCTTGATGTGTTCATAGTTGTTTTTTGTTAACCGATTAAACAATAATTCCAATTCGGTTCTTTCAAAACAATTCCTTTTACCGCAAGGGTTTCAGGGTTGTTCGGTTAACAAATCTATGATATTCATCTGTTAACCGAATTGTTGTAATTTTTTATGTTTTTAGGCATAAATTTTATGTACATCAATTCGGTGTGTTTTTTGTAATTTCCTGAAATATAGAGGGTTTTAATAAAAAAAGCCTCTATATTGAGAGGCTTTCAGTGATCCCGCTGGGATTCGAACCCAGGACCCATACATTAAAAGTGTATTGCTCTACCAGCTGAGCTACGGAATCATACAATAACTTATTTGTGTATTGCGGGTGCAAAATTAATCATTTAATTTCCTTATGCAAATTTTTTAATCACTTTTTTGTTTTTTCTCAAAAACTAGATAACAATTTTAGTATTTGTTGATGATAATTTTTAGGTAATTCATTATTGCTATATTTGCATATATGGAAAAATCAAATTGGTTTGCATCTTGGTTTGATACGGATTATTATCATACTCTTTATAAAAATCCGTATCAAACCAAGATGCAAAC
>DAIOWV010000065.1:0-11905 GCA_036758285.1 Taishania sp. | reverse complement strand
CTTTATAAAAATCGTGACAACAAAGAAGCTGAGCGTTTTATTGGGAACTTAGTAGAATTCGTCAATCTTCCACCTCAGAGTAAAGTCTTAGATTTAGCTTGTGGAAAAGGTCGTCATTCAATGACATTATATACGCATGGCTTCAAAGTGTTGGGGGTTGATTTATCTCCTCACAGCATTGATTTTGCTGAGTATTTCAGTAATGAATTTTTACAGTTCAAGGTTCATGACATGCGTGAAGTTATCGGAAATGAGAAATTTGATGCGGTTTTTAACTTATTTACTAGCTTCGGCTATTTTGATTCATCAGAAGATAACATACGAGTATTAAATTCTGTAAATGAAATGTTAAATAAAGATGGGATTCTTGTAATTGATTTTATGAATGCAGCCAAAGTTGTAGCTAATTTAGTAAAAGAAGAAACCAAAACCGTTGATGGGATAACCTTCAATATAACTAGGAACTATGATGGAAATCATATCTTTAAAAACATTCAATTTATAGCTGACGAAGAAAATCATAATTATACTGAACGAGTTCAAGCATTAAAATTACAAGATTTTGAATCCTTATTGCAACATTGTGGATTTAATTTAATTCGTATCTTTGGCAACTTTGAATTCAGATCGATTAATTCTTGTCGCAAGGAAACGTTAATGGAAATAAGTTTAACAATTTTGGCTTTACTCGCTTCTGTATTTTCAGGGGCAATATTAGTAGCAATTCTTCAGAATGCGAATAAACAAAAAATAATAAAAATGCTATTAGCTTTTAGTGGTGGCTTTTTGTTATCCATTGCGTTTATTCATTTTTTACCAGAACTTTATCATCATTCTTTTCACAACATTGGATTATTTATCCTTCTTGGATTTTTAATTCAATTATTATTAGAATTCTTTTCAGGTGGTATAGAACATGGGCATATTCATCATCACAATGATGGAAAAATTCCTTGGGGAATATTAATTGCATTGGGTATTCACTCATTTTTAGAAGGAATTCCATTAGCGGCTCCTTTTACAGGATTTGAATTGGCAACAACACATCATCATGGTGGAGGGAATACATTGTTAATGGGTATTATTTTTCATCAGATTCCAGTTTCAATTGCTTTGATGACCTTACTTATTTCTTCAAAAATCAAGAAAGCAACAATTTGGTTACTAATGATTTTATTTGCAATAACTACCCCATTAGGACTAGTCGTTGGGTTGTTGTCAGAATCTTTAGTTGCGTCTCTAAATTTTGATATTATATTAGCTGTAGTAGTTGGTATGTTTTTACATATTTCTACTACCATTATATTTGAAACGAGCGAAAATCACAAGTTTAATTTTGTAAAGTTAATTAGTATTTTATTCGGTTTTATCGTGGCAATTTTCGTGCATTAACCAATAATTCTTAAAAAGGTTTTCCACATGATTTTTAAATCATTTGGCAATGTAGCATTTGATAAATACTGTTTGTTTAATTCAATTTTTGCAGGCATAATCTCCTCAATATAGGTTTTTTGAGGATTGTCAGATTTGCCAAGCAATTCATTTTCTTCGAAATATTCTAAAGAAGCCAAGTCTGTAATTCCAGGGCGAACATTTAATATTTGTTTTTGTTCATCAGTATAAAGATCAACGTATTCCTTCACTTCAGGACGAGGCCCTACAATACTCATGTCACCAATAATAACATTCAGAAATTGTGGAAATTCATCTAATTTAAATTTACGTATAAAGTAGCCGGTACGTGTAATTCTTGAATCCCTCATTCCTACTGTTAATTTCCCACTTTTATCTGCATCTTTTCGCATTGAACGAAATTTAAACAACTTAAAAGGCTTGCCATATCGACCGATTCGTTCTTGTCTGTAAAAAACTCCCCCAGAACTTTCTATCAAAATGAATATTGAAAGAATGAACCCAAATGGAAAGAAAACAATCAAAATAATAATGGAACAAATGATGTCGAAAATACGTTTCATATAAATTTAAATCGCTTCAAAAATAGATACATTTATTGTTAAACAAATCTGTTTTATAAATTTTCCCATTCTTTTTCGAAGTCTTTTGATGTTTTTTCAGGTGGGAAATAGTTCGTAGGTTTCGTTTTTATATCATAACCAATAGCATCATCAAAGAGATTGTATAAATCATTTATCACCCAATCAGGCGCTCCTTTCTTTTCTATACCATTCGTTTCAACTTTAAAAACTTTACCATCTTTTAAATGCACTCTAATGAGTAACGATGCTCCTAGAATACCATTTACGGTTTCCCCAGTATAAACATCATCAACTATTTTTCCGCTATTAAAAACAATTTTCAAATAAACATTATTTCTTGATTGTGTTGACATTACGCCATAGCGAGAATACTTCTCAATACTTTTAATTGTAGAAAGGTATTTTTTGGCATTTAAACCACTTTCTTCAATGTAACCAGGGTACATCACACTATGAGTGTGATCTTTCAAAGCTCGTTCCACTTGAATATTAGACATATCAACCATTTTTGGATTTTCTTTGTTTATCACATCAAATTTAGACTTATCTGATTTAAAAATCCAAAATAATGTAATAAAAAATACTCCTGCTCCTATGAGAATATAAGGAATTGATAATTTACTTTTCATAAGAATTTATTTTATTTAAAATGAATCATTAACTAAGTTATAAAAAACTAAGAAACACATTCCATTAAAAACAATATCCTTCAATTTTTCATACCTTTGTGGCATGAAAATCAAATCAGCAGTTTTTACGGTATCAAATACAGAACATAAAAAATGTCCTTCTGGGAATTTGCCAGAGTATGCGTTTATTGGAAGATCTAATGTAGGGAAATCTTCTCTCATTAACATGTTGACAGAACAGAAAAAACTAGCAAAAACTTCAGGAAAACCTGGTAAAACGCAATTAATTAATCATTTTTTAATTAATGAAGAATGGTATATCGTCGATTTACCAGGATATGGTTATGCAAAAGTTTCTAAAACTTCAAGAGAGAAATTTGAAAAGTTTATTTCAGAATATTTGACTCAAAGGGAACAATTGTTGAATGTATTTGTATTGTTAGATAGTCGTTTAGAGCCACAAAACATTGATATTGAATTCATGAATTGGTGTGGTGAAAAACAGATTCCTTTTGCAATGGTATTTACAAAAATTGACAAACTTTCTTCTTCTGCTTTACAGAAAAATTTAGCAAAGTATAAAAAGGAGATGCAAAAATACTGGGCAGAATTACCTCCTTTATTTACAACATCAAGCGAATCGGGATTTGGTAGAGAAAAGATATTGAATTATATCGATCAAATTAATGTGGCAGTTAAAGGAAAGTAAATTTTTATTATTAACTTCATCTATCTTGCGATTGAAAAGCAATGAGTTAAATTGAGAAAATTATGAGTGTACAACAATTATATACAAAATGTTTAGCACAAGGAGCTTATTTCATATCTAACAAAGGAGAGGCTGTTGTGATAGACCCGCTTCGAGAAGTAGATCAATACATTGAATTAGCAAAAGCGAACGACTCAACAATCAAATATATTTTTGAAACACATTTTCACGCAGATTTTGTTTCAGGACATGTTGATTTGGCAAGAAAAACTGGAGCAACAATTGTGTTTGGTCCTACAGCTCAACCTGCTTTTGATTGCTTAATTGCGGAAGATAATCAGGAATTTAAAGTAGGTGATTTAACAATAAAACTATTACACACACCAGGTCACACACCTGAATCGTCATGCTTTTTACTAATAGATGATGCTGGAAATGAAACAGCAATTTTTACTGGAGATACATTGTTTTTAGGTGATGTTGGAAGACCTGATCTCGCAATAAAAAGTACTTTAACTCAAGAAGATCTTGCTGGAATGTTGTTTGACTCTTTGAGAAATAGAATCATGCCCTTAGCCGATGATATTATGGTTTATCCAGGTCACGGTGCAGGTTCTGCTTGTGGTAAAAATATGAGTTCAGATACACAAGATTTACTTGGAAATCAAAAACAATCCAATTATGCACTTCGTGCAGACATGACAAAAGAAGAATTTGTTAAAGAAGTAACGACAGGAATTCTTCCACCACCTCAATATTTCCCTAAAAATGCAAAGATGAATAAAATGGGATATGATTCTATAGATGAGGTGATTGAAAGAGGTACAAAAGCACTTTCTTTGGAGGAATTTAAACAGGAAATAAATAATGGAGCTCTAATTTTAGATGTCCGTACTCAAGCTGAGTTTATCAACGGATTTATTCCAAACTCTTTGTTTATTGGTCTAAATGGTCAATTTGCTATGTGGGTTGGAGCATTGATACAAGATATTAAGCAACGAATTGTTTTGATTGCACCTGAAGGAAAAGAAGAAGAAACGGTAACGAGATTGGCTCGTGTAGGTTATGATTTTACGGTTGGATATCTGAAGGGTGGGGTTTCTTCTTGGCAGAATGATTTAAATACAATTACATCTATTTCTGCAGAGGAATTAGCTCAAAATGAAAATTGTAAAATTGTAGATGTAAGAAAACCTGGAGAATGGCAATCTGAACATGTTGAAAATGCAATTCATTATCCGTTGGATTATATGAATGACGAATTGAATAAATTGGATAAAAACACAACTTATCATGTGCATTGTGCGGGTGGATATAGAAGTGTAATTGCAATTTCTTTACTGATGCAAAATGGATACAAAAACTTGGTTGATGTTGCAGGAGGTTACGGAGCAATAAAAAACACAAGTATTCCTAAAACAGACTTTGTCTGTCCATCAACGATGTAATTGGGGACTAATGTCAACTAAAAACATAGCTGTAAAAACAGTTTATTTTAGCATTGTAGGAAACTTTACACTTGCTTTAGTTAAAAGTTTAGCCGGTCTTTTTGGTAATTCATACGCTCTTGTTGCTGATGCAATAGAATCTACAACAGATGTGTTTTCTTCCATTTTAGTTTTGTTTGGAATTAAGTATGCCAATAAACCGGCAGATGAAAATCACCCTTACGGACATGGTAGGATAGAACCCTTAATTACATTTTTAGTTGTAGGTTTTTTAGTGGTATCGGCTGTAATAATAGCACATGAAAGTATTCAGAATATTCAAACTCCTCATGAATTACCTAAAGCATGGACGCTAATTGTATTGGGATTAATCATCGTTTGGAAAGAAATTTCTTATCAAGTAGTTATCAGAAAAAGTAAGCAAATTAACAGCTCGTCTTTAAAAGCAGATGCATGGCACCACCGAAGTGATGCAATTACTTCAGTAGCAGCTTTTATAGGTATTTCAATTGCTCTTTATTTTGGCAAAGGCTATGAAACTGCAGATGATTGGGCTGCATTATTGGCTTCTGGATTTATTTTATATAACAGTTATCTAATTTTTCGACCTGCTTTAGGTGAAATCATGGATGAAAACACATATGAAGATTTAATCGCTGAAATAAGAAAAATATCACTTACAGTTGATGGTGTTCTTGGAACAGAAAAGTGCCATGTTCGAAAAGTTGGATTGAATTATTTGGTTGATTTACATGCGATTGTAAATGAGAATATCACTGTTCGTTTAGGACATGAAATTTCACATAAATTAAAAGACACCTTACTTGAACAACTTCCTGAACTTGGAAATATATTGATTCATATCGAACCAGGAAATGAAAAGTCAAATTGATTTTTTCTCCTTTATTTATGTTAACTACAAGACAAATTCCAACTAATATTGATCACAATAATGAGTGGGAAAAAGTTGATTTTTTTAAAAATGAACTTGGTTAAAACCTATATAGAATTTAGTTATATTAAATTTTTTTCAACCAATAATTTTGCAATTTGAACAGCATTTGTTGCTGCACCTTTTCTTAAATTATCGGCTACAATCCACATGTTTAGCGTGTTTTCTTGAGATTCATCTCTTCTTATTCTACCAACAAAAACATCATTTTTTCCCTCAGCATATTTTGGCATTGGATAAGTGTTGGTTGTCGGGTCATCTTTTAAAGTGATACCAGAAGTTTCATGAAGAATTTTGCGAACATTAGCCACATCAACTTCTTTTTCAAATTCAATATTTACAGACTCAGAATGACCACCAACTACAGGAACTCGAACAGCAGTTGCAGTAACATGAATTCGTGGATCTAATATTTTTTTTGTTTCGTTTGTTAATTTCATTTCCTCTTTTGTGTACCCATTGTCTAAAAAGGAATCACAATGAGGCAAACAGTTTTTATCTATCGGATAAGGATAAACAGTGTCACCATTTATTCCATTGCGTTCGTTTTCCATTTGTTGCACTGCCTTTACTCCTGTACCAGTGATTGATTGATAAGTGGAAACGACAACACGTTTTACTGTATACTCTTTGTGCAACGGTGCTAATGTCATTACTAGTTGAATAGTGCTACAATTCGGATTAGCAATGATTTTATCTTCTTTTGTTAATAGATGTCCATTCACTTCTGGAATGATTAACTTCTTTGTTGGATCCATTCTCCAGGCAGAAGAATTGTCTATCACTGTAGTGCCAACCGCAGCAAATTTTGGAGCCCACTCCAAAGAAAGATCACCACCTGCTGAAAAAATTGCAATATCTGGTTTACAGTCAACTGCACTTTTTAAACCAATTACATTACAATCAATTCCTCCAAAGTTAATTACCTGCCCAACTGATTTTTCAGAAGCGACTGGAATTAGTTCTGTTATCGGGAAATTTTCTTCTTTTAATACTTGAAGCATTACTGTTCCCACCATACCGGTTGCACCTACGACTGCAATTCTCATCACAACAAAAATTTAATATACGAAAATCAAGCGAATTTACTATTTTTATACTGAATTAATGTTACTACATTCTAATGAAATTAATTAAACGTAATCAGTTATTAGTGAATTCTTGGGCTAAGGGTTCATTTTTTATTACTTTACTACTTTCCAATTTAGTTGGCTTTTCTCAATTAATTGATGATTTTTCTGATGGAGATTTTACAAATAATCCAACTTGGAGTGGTTCAAATGCAGATTTTATTGTTAATCCAACATTTCAACTTCAGTTGAATGCTACAGTTGCAGGAACATCTTATTTGTCATTACCGCATAATTTAACTGATTATAACGATACAGAATGGAGTTTTTGGGTTAGACAAAACTTTGCAGGCTCTGCAAGTAACTTTGGAAGAATTTATTTAACTTCTACTTCTGCAGATATAACAACTAACCCTGATGGAATTTATTTGCAGCTTGGCGAAGCTTTGTCAACTGACGCAGTTAGATTGATGCAAAGAACAGGTGGTGTTACATCACAAATTTGTGCCTCAGCTGATGGAACAATAGCGAATGCATTTATAAGTAAAATTAAAGTGGTTAGAAATAATGCTGGTTTGTGGTCATTAAACATTGATTTTACAGGAGGAGTAAACTATACGCTTGTAGCAACAGGTACAGAATCAGCGGCTCCAGTTGGAACTCATTTTGGTTACCTTTGCACATACACTTCAGGAAATATGACTAGGTTTTATTTAGACGATGTGTATGTTGGTGATGAGGTAATAGATGTTATTCCTCCAACAATGAACTCTGTACAAGTAATCAATTCAACACAATTGGATGTATTGTTTTCTGAAGGAGTAACAACTGTAACAGCACAAAACATATCAAATTACACGATAAATCCTGCTTTAGCAATTACGTCTGCTACCATCAATGGAACAAATCCAGCTTTAGTTCATCTAATTCTAACTACTCCGTTTACTAATGGTACAACTTATAGTCTTTCTTCTCAAAACATTGAGGATATGAGTGGTAATTCTTCAATATTACAATCGTTGAATTTCACTTACCTTGTTGCAGATGTACCCGCACCTGGAGATGTAATCATCAATGAGTTTATGCCAAAAGAAACACCAGTTATAGGAACATTGCCTCCATCTGAATATGTTGAAATTCATAATGTTAGCAATAAAATATTTAACATAACAGGTTGGAAATTAGGTGATAATTCTACTCAAGGAACTGTTCAGACTGGTTGGTTACTTCCTGGACAATTTGTTGTTTTATGCCCAACTTCTTCTGTGCCTGGTTTTACATCAGCTGTAGGAGTTTCAAGTTTTCCAAGCTTAAATAATTCAGGTGATGATATTTCAATTTCAGATAATACTGGGATTTTATTGGATAAAATAACTTATGACTTATCCTGGTATCAGGATGTTGCAAAACAAGTTGGTGGTTGGTCTATTGAAAGAATTAATCCACAAGCACCTTGTTCACAAGCTTCAAACTGGAAATCATCAATTGATCCAAATGGTGGAACACCAGGAGCACAAAATTCCGTTTATGACATTACACCAGATACTCAACCAGCATCAATTGTATCAGCGTTCACTCTAAACCAATCTAAAGTTCGAATTAGTTTTAACAAACCGGTAGATGGAACAATCTTAGGTACAGCAGTTATCACAGTAAATCCCACTTTAACAGAGGTAGCTAGAACGATTGCCCCAGGAAATGTTACGAGTTTTGATTTAGAATTTTCTGAAATAATTCAAGCAAGTCAATATTATAATATTACTATCAATGGAGTGCAAGATTGTTGGGGAAATGTGAGTAATCCGACAACTACATTTGCATTACCTGCTCCAGTTAGTAAAGGAGATGTGGTTATAAATGAAATTTTGTTTAATCAAATGACTGGTGGGGGAGATTGGATTGAATTGTACAATAAAACAGATAAATTAATCAATTTAAAAGATTGGAAAATAGCTCGATTAGTAAATGGATCGGTTTCTGATCACAAACTGATTACATCGAATTATTTTTTAAAACCTCATGATTACGTTGTTATAGGGTCAGATTCAAATTATATAATTAACAATTACCCAGCTTCTGTATTAGGGAAATTTTATCAATTAACGGTTCCTGCAATGTCAAATGATACAGGTAGTGTTATTGTTACTTTTCCAGTTTACAGTATGTTTGATACAACAAATATAGAAATGGATCGATTGATTTATTCTAGTAAATGGCACTTCAAATTAATTGATGATAAAAAAGGAAAATCATTAGAACGAATAGATCCAGATCTTCCAACTCAAGATCCAAATAATTGGCATACAGCAGCAGAAGCTATTGGATTTGCTACACCTGGAGGTAAAAACTCTCAGTATTATCCTGCATTATACAATGGTGAATTAACTTTGTCAAGCGAAACAGTTTCACCTGATAATGATGGGTTTGAAGATGTTCTACAGATAAATTATCAAATGAATTCCCCAGGAATGTTAGCGACAATCAAAATTTTTGATGACAGAGGGCGTTCTATTAAAACGGTTTCTCATAATGAATTACTTGGAATGTCTGGTTCAATTGTTTGGGATGGAATTCGCGAAGATGGACAAAAAGCAACAATTGGGACTTATGTAATCTTAATGGAAGCAGTAGATATTAACGGTGGGAATGAATTTGTTGCCAAAAAAGCTTTTGTTGTGGCTGGAAAAATGTAATTTTTATAGAACCCAAAAATTGATTTTCTTAAGCTGGTTGTTTTAAACCAGCTTTTTTTTGATTATTCAATTTATTTGATTTCTCTTCAAAATACCTACAAAAAAATAAATAATAAAAGTTAGATTTGTAGCTAATTAATATCTAACAAAAACGATTTAGCAAGTAATGGAAAATATCGAATTAAAACGTATTGCCTCTCAAGTTCGTAGAGATATCGTGCGAATGGTCGCAGAAGTTAGTTCAGGACATCCTGGTGGTTCTCTAGGCTGTGCAGACTTTTTTACAATATTGTACTTCGAAGTATTGAAACACAATCCCGAAAAGTTTAATATGGACGGTAAAGACGAAGATTTATTCTTTTTGTCGAATGGTCATATTAGCCCAGTTTGGTATAGTGTACTTGCAAGAAATGGATATTTTCCGGTTTCTGAATTAAAAACTTTTAGAAGAATTTCTTCTCGATTGCAAGGCCATCCGTCTCCAGCTAAAGGTTTAGAGGGAATTCGAATGGCTTCAGGATCATTGGGGCAAGGTTTGTCAAATGCAATTGGTGCGGCTCAAGCTAAAAAATTAAATGGAGATCATTCTCTTGTATATTGTTTACACGGAGATGGTGAATTACAAGAAGGACAAATTTGGGAAGCAGCAATGTATGCAGCAGCTCATAAAGTAGACAATCTAATTGCTACAATTGATTACAATGGCCGTCAGATTGATGGTGATGTGGAAGATGTTCTTAGTCTTGGAAATTTAAAAGAAAAATGGCAAGCTTTTGGATGGCAAGTTCTTGAAATGAATGGACATGACTTTGATGATATGCGAAAAGTTTTTGCTGAAGCGAAAACAATTTCTGGAAAAGGAAAACCAACGGTTATTTTAATGAAAACAGAAATGGGTCAAGGTGTAGATTACATGATGGGAACTCATAAATGGCATGGAAGTGCTCCAAATCCAGAACAATTAGAAAGTGCATTAAATCAGCTTGAAGAAACACTGGGAGATTATTAAAATTGAAGAACTTTTTTGTAATACTATTTATTCTATTCTGCCAATCTGTTGTTGGACAGGAACAATTGACGCGTATTTTATTCATTTTAGATGCATCAAATAGTATGAATGGTTCATGGGGGAAAGTTACCCGACTGGAAGCTGCTAAAGAATTGTTAGCTAAGTCAGTAACTGAACTCGAGGGAATCGACAATTTGGAAGTTGCATTGAGGGTTTATGGACATCAATCTGAAATTACTGCAACTTTTCAAGATTGTAATGACACTAAATTGGAAATTCCTTTTGGAAAAAACAATCATGGACAAATCAAAAGCAGAATAAAAACCATTCAGGCTAAAGGTACTACACCCATTGCTCGATCGTTGGAAGCAGCAGCAGGTGACTTTCCAGATGCTAAATCAAGAAACGTAATCATCTTAATTACGGATGGACTTGAAGCGTGTGATAATGATCCGTGTGTGATAGCTAAAAAACTAAAAGATAAAGGGGTGAATGTAACTCCATTTGTCATTGGGCTTGGAATGGACTTGTCCTATTTAGAAAAATTTAGATGTATTGGACAATATGCTGATGCTGAAACACCTGAAAGCTTTGAAAAGGTTTTACATAATGTAGTTAATAAAGCATTGGTTAATACGACTGTACAAATCAATCTAAATAATATTTCAAAAGAACCGAAAGAAACGAATGTAACTTTGTTTTTGTATAAAGCAGGAACAAAAGAATTGAAGTATACATTTACACATACTTTAAATAGTTTAGGTTTGCCTGATACCGTTGTCATGGACCCTGCAATTCAATATGACATGGTTGTAAACACACTTCCTAAAAGAGAATTAAAAGGGATTAAATTAAAGCGAAATACCCATAATATTATTTCAATAGACGTACCTCAAGGTTATATACAAACACGTGTTCAAAATGGTGCACGAACGTATGTAGTACCTTCGAGAATCATGGAATCAAACAATCCATCAACACTCAATGTACAGCACAATGGAGGTACAGATAAATACATTATTGGGAAGTATGATATTGAAGTATTAACACTGCCTAGAACATATTTTACAGTAGATGTTACACAAAGTGCAATTACAAAAGTAGACATTGTTGCTCCAGGAATTTTCAGCTATAAAGCAACAAATTTAATCACAGGACAAGTTTTCACTGTAAATGGAGATGGAACTTTTACATGGGTTTGCAATTTAGATGAATTGCCTTCAAACAATACAATACAATTACAACCAGGAAATTATAAAGTAGTATATCGTTTTAAAAATATTAAGAATACGATTTATACTACCGAGAAAGAATTTAGAATTTATTCGAATAAAACAACCTCATTAAACTTTTAAAAGATGATTGAAATCGAAGTTTTTGGAAAAAAAGATACCCGTT
>DAIOWV010000064.1:0-15338 GCA_036758285.1 Taishania sp. | reverse complement strand
TGGGTGTTTAGATTTAATTGGGAATCACCTGATAAACAATACGGAATATGATGGAAAGCCCTATGTACTCACAGCAAATCATTGCTATAGTAATCCAGCTACATGGGTGTTTAGATTTAATTGGGAATCACCTGATTGTAACAACCCATCTTCAGAACCGTCGTTTTCATCATTGTCAGGCTCTACATTAAGAGCTAGAAAATTACACACTGATTTTTGTTTGGTTGAAATTACAGGTGGTTTAGAGTCGGGAACAATTCCTGCATCATATAATGTTTTTTTTTCTGGTTGGGATCGAACTGGGGATACACCTGAAAAAACTTATGGGATTCATCATCCCAGAGGTGATATTAAAAAAATATCTTTTGACGATCAACCCTCTGTGGCAACGCAGAGTACAATAGCTGGGGTTACAAGTGACCCATTTGGTGTGTGGAGAGTTCAGTGGGATCGTAGCACTACAACGGAGGGGGTTTCTTCAGGTTCACCTTTGTTTAATGGTAAAAGAATTGTAGGTCAATTGTGGGGAGGACAAGCATTGTGCTCGAATCCAAATGGATTTGATTATTATGGGAGGATTTCCTCATCTTGGGAACCAACAGGAAGTGATCAAACGAATCAATTAAAACATTGGCTTGATCCTAATGGTATTGGAACACCTATTGTTGAAGGTTATCAACCAGGTATGTCGGTAGCAAATGATGCAGCTATTATTTTATTAAAAAATGTAAGCGGAACAATGTGTGCTCCGGATGTAGCTCCAAAATTTACTCTAGTAAATACTGGACAAAATACAATGACGTCAGCAATTATAAAATATGGTTTTGATGGTGTTGAAAATTTGACGTATAATTGGTCTGGAAGTTTATCCTTTTTACAATTAGTAGAGATTTCATTACCTATTACAACTTTGACAGCCGGTAGCCATACATTTTCAGTAACTATTCAGTCGGTAAATGGGATCGATGATGATATCACAGACAATAACAATCTTCATTCGTCATTGCATATTATGATAGACCCTCAACTTATTGATTTGAATATTGTATTAGATTGTTACGCAAGGGAAACAAGTTGGGAGTTGAAAAATAACAGTAATGAATCCATTTATAAAAGTCCATTTTATATTAATGCAGATGAGGGATTAAAGTCGTATGAATTTTGTCTTTCTGATGATTGTTATACGTTCACTATTTTTGATACAGCTTTGGATGGATTGTCTGGATGTACTTCTGGAAATGGTAGTTTTCAAATACTTGATGCATCTTTATCTGTTTTAGGAGAATTGACCACTGCACAAGCTAATTTTGGAGGTTCTTATTCTGTTAATTTTTGTCTGTCTGATGCTTCTATTCAAACGAAAAATATCGAATTTGATGTATTTCCAAATCCAACATCAGGCTTTGTGTCATGGAATACAAATGAATTGAAGAAAGTCTCTATTTTTGATATGAATGGTAAAGTATTGAAAACATTGGATGTTGACGCAAGTACAAAACAGTTAGATATGACTTTCTTATCAAATGGAGTTTACTTTATAGAATTTGAGTCGCTTAACAATTTAAAGTATCAAACAAAAATTGTACTAACGAAGTAATTTTTGAATAACATTGTGGGATACAAAAGAGAATTTGAAACTTTTTTCTTTTGATGTCTAACAAAACCTTAATTTCGTTGTCTGATTTTTACTTGGATATTAATGATTGGTAATTTTTTTGCTTCTATTTCTAAATTTTTAATGAGAAACAAAATCCTATTTTGGACTTTGTTATCATGTGTTATAGCTGTTTTATCAATAGGAGTTAGTCGCTTAAAAATTGACAATGATATTTATTCTATTTTTCCTAAAGGAGAAGAATTTCAGCAGTTTAGTAAAGTTATACAAGAAAACAACCTCAATAAACAACTTGTTTTTTCATTTAAAGCATCAGAAGATGAGGATGAAAATTTTGACCGACTAGATGAACTGGCAGCAAATGTTGAAAAACATTTTTCGAATGAAATAACAAATTTACAAATCTATAGGATGATAGATCAGTCAGTAATGATTGACTATCTTCAAAATGCATCTATTGCGTTTCTCACCGAAGAAGATTATTTAAAAGCTTCTAATAAACTGAATAATGATTCAATAAAAGAGCAATTAGAGAATGTAAAAACAAGATTGACTGGCGCAAATTCAGTCTTTTTAGGAGGTTATTTTTCGAAGGATCCTTTGAATATTCTAGGCTCTACTTTAAGTCAATTTAATGTACGATCAGATTCAAGTGCATATACCGTTGAGAATGGTGTTGTGTATAGTTCTGATAAACAGATAGTATTTTTTTTCGCTGATTTAACCGTTGATTCAAAAGACAATGAAGGGTTAAGTAATTTCGATAAAAAACTTTCAGTTTTTTCAGAGAAACTAGATGCATCTTTCGAATTTGAAACCTTTGGAGTCTATCAAATTGCATTAGCAAATTCACAACAAATTCAAAAAGATACTTTTCTAACATCAATTATAAGTGTTTCACTTATTTTACTACTACTCGTAATCTATTACAGGAGTGTTGTAGTTCCTTTTTTCTTTTTGTTACCTGCTGGTTTTGGAGTCTTGTCTGGATTGGGATTGACAGGATTCATTAATCCTGAAATAAATGCGATTTCTATTGCAACTGCAAGTGTTTTACTCGGAATAGTTCTTGATTATGCATTTCATTTTTATACCCATTATAAACATTCAGGAAGTTTATTGGATACTGTTCGTGAGATAAGTACACCTATGCTGGTAGGCAGTTTCACAACAGTTGCTGCATTTGCTGCATTGTTATTTACACAATCGATAGTACTTAAAAATTTCGGATTAATTGCATTGTTTACATTGTTAGGGGCAGCATTGTTTACAGTAATCGCTTTACCTGTTATTTTGCAATCAACTGGGTTGAAAATTAAAAACCAAGAGGTCAATGAAAATGAAAAACCAACTTCTAAACTGGTATTTCGAATTGCACTTTTGGGAGTTGTCGCTTTAACAACCTTTAGTTTATTAAAATCTCAAGGACTAAATTTTGATGGAGATTTGAATAATTTGTCATTTCACCCAGAAGAATTGAAAGCAAAAGAAAAATCATTTACAGGTATTAATCCTGAAATTCAAAAAAGACTTTACCTTTTTTCTAATGGAGAATCGCTTGAGAAATCAAAGAATGTAGCTTATAAACTCTATCAATTACTAGAAAAAAATAAGGTAAAGTATCAAGTTTCAGAAATAATATCTCCAGCTCCCTATATGATTTCAAAAGATCTTTGGGAAGTTAAAGAAGGTCAATGGTTGAAATTTTGGAAAGAAAATAAAGAAGTTGTAGATTTACTCATTCAAAATGCAGTTGAACTTGGTTTTTCAGAACAAGCATTTTCTCCTTTTATTGCATCTATTGAAAATAAAAATGATATTCAGTCTACCGGAGAAGAGTTGATACGTCAATTAGGGATGTCGAGACTAATTAATTCTCAAGAGAATCATCCATCACTTTTAACAAGTATTATTGTATCAAAATCAACTGTTGATGATTTAAAAAGTGAAATTCGACAACTAGATGATGTTTATATAATGGATGTTTCTGAAATCGCATCTGGAATGTTGACAACAGTTAAAAGTGATTTTAATTTTCTACTCTTCTTTTCTTCTTCAATCGTTTTTCTTTCATTGTTGGTTGTTTATGGACGTATTGAGCTAGCTTTATTTGCATTCTTCCCAATGCTATTATCTTGGATTTGGATCATGGGAGTAACCTCTTTTTTTGATATCAAATTTAATTTTGTAAACATTATTCTTACAACTTTTATTTTTGGATTAGGTGATGATTTTAGTATTTTCATGACAGATGGACTAATTCAAAAATATAAAACGAAAAAGGATAGTTTAACCTCTTACAAATCGGCAATCATTCTTTCTGGTATAACAACTATTATTGGTACAGGAACACTTATTTTGGCAAAACATCCTTCCATTCAGTCAATTGCATTGGTAAGTATCATAGGGATTTCAGCGATTATGATAATTACCCTTTATGTTCAACCTGGTATTTTTAATTGGTTTGTCACAAGAAGGGTTGAGAAAAGAAGAGGGCCAATTACTTTCTTTACGTTGATTTTTAGTCTTTTACTTTTTATTTATTTCTTTATTGGTAGTATTTTTCTAACAATTTTTTTATTGTTGATTGTATTGCCTTTCCCTGCGAAGAAAGTGAAGAAACAAATGTTTATGAATTTTCTTATATCAAAACTTGCTAAATCAACGTTGTATGCAGGATTTCATGTGAAAAAAATCATGCTAGATAAGGATAAACTTGATTTTTCGAAACCTTCAATTATTGTAGTAAATCACACCTCTTTTTTAGATATTCTAGCTGTTTTGATGTTGAATCCTAAGGTGATAATAATGGTTAAAAGTTGGGTGTATAATTCCCCTGTTTTTGGTCCTTTTATCAGATATGCGGGATATATTTTTGTGGAAAATGGAACCGAAACGAATTTGCAGCTAGTAAAACAAAAAATTGATGAAGGGTATTCTTTGGTAATTTTTCCTGAAGGGACAAGAAGCAAAGATGGTGAAATTCATCGTTTTCATAAAGGAGCTTTTTTATTGTCTAAGGCATTGGATATACCGATTCAACCGTTATTGTTGGTAGGGTTGAATGAGATTAATCCAAAAAATGATATTATGATTAATGCAGGTGAATTCTATATTCAACCGCTCGATAAAGTTTATCCTAATTTTCAAGAAACGGATAAAGAGTATACAAAAAGGATTCAACTTTTAATGCGAAATGCATTTGTAGAATCGAAAAAGAAAAATGCAAAAACATCATTCTGGTATTCCTCTATAATGAGAAATTATATATTGAAAGGACCTGTATTAGAATGGTATGTGAGAATGAAATTCAAGCTCGAAAAGACAAACTTTGAACAATACGATGATCTAATAGATGACAGAAAAGTAATTTATGACATCGGATGTGGGTATGGATATCTGAGTTATTATTTACATTATCGAAATATAAATCGTACAGTTATTGGAGTGGATTATGATGTAGAAAAGCTGGAAACTGCAGATAATTCATTGAAGAAAAATGGCAACATACGTTTTCAAATTGCTGACATTAAACAATTTGATTTTTATGAAAGTGATGTTGTGTTTTTTAATGATGTTCTACATTATTTACCTAAAGTTGAACAAGCCAAGTTGCTAGATAAAGCATGCAAATCGCTTAATTCAAATGGGATTCTGTTTATCAGAGATGGGGTGCTAGATTTTGATCAACGAGCTAAAAACACAAAATTGACAGAAAGGTTATCGACCAAATTATTTAAATTTAATAAAGTTGAAAATGATTTAGAGTTTTTGAATATTTCAGATATTAAAGATTTTGCAACGGAAAATAAGCTGACATTTGAAATGATTGAACACTCAAAAACAACGTCAAATGTATTGTTTATTTTAAGAAAGAATAATTGTTAGTATTTGTAAATGAGTAGTGAAAAGCAAAAATACGATGTTGTCATAATTGGTAGTGGAATTGGTGGACTAGTTTCAGCTTTGCTACTTGCAAAAAATGGTTATAAAGTTTGTGTGCTTGAAAAAAATCAACAAATTGGAGGTGCATTACAAGTTTTTAGCCGTGACAAACGTATTTTTGATACAGGTGTACATTATATCGGAGGATTAAATCCTGGAGAAAATCTCTTTAAGATTTTTAATTATTTGGAAATTTATGAAGAGCTGAAGTTGATTAAAATGGATGACAATTTTGATGTGATTCGTTTGAATAATGGAAGAATATTGAAGCAAGGGCAAGGTTATGAGTTGTTTACTGAAAATCTTTTAAATGAATTTCCGGAGGAATCTATTGCAATCAATACCTTTGTAAGTAAACTACAAGAATTGTGTACCTATTTTCCTCTGTATAATTTAAAACTTGATGGTGAAAGAACTTATTATACAAATCCAGAGATACTATCAATTAGTGCATGGAATTATTTGAATGAGTTGACAACAAATCAGGATTTAATTGCTGCAATACTTGGAAATGGACTTTTATACGCTGGAGATAAAAAAAGAACACCACTTTATGTTGTAGCTTTAATTTTAAACAGCTACATTAATGGTAGCTATCGACTAGCGGATGGTGGTGCACAATTAGTGAAAGCATTGGTCAAACAAATTCGATTAAATGGTGGTGACTTGTTTCGTAGAAAAGAAGTTGTTTCTGGTGTGAAAGATGAAAATAATACGCTAACAAGTGTCATCTGTCAAGATGGAGAACAGTATGAAGCAACTAGTTTTATTTCAAATTTGCATCCTTCAGTTACAATGGAAACTTTAGGTGCCCATTATTTTAAACCTGCAACGGTTAAAAGAATAAAATCTTTAAAAAATACTGTTGCTTGCTTTGTTGTGAACATAAACTTAAAAGAAAATTCATTTCCTTATATCAACCATAATTTTTATGACTTTTTTACTGATGAAGTTTGGAATACAGTTGATTATGATTCGGATAGTTGGCCTCAAGTGATTTTTAGTTGTACATCTTCATCTTCAAAAAATACAGAATTTGCAGATAGTTTATCAGCTATGGTTTATCTAAAAAAGGATGAATTTAATGAATGGAATACTACATTCAATACAATTGTTAGCCCTTCGAATAGGGGGCTTGGTTATGAAGAGAAAAAACTATTTTTTGAAAATAAAATAATTAATCGCTTGTGTGAAAGATATCCAAATTTGAGAGATAAAATTGAAAAAGTATACAGCAGTACGCCATTAACTTTTAAAGATTATTTAGGTACTCCAGAAGGTGAAATGTATGGGATTGAAAAAGATTTCAATGATCCTGCTCAAACAATAATTAATCCAAGGACAAAGATTTCAAATTTATATCTTACAGGGCAAAATATAGTTTTTCATGGAATTTTGGGTGCAACTATTGGTGCACTCGTTACAAGTTTTAACTTTGTCAATGGTGAGGAAATTGTCAATAAAATAAATTCATTAAAATGATTGATAGTCAGTATGATGTGGTGGTTATTGGAGCTGGTCCAGCTGGATCCGTTGCAACAGCAAAATTACTTAAAGAAGGAAAATCTGTTTTGGTGCTCGAAAAAATGACGTTTCCTAGATTTGTTATTGGTGAAAGTTTGTTGCCTCATATAATGGATTATCTGGATGATTTAGATTTATTGCCTGTCTTGGAAGCTCAAAATTTTCAAATCAAGAATGGAGTGTGTTTTCATCATGAAGATAGTGATTGTCCGTTCTTTTTTGTTGACCAATTCAAAAAAGATAGTTGGAGTTACACTTGGCAAGTTAAACGAGCGGATTTCGATAATGTGTTGATTCGAGAAGTAGAGAGACGAGGAGCTGTTGTCATTCACGAAGCTTCAGTTGTTGCCGTTGAAAATTCAGCTGAAATTCAAACGATACATTTTGAACACCCAGAATTAGGATCTCAAACTGTAACAGCTAAATTTTTAATGGATGCCAGCGGGTATGGACGTGTCTTACCTCGTTTGAAAGACTTAGAAATACCAGTAAATACACCACCAAGAGGAGCTATTTTTACCCACATAAAAGATGTAAATCGAACTGAAAATGCAGGGAAGAATATTTTTGTACACATTTTCAGGAACAATTCAGCTTGGATTTGGTCAATTCCTTTTTCTGATGGAACAACTTCTGTTGGTATTGTTTCGGACGTTGAGTTTATTGAGGAATGTGCTGCAAATGACAATCAAGAGTTTTTGAAATTATTGGCAGAATTTCCAGGTTTAGAAGGACGATTTGCCAATCCAGATATTCAATTTGAACCAAGAACAGTTATGAATTATGCTGTTTCGGTTAAGCAATTATATGGTGAAGGCTATGTCTTGGCTGGAAATGCAACAGAATTTTTAGATCCAACTTTTAGTTCTGGTGTGATGTTCGCTATTGCATCAGGATATAAATCTGCAGCATTGGCTGCAAAACACTTAGATGGTGAATTAGTCAACTGGGAACAAGATTATAGTGATCACATGAAGCAAGGAATAAATGTTTTCCGAAGCTACGTAAATGCATGGTATGATGGACGTCTACCAACAATTTTCTTTAGTAAGAACAGGAATAAGGAATTTATGGAACAAATTTGTTCTGTACTTGCTGGATATGTCTGGGATCAAACAAATCCTTTTGTTAAAAAACATGCAACAATATTGTCAACACTGTCTTATATAATTGAAATGAATGAAGGGAAAAATGAATCCAATTAGGTTATTTCAGTAAATGTTGTTTCATATACACTTTAATGTAAAGTTCTAAAGAAACAATGTTTTGAATTTCTCGATCAGCAACAATGTGAGCTTGTTCATAGATTGGTTCTCTTTTTTGTAAAGTGTTTTCTATGAACAAGCAAGTAATTCCTCTTCAGTTTTACCAATTAATAATGGTCGTTTTTTCTTTGACCGAATGACACGGTTTGCTAATTCCTTTGCAGGTCTCTTTAAATAGATTGTAATTCCAAGTTCATTTAGTTCTGCCATTAAATCATTAAAGCAAGGTAGCCCACCACCAGTCGATATGAGTAGGTTTTGCTCTTTTTTTAATTCAAAAATGAGTTTTTTTTCAAGTTCTCGAAAATACGATTCACCTTTTGTATTGAAAATTTCCTGAATACTACAATTTTGTTGTTTTTCTATCATTGAATCTGTATCAATAAATTTCAACCCTAACCTTGAAGATAGTTTCTTGCCCAAAGTCGTTTTCCCAGACCCCATATATCCAATCAGAATCACATTCATAGTGTAAAGAAACAAAAAACCAAAAATGAAACCATTAATAATGTCAATAACTTTTTATTTTTTCATTGAAAAAAATATGCGTACATAATAAATTTCTCCAAAAAATGTTTAATTTTACTGACATGGTGAAAACTATATTAATCGAGAATATACAATTTTTTTAATATGAAAGAAGAAGCATACATTGTAACGGGGTTTCGTTCAGCAGTTGGAAAAGCAGGAAAAGGAGGATTTCGTTTTTATCGTCCAGATGATTTAGCTGCAGACGTTATCAAGCACTTGGTAGATTCAGTACCTCAATTGGATACGAGCCGTATTGATGACGTGATTGTTGGAAATGCAACTCCAGAAGCAGAACAAGGATTAAATGTAGGTCGTTTAATTGCTTTGATGGGATTGGGGAATGATAAAGTTCCAGGAATGACCGTGAATAGATACTGTTCTTCTGGATTAGAAACAATTGCATTAGCACAAGCAAAAATTGAAAGTGGAATGGCTGATTGCATCATTGCAGGTGGAGTTGAGTCAATGTCTGTTATGGCAATGGGGGGATGGAGAATTGTTCCAAATCCTAAAGTTGGTAAGGAAAATCCTACATGGTATTGGGGGATGGGATTGACAGCTGAAGCTGTAGCAAATGACTATAAAATTTCAAGAGAAGAACAAGATTTCTTCGCTTTGAAATCTCATGAGAAAGCAATCGCAGCAATAAAAGAAGGTCGTTTTGTACAAGATATCGCTCCCGTAACTGTTGAGCACATTTTCTTAGATGAAAGTGAGAAACGTCATGTTAAAAATTATGTAGTTGATACAGATGAAGGCCCTCGTGCTAGTACGATTGAAGCATTGGCGAAGTTAAAGCCTGTGTTTGCAAACGGAGGAAGTGTAACAGCTGGAAATTCTTCTCAAACTTCTGATGGTGCAGCATTTGTACTTGTTATGTCTGGGAAAATGGTTAAAGAATTAAATTTAGAACCGGTTGCTCGTTTAGCTTCTTATTCTGTTGTTGGTGTGGAGCCACGTATTATGGGGATTGGTCCAGTAGATGCTATTCCGAAAGCGATCAAGCAAGCAGGTTTAACGTTGAATGATATCAATTTATTCGAATTGAACGAAGCTTTTGCTTCTCAATCTTTAGCAGTTATCCGTGAGGCGGGATTGAACCCTGATATTGTTAATGTAAACGGTGGAGCAATTGCACTAGGTCACCCACTAGGATGTACAGGAGCAAAATTATCAGTTCAGATTATTAATGAATTGAGAAGAAGAAATCAAAAATATGGAATCGTAACAATGTGCGTTGGTACTGGTCAAGGTGCTGCAGGTGTTATCGAATTATTGAAATAAAAAACTTCAATTTAACTAAAGGCTCTTCTAGAAATAGAGGAGCTTTTTGTTTTCAGAAGGTTAATTGTCATATAACCAGGAACAGTAGATTCGAAATGAACGAATATCATTGTTAAAGCCCAGACCATATTTCTCATAAAATAAAAAGTCGTCATCTTCCCCTAACACCTGTTGACCTAGTTCTTCTTCATAATATTCTTTGTAATAAATATCAATCATTATATCAGGGATAATAAATCCAATTGCTATCAAATCATCAATTTGTTGTCTTCTACTGAATAAATATTCATTGTGAATCATTCGAAATAGATTACTGAACTGATTGTTTACCATAGGGGCAAGTAATAATTCTTTCGAAGTGTTACTCAAAGTACTATCCAATAGTAGAAATAATGAATCTTTTTTTGAATAAATAATCTTCAATTCCTCTTGATATTCCAATGAAGTTGTATCTAGTTGATGTTTTCTTTTAGCGAGTTTTTCTAATCGGTAAATTTGTAGTGTTCGAAACTCTAATTGATCATGAGTGCTAAGTATATTTTTAAAATTTTCAGGAATAACAACTTCGGAGGGTGTCGTGAATTCTTCCCAAGCTGCTTCTCCAATCAATTCCTGAAACCATAATCTGTGTGATTTGATTACATTTTTAATAGTTGGATTGGCTTCTGTTGCAAGTCTTAGGTATTTTATTGTTGAATCTGCGTCCTTTTGTTGAGAATAACATTTGGCTAAATTGAATAAATCTGCAGATCTAGGTGGAATTTTTTGTGAAAATGCATCTAACAAAAATAAAAAAGCCATATCAATCTGACCTTCTTCTAACGATAATGCTGCTTGACTACATTTGAAATGATAATGAACACCATTTTGAGAAAAAATGTTTGTACTTAATAAGGTTATTAAGAGTAAAAGTTTCATTTTTAGATTCCACATAAACTAAAGATAATCTTTTTTGTGTAATAGTATCTTATTCAGGTTCTTTCTCAAGGATTTTATAGCGTTTTTTTACTTCATTTCTTGTGTATGCGTTAAAATGCCACCATTCAGATGGAATATTTATAAAGCCTTGATTTTGCATTACTTTTCGTAATAATTTTCGATTATTTATTTGTTTTTCAGTTAATTCACCCGATGCTAAAAATTGAGCTTCCAAACTTGGATAAGCAATTTTTCGAATATCATCATAACCTGCCCCCATATCAAGTGGGATCCCTTGTTCGTCAACGATTGTTAAATCAACAGCTGCACCGTAATTATGGACACTATGATTTTTAGGATTTGAAACAAACCTCCCTCTCTCTGCAACAGGAATAGTATCTAATGCATCCCACATACGTTGTTGAACTTCAACAGGTCGAACACCATCATAAATCAGAAGACTGTAATTAGGGTGTATCGATTTTAAGAATACTTGAGATTTGGCGATACGTTCAGCGACATCTTTTTGTAAGTACAATTTTGTTAGTTTATGATATAATTTTTGCTTCATGAAGTTATCTGCTGAAGCATATTTTAAATCAATTTGGATGCTAGAATCAATGGATTGTACATCTACTAAATTTAGCAAATTCATGATTGAATCTTGTTCAAACTCTAATTTTAAATCAATGTTTAGTATAGAGTCTTTGATTTCTTGCTGCTTTACTGGAATAATTGCACTAGATGATTCGCTTTTTGGTGAATGACATGAATAAAGAATAAAAAGGATGAAGAAAATTTTCAGGCGATTCAAAATAATGACTATTTTTTATGAATTGTAAATTTATGTATTATTGGTAACAAACACTTTATAAAATTACAAATTTGTATTCTGTATTTGGCAAGATGGTTTTCGTAATGCTCATGGTATTTATATAAGGAATCTTAGGTGCAAATATTCGTTATCCCATGTGTTGCACACGTATATAGTATCCCACAAATAGACAAAAGAGATGCTAAAAAATGTCATCTCTTTTGCTGTAATTGATGGAAAACTTTTTATTTTTTGAATAAAACTTAAATTCAATTAATAAACTTAATTTTAATTCCTGTCGGAATAACAAAGAAGCAATGCTAAACAATTATCTGTCCAACAAGCCAACTTCCATCTCTGGATTATTTTTTTACTTCTATTTTACTGATGTATGTTGCTGTCTCTGTAGTTGTTAATACTTGGTAGATTCCATCTGTAACTTTTGATATATCTACAATTACTTGATTTGAATCTGAATTGGTAACTTCTGAGACTATGCGTCCAGCATTGTCTAAAATTTGGACCTTCAGCAATCTTTCTGATGATTGGATTGTGAAAAAACCAACTGTTGGATTTGGATATATATCAAAATGAACATTTGTAGCTTTGATATTTAAACAACCATCGACATCTAATGATGATTGTGCTTTTGAACTACAATTTCCAATATTTTCGGTAACTTCAAAGATATGACTTCCAGAATTCAATGGGGTATAATTAGTTGAATTCTCCGTTCCAATTGTAATTGGAGATGTTGATCCAGGTGCAAGAACAGTCCACGTATAAGAAGATGCTGTGTTAGTCGTTGATAATTGAATTAAATCATTAATACAATAGGAGTCAAGAGGCGTGCTGATTAAAGTGTTATACAACGACAGTGAAGTTGAAAGGAAATTTGGCGTTGAAGCAATACCTCCAGATATATTAGTTCCATTTAAAGCAGTTCCTCCACTACCTGTATTGGTAAAAACCGTTCCATTTGAAGAAATAAAATTTAATCTCATATTTGGGGTTACGACAGGAGTTTGTAGACACTGACTTGCAAAAGGTAAAACTTGATTGTATGTCCTAAAATCGTAAATTCTTCCAGTAGAAAACAGTCCCATACTTCCATTTAAAAATTTATATGCACCAAGTCGTAAAGGCTCAGTGTTGGTGTTTAAATTCCAGTTAATCGTTGTTTGAAATTCAGGAGTGCTGTTATGATCCATGTACAATGTTACAATAGTAGTAGTACCGACAATATCTAAAGTTAAAGCAAAATGGTGCCACTCATTCAGTTCAAATGTATTTGACGAATTAATGCTAGCTGTAATTCCGTCACATGATGAGGTTCTATTTGCTGTAAATTCAATTAATTGTGTCGGTCTAAAAAAAAGATTGTATCCAGCCTGACCATTACACCAATTTTTACTTAGAATAGTTCCTTCGGAACATAAGTTAAACCAACCTTCGTAAGTAACATCAGTATTTACATTAAATAAATTATTATGAGGTACCTGTACATAATTTGTTCCTGTCATTTCAAGAGAGAAGGTGCTTGTGGGCGGAGTTGTCTGAGAAAAAACTTGTGTTATTAGTACAAAAAAAAGAATTGATAATAGGAATTTCATAGTAAAGGGAATTTTTTTTTGTCAAAAATAGGCATTTTCTTTTATTTCAATCTAATAATTAAATTTACTATTTGTTATCACCGTTATTTCATAGAATTCCTTTTGTAAGAAGCTTTTTTATTTAAATTGTAATTAATCCTTTATCTTTGCATTTCTAATAGTAATAGATATGCCAAAATTATCCCATAAGGCTGTAGATATGCCTGCTTCACCAATACGTAAATTGGTTCCATTTGCTGAACAAGCATATGCAAAAGGATTAAAAGTTCACCATTTAAATATTGGTCAGCCAGATATAGCTACACCTGAATCTGCAATTTCAGCAATGAAAAGTGCAGATATTAAAGTGTTGGAGTATAGTCATTCAGCAGGCTTTGCTTCTTATCGTGAGAAATTAGCAATAGCATACAAAAAATCGGGAATTCATGTGGAAGCGAATGATATTATCATTACAACAGGAGGCTCTGAAGCACTAGTTTTTGGTTTTATGACGGCTTGTGATCCAGGTGATGAGGTAATTATTCCCGAGCCTTTTTATGCCAATTACAATGGGTTTGCGGTAATGGCAGGATTGACGGTTGTACCAGTTACAGCTTCGATTGAAAATGGTTTTGCATTGCCACCAGTTGAAGAAATTGAGAAAAAAATTACAAGTAAAACAAAAGCAATAGTTATTTGTAATCCAGGTAATCCAACAGGTTATTTATACAGTAAAGAAGAGTTAAATCAATTAGCTGCGATTGTTAAAAAATATGATATTTTCTTATTTGCAGACGAAGTGTATCGTGAGTTTTGCTACGATGGTGCAGTTCCTCATTCAGTTATGAATTTGGAAGGAATTGAAAACAATGTAGTGATGATTGATTCTGTATCAAAGAGATATTCAATGTGTGGGGCTCGAATTGGAGCTTTGGTTTCAAAGAATAAAGAATTGATGGCTGGAGCAATGAAATTTGCACAAGCTCGTTTGTCTCCACCTACAATCGAACAAATTGGAGCAGAAGCAGCTCTTGAAACACCTCAATCTTATTTTGATGAGGTGATTTCTGAATATGTTGCAAGAAGAAATGTACTAGTAGATGGACTGAATGAAATTCCAGGTGTATTTTGCCCAAAACCAAGCGGAGCATTCTACTGTGTTGCAAAGTTGCCAATAGATGATTCTGATAAATTTTGTCAATGGCTTTTGGAGGATTTCTCACATGAAGGACAAACGGTGATGATGGCACCAGCAAGTGGTTTTTATTCTACACCAGGATATGGTAAGAATGAAGTTCGTTTGGCGTATGTTTTAAATATTGATGCTCTAAAAAATGCGGTAGAATGTTTAAAAGTCGCATTAGAACAATATCCAGGTAAGGTTGAAGTTGCAATCACAACTGAAGATTTTAGTTCAGCAAGATAATTCTAAATTAATTTTAATATAAAGAGAAGTGATATTTGTTACTTCTCTTTTTGTTTTATTACTTTTTTAAATTAATCTTTTGTATAGCTGTTTATTAACAATTTTCTATTTGTGATTCAGTTATTTAGATAATTATTAAACAAGAGATAGTAAAATAAGAATATTTCAATTATCTTTGTCGGCCTTTGTTGATGGCTTTTGAATTTCAAGAGTTATTAACAATTAAAATTTAGAAAGTTAAAAAAATAAGAAATTTAATTTGGATTTGTATTGAATTATACTTTTCTTTGCACCCCATTTAGAATTTTTAGGATTAATACAATTAAGAAATGTCAAGAGTTTGTCAACTTACAGGAAAGTCGGTAATGGTAGGAAATAATGTTTCTCACTCAAACCGCAAAACAAAAAGAAGATTTTTACCAAA
>DAIOWV010000063.1:5488-15625 GCA_036758285.1 Taishania sp. | reverse complement strand
ATAGCGTAAACTTTGTTACAATCCCTGGAGTTACAGTTGCAACAACAGCAGGTACTGTAAGTGGAACTTCAGTTATTGACATTCCAAATCAAATAGATATTACATTAACAGCAAGCTTTACAGGTTGTGCAGATCAAACAGTTCAAGTGACTGCTCCGGCAAATTGTCCAGAGTGTGATGGTAATTTGCCTACATTAGAACTTGTTTCAAACTTTGTTCAAGTGTGTAATGGTAAAAATTTATCATTAGTAATTAAAAACCCGAATGTAACTTATAACTATTCATGGGAAGATTTTAGTGGAAATTCAATTGGTACAGATACACTTTATTCATTTACTCCAATTTCACTAGGTAACTCAGGAATATATTATGTAACAGCAGTGAATACGTTAGGATGTTCTGTTACGGTTCCAATTGATGTGAAAGTTGTATCTTGTGATTTAGTTATTCCAGAGGTAATAACTCCTAATAGTGATGGTAAAAATGATGTGTTCTTCATTGAAAATATTGAAGGTTATCCTAACACGAAAGTTTGGATTCACAACCGTTGGGGGACGGAGGTTTATCAAAGTGATAATTATCAAAATGATTGGAATGGAAAATCTTATAGTAAGTTAAACTTCAATGGAGATGAACTTCCTGAAGGAACTTATTTCTACATTATCCAATTAGGAGGAGTTGAAGGTCAGCCAAATTATAATGAAACATACAAAGGATTTGTTTATTTAAAGAAATAATCATTTTTACGGTATAATAAAAAAAGCAGGATTCTTAAAAAGAGATCCTGCTTTTTTTATGATTGTGTTTTTACTTTTATGCTGAACAGTATTTTTAATACTTAAAACACTATAATTTTTCTAGGTTTCTTAAATTCAATTACATGAAAATTTTTAGAAAAATAAATTTATCTTTGAGAATTAATTCTAAAAAGATAGATAGTAATGTCCCAAGATGTATATTTAGTAGATGGAGTAAGAACGGCAATCGGAAATTTTGGTGGAACTCTTGCACCAGTAAGAACTGATGATTTAGCTGCAATTGCAATTAAAGGAATTTTAGAGAAGCATCCTCAGTTAGATCCAGTATTGATTGAAGATGTTATTTTGGGATGTGCAAATCAAGCTGGTGAAGACAATCGAAATATTGCTAGGATGTCTGGTTTATTAGCAGGTTTACCTTTTCAAGTTGCTGGCGAAACTGTGAATCGTCTTTGTGCTTCTGGATTGGCAGCAGCAATCAATGCTACAAGAGCTATAAAAGATGGATCTGGAGACATATATATAGCCGGTGGAGTAGAAAATATGACGAGAGGACCTTGGGTTATTTCTAAAGCTACAACACCTTTTGGAAGAGATTCTGAAATGTTTGATTCATCTTTTGGATGGCGTTTCATTAATCCTAAAATGGAAGAACTTTATGGAGTTGATTCCATGGGAGGAACGGCAGAGAATTTAGCTGAACTGTATTCAATAAATAGAGAAGATCAAGATAAATTTGCTTTATGGTCACAACAAAAAGCAACAATCGCACGTGATAATGGAATATTAGCTGAAGAAATTGTTTCAGTAGAAATTCCACAAAAGAAAAAAGATCCTATAATCTTTTCACAGGATGAGTTTATTCGCTCTTCTACAACTTTAGATGGTTTAGGAGCTTTACGTCCTGCATTCTCTAAGACAGGAACAGTAACAGCAGGAAATGCATCTGGATTGAATGATGGTGCCGCTGCTTTGTTGATAGCTTCGGAAAAGGCTGTGAAAGAACATAATATGAAGCCTTTGGCTAGAATTGTAGCAGGAGCAGTTGCAGGAGTTGAACCTAGAATTATGGGGGTTGGACCAGTTTATGCAAGTGAAAAAGTATTAAAAAGAACTGGTTTAACTTTGGATCAAATGGATGTACTTGAATTGAATGAAGCTTTTGCTGCTCAGGTTCTTGCTTGTACACGTAAAATGGGAATAGCAGATAACGATCCCAGAATTAATCCAAATGGAGGTGCTATTGCTTTAGGACACCCACTTGGTATGAGTGGTTCACGTATTTTATTAGCAGCTGCAAGAGAATTGCAAAGAAGTAATAAACGTTATGCTTTAGTGACAATGTGTATTGGGGTTGGTCAAGGATATGCAGCAATAATTGAAAGGGCATAACCAACCGTTTAATCGAACTTTACGTCTTTATAATTATGAAAATGAAAGTGATGAAAAAAAATAATAATTCAGCAAACTCAACTGTTTTTAAAGTAGGTTATTTATTTTCCACTTTATTAATTGTTTTCATCTTTTTATCGTGTCGTAAAGAGAAAGCTTCATGGAATTCTAATTGGGTTTTACCACTTGTCAATGATAGTCTTGATGTTAGTAAGTTCGTTAATGACTCAACACTTGAAATTAATTCAGGATTGTATTACTTAAATTTGAAAAGAAATTTATACAATTTTAGTTTAACTGATATTGTTAAAATCCCTGATACAACAATTGATAGAACTACTTCTTTGGCAATTTTATCCTTAAATGTAAATCCAGGATTTGAATTTTACAATACAATTGAAGAACATGTTTTAAACTTACAAGATTTAGAATTAAAACTCATTCAATTAAATAATGGGGTAATTGAATTTGAATTGGAAAATCCTGTTGGTACAGGAATTTATATCACAATTGAATTACCTGGAGCAACTAAAAATGGAGTAACCTTATCTGAAACTTTTTTCATTAATGGAGGAAGTCAAAGTAATCCTGGGAAAATCAAAAAAGTGATTGATTTGAATGGATATAGACTTGATTTGACAGGTCAAAATGGAAATTCGTTTAATAAATTACAATCAAGAGTAAAAATTAAATCGGATCCAAATGGAACTTCTGTAAATGTTACAAATACACATTTTTTTAGAATCAAAGCCAAATTCAAAGATGTTAAATTAGAATATGCAAGAGGTTATTTTGGTTCTAAGATACTTCAAGATACAACTTCATTTAATCTGAAAGAATTGAATAAAATTGTTGGAGGTACTATAGATATTGCAAATGCAAATGTTAAGTTAATTATTGAAAATGGAATAAAAGTAGGAGGGAGCGGGTCTATCGGGTTTGTTAAAAACACAAACTACTTAGGAAACAGTGTCCTATTAACTGGTGGAGGAATAAACAATGTTTTTACAATCGATCAGCCATTAGGGAGTTTTTCAACACTACAGCCAACGACAAAAGAATTTATATTTAATGCTGGTAATAGCAATGTTGAACAATTCTTAGAAAATTTAGGAGCTGCAAATGAAATTGCATATAAATTCCATATCAATCCATGGGGGAATAATACTGGAGGATGGAATGAAGTATTTCCTCAAAGTAGATTACGTTTAGCAATTGAAGCTCAAATGCCGCTAGCCATAAAAATGGATGCGTTAACAATTCGAGATACGTTTGAAATGAATATTAATCAATCGAAAGATAAAACTCATTTAGAAAGTGGGGTTTTACAAGTAGATTTAGATAATGCTTTTCCATTTTCAGGTCAACTTAAATTATTATTTTTAGACGCAACTGGAAATGTTATTGAAGTTGTAAATGGAACTCAAAATATTGAATCATCTTTGTATGGAACACCTAATAATCAAGGTTTAATGCATAAGAAAAGTTCTGTCGAGGTGCCATTAAATAGCGATGTAATTGATAAAATTAATTCTGTCAAATCGATAGTTGTTGAGGCTGTATTCAATACACCAGACCCTTCGAGTTCTACTAATCAAATGGTTGGAATTCCTGCGAATGCATATTTGGGAATAAAAGCAAAAGCAAAGTTTCAATTAAAAATGAAAATATAACAAAGCGAATTCTTTAATTTGAATAAGAATTATTTTTTTTGTAAGTTAAACAACCAATCGTAAACTTCCGTTCCTCTAAAAAAACGAGCCATATCGCCATGGTTCAAACCTTTGTCGATTGTGAAAATGAGGTTTTCATTCGAATATTTTGTTATCGCATTTACCACTTTTTGTGATTCATTAATCGGAGTAACAAAATCTTTATCACCATGTCTAATCCAAAGAGGTACAGTTGAAAGCCTTTCAGCATGCTGTAAATCTCCACCACCACACATTGCTACAGCACCAGCGACTAAGTTGGGATAAGTACCTGTGAAATTAATGGTTCCGTAAGCTCCCATACTCATTCCAATGACATAAAGTCGTGTACTATCATTCGAATACTGTGAACGTACTTGATCTAAAACTTGTTTGATGGATTCTGGTTTCCATCCGTTTGAAGTTTGAGGAGCAATAACTATTGCAGGGAAATGTCTTCCTTTTATGATTTCACTCATCACACCATATTTTTTAAGACTTTCTAGCGTTGTCCCAGATAAACTTCGTCCATGTAAAAAAATCATCACAGGAGGATTGTTGTTTAAAATACTATCATGTGGAAGATACAAATAGTAAGGGTAAACTGCTTTCTTAAAATGTTTTTCAATTTTCTGTCCAAAACTGGAATATGATACAATCGAAATGAGAAAAAACAGAATTATATGACGCATAGATTTTTCTTGTAAAGATAGTTTAACAATATGAATGTCTAAATAAAAGATTCTTAATTATACCGAACTCAGATTAATTATTAATAATTACCTGCTAGAATTCGATTGATTTTTTCTGTGTTTTCTGAACGATTATCTGCCAAACTGATGAAATAATTCCTTTGCCAAGATTGTGTTTTCTCCGCTTGTTTATTGTTCGTCTGAACCCAATTAGGATAGACTCTAAACCCTCTTTTACCTACTGCTTTTTGTGAGGAAAGTATTTTCTGATCAGTCAGAATTTGTTTAGAGAATAAGAAAAATCCAAAATTTGTTTCTTCTTGAACCGAAATGATATAAAATTGAAAATGATCATTTTCATGAAAAGGTTCAGTTTGTTTTTTGTTGTTTCTTTTCCAAAGGGTAACGAATAATCCAACTTTTTTAGGAGTTACTTTTGCTTTTCTAAATTTTACAGGGAAGTTATCCAAGTGGAAATTATAACCTGAATATTCTTCACATTCGAGGTCTTTTTCGAGATTAGTAACTGAAAGGTTGTTGGCTATGTTTCGTACATTTTCGATTTCACTAATCATCATGCTTGAATTTTATATTATCCATTATCTATAAAAAATATCCTCTTATTGCTCAAACAATAAGAGGATATGTAAAACTACTTCGATACCGTAATCTAGAAAAGTAGTTATTAAACTAATTCAATACTTCTTTCAATAAACTCATTTAAAGAAGAACCAGTAAGCATACCTTGTGATAACAAAGCTAAATCTGTCAGTTGTTTAACTTTTTGATTTTTCTCATCACCTTCAGCATGTAAAATTTCAGTTATTTTGTTATGATTGCTATTGATTACAATGTTGTATTTCTCTGGAAACGCACCAAAGAATCCACCACCTCCCATACGCTGTTGCTCCATCATTCTTCGGATAAACTCAGGTTGTGTAATGATAATTGGTGATTCAGAAGAATTCATGCTTTCAAATTGAATGGTAAACTTTTCTTTATCTTTCAATACACTTTCAAAAACTGGTTTTAAAGCTTCCTCCTCTTCTTTTGATAATTTTGAAGGAATTTCCTCATCTTTTTGAATTAATTTATCCAACGTATCAGCATCAACTCTTGCGAATGTTAAATTTTCAAATGTTTGCTCCATTTTACTAATCCAGTGTGGAGTTAATGGACTGTCGCAATGTAAAACATCATAACCTCTTTCATTTGCTTTTTTTACAAAACCAAATTGAGCGTCAGGATTATTTGTGTAAAGAATTACGATTTTTCCATCTTTATCTGTTTGCAAGGTTGCAATTTTTACTTTGTACTCCTCAACTGTAAAATAGCTGCCTGATGTAGACTTTACAAGACTGAAATTTTTAGCTTTCTCTGCAAATTTTTCATCCGATAGAGAACCGTACTGTGCGAAAACTTGTAAGTCATCCCATTTTTGTTCAAAATCAGCTCTATCATTTTTAAACATTTCAGCCAATTTATCAGCTACTTTTTTGGTGATATGCGAAGAAATTTTCTTCACATTTCCGTCACTTTGTAGGTATGAACGAGATACATTCAATGGAATATCTGGAGAATCAATTACCCCATGAAGTAATGTCAAAAACTCAGGAACAATGTTTTCTACACTGTCAGTAATAAATACTTGATTAGAGTATAAATTTATTTTATTTCTTTGAACTTCAACATTTTCTTTAATTCTTGGGAAATATAAAATCCCAGTTAAATTAAATGGATAGTCTACATTAAGATGTATGTGAAATAATGGACTTTCAAAAGTCATTGGATACAATTCACGGTAAAAAGAATCGTAATCTTCTTGTTTTAAGTCTATTGGGGCTTTTGTCCAAGCTGGAGTTGTATTGTTTATTTGATTGGTAACATCAATTGCAACACGCTTAACTTTTCCGTCTTCATCTTTTTCACCTTCTGGAGAATCAACATATTCAGTCTTTGTTCCAAAAACAACAGGAATTGGTAAGAATTTACAATAACGATTTAAAATTTCATCAATTCTATTTTTTTCTAAAAATTCAATAGAATCTTCAGCTATGTAAAGAACGATGTCAGTTCCTCTGGTATCTTTTTCAATTTCCGTGATTGTATATTCTGGAGATCCATTACTTTCCCACTGAACAGGTTGAGCACCTTCTTTAAAACTTTTCGTTTTAATTTGTACTCTTTCAGCAACCATAAATGCAGAATAGAATCCAAGTCCAAAGTGTCCGATAATATTTTCTGCACCTTCTTTTCCTTTGTATTGTTGTACGAATTCTTCAGCACCTGAAAATGCGATTTGATTGATGTATTTATCAATTTCATCAGCAGTCATACCAATACCATTGTCGCGAATTGTTAAGGTTTTATCTTCTTTATTAAGAATTACTTCAACTTTTAAACTTCCCAACTCACCTTTGAACTCACCATTTTTAGAGAAAAAATTTAATTTCTGTGAAGCATCAACCGCATTCGAAACTAATTCTCGTAAGAAAATCTCATGATCTGAGTATAAAAACTTTTTGATTATCGGAAATATGTTTTCCGTCTGTACATTAATTTGTCCTGTTCTCATGAATTTTATTTTTTATTGAGAACGGTTTTCAATTTTTGTACCAATGTCTAATTTACTGACAAAGTGTCGTGTTTTGTTGTTAGAAATACGTTGTCATATTTTGAAACTTATTGGTAATCTGAATTCGGTTGTTACATTTTGATTGTTATTTTTTCCAGGAATCCAATTGGGCATTTCACTAATGATTCTGAGTACTTCTGAGTTGAAGTTTTTACTTTTTTCAACAGATTTTAAAATCGTTGGGTCTATAATTGCTCCATTTTGATCGATGATAAATTTCACAATAACAGTACCTTCTATTTTATTTTTTAGTTCCCATTCAGGGTATTTTAAATTTGCATGTATAAAAGCATATAAACTATCAACACCACCTTGATATTCGGGCATTATTGTTGGGTAGGAATATACTTGTTCTTCAACTTCTTCCGTATAAACTATATCTCCTGTTAAATTATTTTCTTCATAAAAGATGGGTTCACCAAGAGTAACAGAACTAAAGTCTGGTTCATCGATATTTTTTTCCTTTATCTGATTTGGGGTTTCACATTTTTGACCTTGAAGTTCCGTTTTCTGATTGTTTTTAGTTGTAGTAGGGGGTTCATCACAACTTAAAAGCATTAAGGTACTCATCGCTAAGATGTAAAAGGATAAATTTGAATGTTGGTGTTTTTTAGGAATTCCTTGAATAATAATCTGAATATCCGAATATGAAAAATCTAATTGATTTGGCAAAATTCTTCCACAGACTCTTGAATTTCTATTCATTAAAAGGTATTCTAGAATTTCATGACGATTTATTGATGTAAAGTCCATCACATTTTTTTGACAATTATCACAAAATCTTGAACGAACCCCAATTTTCATTTGATTCCAATTTTCGGAGCAGGGATTTGGAATTGTAGCTTTCAGTTTCATCGTTTTTCTTGGAAATTTAGCTTATTATTTGATTTAATAACCTAGCCTTGACTAAAGTGTAATTTTTCTTTATTAAGATATCCTTTTTTTAAGATAAAGTCTTGTTAAAAAACAGTGATTTTGTAAAAACCTCATTAAATTTGCATCATGTTTTCACCGTTTGATAGCCAAACATTAATTGATTTAGAGTTTCCTGCCATAAAAATATGGTTGGAAAAATATGCTGTGGGTGAAACCGCACAAAAAAGAATTCAAGTACTTGAACCAAGTAATGATTTTCAACTCGTAGAAAATGAGTTGCTTAAATCAAATGAGTTACTATCGATTCGTAAAACAGGTGAAACGTTTCCTCAACTAGATTTCGAAGAATTAAAAGAAGAGTTGAAATTGCTGCCAATTAAAAATGCAGTTTTATCTCAGGAAGGATTTTTTAGACTCAGTAAAGCTTCAGATTTGGCGAATCAACTGGTTTATTTTTTCGATAAAAGAGAGAAAGAATACCCGTTATTGTTTGAATTGTTTTCAGAAGTCACTTATACAAAAGAGATCATCGATAAAATAGATGGAGTTTTTGATAAAACATGGAAAGTAAAAGATAATGCTTCGGCTCTATTGTCTGAAATTCGCTCTGAAATTAAAGTTTTAAGAAATCAGATTAATCGGAATTTTGATCGTGAAATGAAGAAACTTTTGCGTGAAAATGTTTTGGGTGATACAAAAGAAACGTTTTACAATGAAAGAAGGGTATTAACGGTTTTAGCTTCTCATAAAAGAACAATTTCTGGTAATGTTGTAGGTTCTAGTAAAACTGGAAGTCTCGTTTTTATTGAGCCACAAATAAATGTGGAGTTGAATAATGAATTAGAACTTCAAATTGACGAGGAACGAAAAGAAATTTATCGAATATTAAAAATTCTGACAGCAGAAATTGCGGAGTTTTATCCATTAATTTCATCCTATCAAAACGTACTTACAGAATTAGATTTTGTAAATGCAAAAACACGTCTAGCTTTAGAATTGGATTGTAATTTGCCTGGAATCGTTCGTCAAATGAATATCGAATTAATTGATGCATATCATCCGATTCTTTGGAAAAGTAATCGTTTGGCTAAAAAACCAACTTTTCCGCAACGAATCCATTTGAATCCAAAATCACGAATGTTGGTTATTTCTGGACCAAATGCAGGAGGAAAGAGTATTACATTAAAAACGGTTGGATTATTACAAATCATGTTGCAGTCTGGTTTGTTGATTCCTGTTCATCCAAATAGTAAAATTTGTTTTTTTCAACAGGTTTTATCTGATATTGGAGATAATCAATCTATTGAAAATGAATTGAGTACTTACTCATATCGTTTGAAAAGAATGAAGCATTTCTTGAAAGTTACGAATCGTCGAACGTTGTTACTTATAGATGAGTTTGGTACTGGATCAGATCCAGATCTTGGAGGGGCTTTAGCAGAAGTGTTTTTTGAAGAATTATATAAAACAGAATGTTTTTCTGTCATAACAACTCATTACTCCAATATTAAATTAAAAGCAGATCAATTGCCACAAGCAGTAAATGGTTGTATGTTGTTTGATACCGAAACGTTGGAACCGCTTTATCGATTTAATTTAGGTCAACCAGGAAGTTCTTTTACTTTTGAGGTTGCTCAAATAAATGGAATCCCACAACGAATTATTAGTGAAGCAAAATTGCGTCTTGATGAAAGAAAGGTGAAAATGGATCATTTATTAAATGAGTTACAAAAAGAAAAGAATTACTTTGAACGATTGAATGATGAACATCGAAAAGCACAAGAAGCTGCTGATGAAGTAAGATCTTATTTTCTTGAGAAAAAGAAACATTTAGATAAACGAATTTTATCTCAACAAGAGCTAACAGATAAAAATAATAAGTGGTTGATTTTAGGTAAAAAAATGCAACTTTTTATTGATCGATACAATTCAAATAGCAAAAAGAAAGATATCAATAAACAGTTATTAGATGATATGCGAACTTTTGTTGCACTTGAAAAAGGAAAAAGTGAAGAAAGTAAACGCAAAGTCAATTTAAAAGCATCAACTACTCAAACCAATAATAAACCAATAAAGAAAACAAAAGTTGAGCC
>DAIOWV010000063.1:0-5405 GCA_036758285.1 Taishania sp. | reverse complement strand
GTTGGTAATTTAATTACTGTTGAATTTGGCTTTTTTAGAATGAAAGTTGAGCGAGAAAAATTAATGTGGATTAAATAAAGCGCCATCAATTTCAACATTAAGTTGAGTTAATTAACACCATTTTTTAAATAAATTTACAATGACAAATATTAAGGTTAATAAGACATTACTTATTTTTCTATTAGGCGTGTTAGCCGCTTTGGGACCATTTACAATTGATATGTATTTACCTGGATTCAAGCGTATTGCTGAGGATTTTAATACAGATGAGAATCAGGTTGCATTTACTTTAACATCTTATTTTATTGGAATTGCTGTTGGTCAATTATTTTACGGACCAATTGTCGATAAATATGGGCGAAAAAAACCATTATTGTTTGGTTTGGCAATATATATTTTGGCAGCATTTGGTTGTGCTTTATCCAGAAGTATCGAGATGATGATAGTTATGCGATTGTTGCAAGCTTTAGGAGGTTGTGTCGGTATGGTTGTTTCAAATGCGATAATCAGTGATGTTTATGAAAAGGATAAGAGAGCAAAAGCTTTTTCATCAATTATGCTTGTAATGGGGGTTGCTCCTTTGATCGCTCCTAGTGTGGGAAGCTTAATTTTAAAAAATGCAGATTGGTACTATATTTTTTATTTCTTAACGGTATTTGCTATTTTGGTTTGGTTGATGATTTATTTTTTGCTTCCAGAAACGAGCCAGTATATGCATAAAAATAAACTGAAAGCGAAACAAATCACATCAGATTATTATACCATTATGAGGAATAAAACGTTCCTATTGTATACATTGTCAGGTAGTATTTGTATGTCAATTTTATTTGCTTACATTTCATCTGCTTCCTTTGTGTTTCAAACTTTTTACAAATTAGATCAATCAACATTTTCTTTAATTTTTGCAGTAAATGCAACAGGATTGATTTTAGGAAGTTATTTAAATGGAGTTATGTCAAAGCATTTTAATTATGTGAAAATTGCTAAAAAATCAGCGTTAATATTAAATGTGATTACAATTGTAGCCGTTGGTTGTGTTTTAATGTTTCCGTTTATTCATTACACGCAAATGGTTGTTTTTTTATTTTCAATCTTATTCATGATAGGTTTTATTAATCCAAATGCAACAGCAGCATCATTGGTGCCATTTACTGGAAATACAGGTGCAGCTTCTGCTCTTGGAGGTGCGATAAGGATGGGGGTAGGTGCTTTTGTCGCAGCAATTATTGGTGTTTTACAAGGAAATCCTATAGTAATTATGATGACAGTTATAGTTGTGTTGTCAATATTATCAAGTGTTTTGTTGTTGATTTCTCCAAATGATGAAGCACTTCAAGAAAATTGATGATTAGATAAATTGAAAGTCAACCCTTCTATTGTTTTGCCTTCCTTCAGCTGTCTTATTTGTATCCGCAGGATTTTTCTCCCCTTTGAAATCAAATTCCAAACGATCTGCAGAAAGACCTTTAGATACGAAGTAATCAACGATTGCCTGAGCTCTTCGAAGTGATAAACCATCATTGTAGGCATCAGAACCATCAGAATCTGTATGACCAGTCACTTTGATTCTTAAATCGGAATGTCCCTCTACTATATGAATTAATTTATTCAGGAAGTCATAAAACTCAGGTTTTATTTCTGATCGATCATAATCAAAATAGATGGGTTGGAAAACAAAGTTTTTTCGTTCTTTTTCACGTTGCTCTGGAGCATTTAATCCTTTCTTTAAATCTTTAGAAAGTAGTTGAAACCAATGTTGTGATTCTGGATTTGATATTTCTCCCGGAAACGCACCATTATATCTGTAAAGAATCAGCTTTCCCATGAAGTTTTTACATTCATTACTCATGTATGTTCCTTCAAGGTAACCAGATACTTGATTGTATTCTAAAGTCATTTGTAATCGACACCAATTGGTTTTACTTCCAATAGCCTTCTTTGATACAATTGTCTCGTTGATTTTTAACTCTTTATCACCTTTTTTTGAGCTAATTTTGACCTGTTTTAGTGCAAAGTCTTCACTGTCGTAAACTTCATTTCGTACTTTACCTTGAATTTCTCCATCTTTACTTTCAGTCAGTTCAAGATAAATAATCTTGCCTTTATCAGCAGCAGTTCCATTTGGGAAAAAACTACCTTTCCACAATCCAGAATATGATTGTGCTATCCCAAGTGTTGAAAGACAGAGTGTAAAAAATAATATACAAAATTTGTTCATCACAGTATTGTTATACCTACAGAATCAAAAAATGTTCCAATTTTAATCTTATTTTTTACCTTCTTTATTTAACCAAATATGATATTTTGCTGCATTTTTAACATGAACAATATCTGAATGGGTAAAGTCATGTTCACCTGAATAATCAGGTTTTGCACACATGAATAAATAGTTGTTCTTATCAGGAGTTAAAATTGCTTCAATTACTTTCTTAGGAACGATACAGATTGGACCAGGAGGGAGGCCTTGAATTTTGTAAGTATTGTAATCACATTCTATGTCACGATGCTTACCTCTTAAGCGTTGAACTCCATTTAAGGCATTACCCCAGCAAAATTTGAATGTAGGATCGGATTGTAATTTCATTCCCTTATCAATTCTATTTAGGTATAATCGTGCAATAATTGGCCATTCGGAAGCAATTTTTCCTTGTTCAGAATATACAACACTGGCTAACGTAACTGCTTGAGAAGGGTAGGATAAACCAATTGTTGACAATTTAGCTTTCCTTTCTTCTGTCCAATATTCTTTAAATTGTTCAGCCATGAAACTCACAAAACTTTCTGCATCAGTGTCATAATAAAGTTCATATTCATCAGGAATAAAAAGAGCTGGTATTTGTTGAACTGTAAAATTGTATTTTTCAAGAGTTTTTGGAGCTCGTATGTAATTTACAATTGAAGCGCTGTCTGCTGAGATACATTTTGAAATATTTTGACCAATATCATCAATCGTTTTGCAACGATTGAATACCATTTTTACTTTTTGTTCAGCCATTCCATGTCCATTGGTATCTCGTTTAAAACCATTGACCAAACTACTGATTTTTGTTCCGGATAGAATTGTGTATTTCCCTGCATCTATTGTTTCTTCGTCAATATTTTGTTTTTTAAATTCATTGATTAAGACTTTTTTATCTTTTACAACACCTTTAAAAATTAAAAAGTTAGCTAAAGAATCAACCGTTAAATCCTCGGTTAAGAGAAATTTTACTTCTGTTGTGTTAATTGTTCTTTGTTTTCCAAAAATTAAATTTTTAATGGCATCTTTTTTCAGATAGACAAGAGCACCTCCAGCTACTAAAAACCCAATTATTACTAGTTTTTTTCCCATTTAAGAGTGATAAATTCAGATTGATTTTAAAATTCTACAGTTTTTCTTTTTCCCATTTACTCAATAAAAACTACAGATAAAAAAAAAATAACATATCAATAATTTTGATTTTTATACTTTTATAAAGTAGAAGTTCATCAAAAAACAGTTTTTAATGGCTTTTCATTTGTTTTTGGTTTAGGTGCCTGATGTTCTAAAAACATCAGGCTTTTTTATTCAATACTAAACCGACATAAACGAATAACCAGAAGTTATTGTTAATTCTTCTGAATTGACAGTCAAAAGAGGAATTTGTCTATTGTTTTCAATTAAAGCTTGTACAAAAACATTCATCGTTGGCATCATTGTATCAACGAAGAAAGAAGTTGCAATTAAATCTGCTTTAATTTTATCTGTGTAGTTTAATAATTCATCAATATATGTTTTAGATTTATCTAAATTGATGATTTCATATTTTACATTGTGTTTATCAAATAATGAACGCACAACTAATTGATTGGATTGAGATCTTCCTTTTAACCATTCATCTTTGTCATGATAACCTACTAAGTGTATAGTCGAGTCGAATTGTTTGGCTATGAATCCTGCAAAATTAGCAATTTGAATACTTTCCTTTTCAAAGTTGAAAGGCATTACAATTGTTTTTATATCAGTTAAAGAACTTCCATCTTGTAGAATTACAAAAGGAGTTGCCGTTGAACTTACCAAACGAAGTGCATGACTTCCAAATAATTTTTGCATTCCTTTTGCACCATGTGTTCCCATTACTATCAAACTTGCACTGATTATTTCTGCAGCTTTAGCAATGTCATCGTAGATACTACCTACAAGTATTTTGTAATCAACTAATTGAGCGTCTTCCTTTAGTTCTTCAATAATTGATTTAAATTTAGTTCTGGCATTTTCCTTTTCAGATTTTTTAGCAACTACATTGATTGAAAGTACACTTCCATTGTTCTTTTTAGCTAAATTAACAGCAGTTTTTAAGGCACTTATGGAAACGGTTGAAAAATCCATAGGGACTAAATAAATAGGTTTTTTCATGGTTTTTTATTTTAAAGGTATTAATTTTTTCCCATTAATTAAAGGATAATTTATTTTAATAGATACGTCTTACTGGTATCGATTACGAAGTGTTTGTTTAACAGCTTTCTTCCAAGCAGAATAGGGTAGCGCATACCACTTCTATCCGTTAAAGAAAAAGGGGTTGTGAATTCATTGTTCCCAATAATAATTTTACCCTTAATGATATATCTTTCTTGAATGATACCGTTTGAACTTTTAATTCGCTTTGTTTTATACTTAAGAAACGATATTTCTTCTGTATTCGGTTCAAATTGAACATAAAGTAGCTCACCTTCAATCCTCGTATTTGCAACGTCTATGCTAGAAGTATAAGCACCAGAATCAATTTTTACAATTTTATCGGATAAGTTAAAAGAGGGGAAACTAGCACTTTCTATTCTGCCAATCGTCAATTTTTCCATAATTATGATATGTTGTTATTAACTTTTTCTTTTTTTGCTTGATAAATATACCAAATGAACTAACTTTGTCAAGTTATTACAGGCAATATTTTTTTATTTAAAAAGTTTTTCATCAAATGATAGATATTAAATAAATTATTTGTAATATTGCACCCCCGATTAATCGAGGAATTGAATTAAGAAAGAAATTTTAGAGTTATGAGCAATAATGTTATTATCAGAGAAATTCAAAACGAATTGGTAGAACGTAAAGAGCTTCCATCTTTTGGAGCCGGAGATACTATTATCGTTTCGTATAAAATTAAAGAAGGAAACAAAGAGCGTACTCAGTTGTTCCAAGGAGTTGTGATTCAAAGACGTGGAGAAGGAACTACTGAAACTTTTACAGTTCGTAAAATGTCAGGAAACGTTGGTGTTGAGCGTATCTTCCCAATTGCTTCACCATTTTTAGAGTCGATTCAAATCGTTAAAAGAGGTGCTGTTCGTAGAGCTCGTATTTTCTACTTCCGTGAAAGAACTGGAAAATCTGCGAGAATCAAAGAAAAACGTACTTTTACTAAATAATATTTTTTTGTTCGGAAGATTAA
>DAIOWV010000062.1:0-17363 GCA_036758285.1 Taishania sp. | reverse complement strand
AACTTCACCAGCTTCTCTAGATAGCCATTCAAAAGAAATGTTACCAGTCCCAGCACACAAATCAAGTAACTTCAGGTCGATGAAATCAAAGCGGTTTTCCAACATGTTAAACAAACCTTCTTTTGCAAAATCTGTTGTTGGTCTAGAAGGAAATCCTTTAGGTACTGTAATTTTTTTTGTTTTTAAAACACCTCTAATTATACGCACAGTTGCTGATATTTTTCGATTAAAAATTGATTAAAACTAAGTTTGATTTTACTAAATACAGCTTCGAAAGCCTTTGTTAGCGACTCCTCATTTAATTCTAAATTGTTGTTTACCGCAATTTCTAATTCATTTTCTTGATCTTGAAACGAAAGTTGTTGCATTAAAAAACTATAGTAATATACGATGTCTTCAATTGTTGTCCATTCAAATGTAGAGTAAAACTGAAGATTATTTTCTTTCACGACTGCTACAATAAAATGATCTTGATGCAGGCTTATTTTAGATTTTAATTTAAATGTTGCTTCGGAAAAAAGTCCTCTTATTAAATGTGTTCCTTCATGCTGAATCACAATTCTTGGAAAACGAATTACAAAAAAAGATTTTACCCAAAGTGGAATAGAAAATATATTAACAATACCTTGCATTGGCAAACGGTTGTAATCAATTTCCTCTTGATGTATATTTGAACCAAAAGTTAATTGAAAAATAGAATCTTTATCGGATTCGTTAAATACATTTGATGGAATTAATGTTGTTTGGTACTCAGACCAAGATAAACTTACTTCATCAAAATCAGACTCTTTCCAATTTGTTTCTTTCCAGAAGTCATCTAATTGCTGTTTATATCTATAGTCTTGACGATCAGAAAAAATGAAAGATCTTTCCTTAACTAAAATGTTTCCATTTAATAGAGAAAATCGAACAGACGATTTGTTGATGTCAATTGTCAAGTGATTTTTTATCATTTCTAATAATCTATAGATAATTAACAAAACTACATTATTTATAATGAATGACAAGTAGATAAATGAAAACGTTTAAAATTTCTACTAAAAACGTTAAGGTCTGTTAAAAAAAAATGATTTTATTTGTTAGGTTGTAAAAAAAAAATATCTTTAGGTATGATCGAAATGAATAACAACATTAAAATCAGTAATAACCTTTTAAAATTAAACAATATGATTAAGCAAACAGTAAGTGTTCTTTCTGCTATCATTTTATTCGCAGGAACAACTTTAGCACAAGATGATTTAAGAGTACGTCCAACGTTTGGTATTAAAGCAGGAGTCAATTATTCTAACATTTGGGATACCGAAGGTGAAGATTTTTCAGCTGATCCTAAAGCAGGTTTTGCGGGTGGAGTATTTGTAACATTACCCCTTGGTAAACTATTAGCTCTTCAGCCAGAAATTATGTTCTCTCAGAAAGGATTTACAGCTTCTGGTACTGTTTTGACTATGCCTTATGAATTTACTAGAACATCTAATTATTTAGACATACCATTATTATTAGCAATTAGGCCAGCTAAATTTTTAAGTATAGTTGCTGGACCTCAAATTGGTTTCCAATTGAGTCAGACTGATAAATTCTCTGCAGGTAATTTTTCATCAGAAGAACAGAAAAAATTCGAAAATGATAACTGGAGAAAAAATATGATTGGTCTACACTTAGGAGCAGATATCAATCTAGGTAAGGTTGTTGTTTCTCCAAGAGCTGCATTGGATTTTCAAGATAATAAAGGCGATGGTACTTCATCAGATCCAAGATATAAGAATTTCTTGCTTCAATTAACTCTAGGATATAGATTTTAGTGAAAATACAACCTTTGGGTAAGGTTGCCAACATATAAACTAACCGATTGTAATTTTTTGCAATCGGTTTTTTTATGTTCTTCACATCCATACGTTCAAAGTTTTTGAGACAGATAGAAATCTTCTACTTAATTAAGTCTTAGTTTTGAACCAAACAATTAACATGGAGAACATTTCTTTTTATTTCACACCTATTTTACTTGGTCGATTATCTGATAAAGGTTTGGGTCAACAGATTGATATACATACTGAAGGCGGATTTCCGGAGGTTAAAAAGAATGGAATAGCATTTTTTTATGTCCCTGAATTTCGAAACTCACCATATAAAGAAGTGGCAGTTGAGAAATTTAGAGAGCAATTGTACCAACTAAATGGAGGAAATAATTGGGATAAAGCAATTTATGATTTAGGGGATGTTATTCCTGGTGAAACGATAAATGATACTTACTTTGCAGTTGGTAAAATAGTTGCCGAGTTAGTAAAAAATCAAGTTATTCCAATAATAATTGGAGGATCACAAGATTTGACAGTAGCATTGTATAAAGGGTATGAAAAACTAGAACAGTTTGTGAATTTATGCGCTATCGATTCTAAACTAGATGTTGGCTCTCCTGAAGACGAAATGAATGCAAATGGTTATATCAGTCATCTTTTAGTGCAAAGGCCTTGTTATTTATTCAATCATTCTAATATCGGTTTGCAAATTCCATTTGTAGATAACGAAGAGGTTGAACTATTCGAAAAATTATATTTTGATTATTGTAGATTAGGTGAATTTAATTCCGATTTCAATATGGTTGATGGCGACATTATGGGCAAGCAGTCGATTTCAAAAGAGCAGAGCCACATTTACGAAATTCAGATATTTTAAGCATTGATTTAACGAGTGTTAGATATAGCGAATTAATTGATGTTCAATATACAAATCCTAATGGATTTTATGCTGAGCAAATGTGTCAAATTGCCCGTTATGCAGGTGTTAGTGACAAGTTGACAAGTTTAGGAATCTTTAATTATTTGCCAGAAAAATCTGCTGCTAAAAATGTATCTGATTTAGTTGCTCAAATGATATGGTATTTTATTGATGGTGTGAATGCTCGTGTTGGGGATTTCCCTATAGGTACACGTAAAGACTATTTGAAATTTATTGTTCACATGGATGATTTTAAAGAACAAATTACTTTTTACAAAAGCGATAAATCTCAACGTTGGTGGATGGAAGTGCCATATCCTGCTAGTGAAGGGAAGAAATATGAAAGACATTATTTGGTGCCTTGTAATCAAGGAGACTATGAGAAGGCAATGAAAAATGAAATACCAGATTTGTGGTGGAAAACGTATCAGAAATTAGTGTAGATACTAAGGTCGAGTATTTTCCATTCTTTTTGCTTTGATGAAGCGAGGAATGTAATATTTACTAGCTTTAAAATTTTCTATTACCACACCTCGAGTGGTAGAAGCATGAATCATTTTAATTTCCGTTTCATTTGCTTCTACAACCATTGCAACATGTCCAACAGTAGTGCTATTGATATTTCGACCTTTAAAAAACAATAAATCTCCAGGTTGAACATCTGCTAACTTTATTGTTTTTCCAAGTTCAGCAATACTATAACTAGAGCGCGGAATTGAAAATCCAAAGCCTCCCATTACATATCCAATAAACCCTGAGCAGTCAAATCCTGAAGGTGAACTTCCTGAGTATCTGTATGGTGTGCCTAAGAATGTTTTTGCAAAAGAAATCATTTCATCAATTTGTTTTGCATTTCTTGTATCTTGTTTTACAACAGTTGAATCAACCTTTATTGTATCAATCGCTTGAGCAGCCTCTTGTCCATAAGACAAAAAGATGAAACAACTAAAAACGATAAAAGAAACAATAAATTTCATTCTTATATTTACTTTGAGATTGCAAAATTATAACTAATTTCGGATAAATAAAAAATATCTTGACATCAAAAATTGACATAAAGGATTTAAAAAAGCTCTATTACTCAATTGGAGAGGTTGCTTCTTTTTTTGATGTAAATCATTCGTTGATAAGGTTTTGGGAGAAAGAATTTTCAATTATTCAACCTAAGAAAAACAGTAAAGGTAATCGATTGTTTACTCCAAAAGACATTGAAAATTTTAACAAGATTTATACTTTAGTTAAAATTCAGGGCTTTACTTTAGAAGGTGCAAAGAAAGAACTTAAGAAAAAAAGTACTATTCAGGAAGTCATTGAAATAGACAATTCACAAAATTCTGAAGTGATTGAAAAGCTTGAAACGATTAAAGAAAAATTACTTAATCTAAAACGTATAATTTAATTCTAATAAATAGATTTTGAGAAGATTATCAGCTTCATCTATTATTATTTTCCATTATTCTAAATTTAAACAATAATAAAGTTTTATTATTTCCGTTTGTAAAGTTATTTTTGCCCCCATGCGAAATAGTTTGCTTTTATTATTCTTACTAACTTTTTATCAATCTTTTAGCCAAGATGTTGTTGTTTCTGGTCTTTGTATAAATAAAAAGAAAGAAGGTGTTTCTGATATTTTGATTCGAGTAAATCAAAGAAATGAGCCTATTTATTCAGACCAAAATGGAGTTTTTTCATTCAATGCATCTGTTGGGGATTCCCTTCAAATTCTATATAGTTTTGCAGGTGATAAGCAAACTCAATCGTTTTATATTGCTGATATTAATTCAACTAAATTACCTCCAATTGTAATCAATATAAAAGTTTTAGAAGGGCATACAGTAATCCAAAATATCGAGAAACCTTTTGAATTAACACCATTAAAATTGAGGGATTGGCAGGTTATGCCAGTGCAGAATATTGAACAAACTTTGGTATTTACAACTGCAGCACGTTCGAATAATGAATTAACATCTAACTATAATGTTCGTGGTGGAAATTATGATGAAAATTTAGTTTATGTTAATGGTTTTCAGATTAACAGACCATTTTTAACTCGTGCTGGTCAACAAGAAGGAATGAGCTTTATTAACTCTGCTTTAGTTGAATCTTTGAATTTTTCAGCTGGTGGTTTTGATGCTCAATATGGTGATAAATTAAGCTCAGTTTTAGACATTAAATATCGAACTCCGGAAAAGTTTAAAGGTTCTGTAATGGCTTCTATGTTGGGGGTTGAAGGACATTTAGAGCAACAATTAGGTAAAAGACAACGATTTAGTTATATGGCGGGTGCAAGATACCGTTCAAATGGTTATTTTTTAAATTCACTTCCAACAAAAGGAGCCTATAACCCTGTTTTTTGGGATGCGCAGGTATTAACAGACTACATCATTAACGAAAAATGGACTTGGTCAACGATTGCACATATTTCAGATAATAATTATTCGTTTAAACCTCAAACTCAACAAACTGATTTTGGTCCATCAAGTGAGGCTTATTCTTTGATGATTTATTTTGATGGACAAGAGCAGACTCGCTTTCGAACAATGATGGGAGGAACAAAATTTGCGTATAAATCAACGAACGATAAAACAAAATTAAATTTTTTCGCAACTGTTTTTAATTCAGATGAACGAGAATATTTTGATATTCAAGGACAATATTATATCAATCAGTTAGAAACAGACCCTTCAAAAGAAGAATTTGGAGATTCCATTGCTGTATTAGGTGTCGGTACATTTTTAGATCACGCTCGAAATAGACTAAGAGCAACAATATTAAATGTTTATCATACAGGTAGTCACGAAATTAGAAATGGATTTCTTGATGCTGAAAAAACGAAGCATAATCAATTTAATTTCCTTTGGGGATTAAATTATCAACAAGAAGATTTTTATGATGTTTTGAGTGAATGGAAACTTGTCGATTCTGCTGGTTATAGTTTGCCTCAAATGAATGATAATCAAGTAACTTTAAAGGAAGTTATCAAAGGGAAATTAAACCTCCAATCTAATCGGACTACAGGCTATGCACAATTGAATTCGATCTGGTCTCGAACAAAGTTAGATTATCCTGTGAGTATTCGAAAAACAATAAAAGTTAACGGAGAGAAGCAAAAGTTTACTTTTAAGGATACCATTGATGCTTCTGTTTCTAAATGGGCACTTTCTGTTGGAACGAGGGCTGCTTATACAAGTGTAAATGATGAGTTTTTTATCACTCCAAGGGTGTCTGTCATGTATTATCCTAGGATGTATTTAGTCAAAGATTCAATCGTTAAAAGAAGAAATGCAAGTATTCGTTTTTCGACAGGTTTGTATTATCAGCCTCCTATTTATCGTGAGATGAGGACGTTTAATGGAAATTTAAATCCGAATGTGCTTTCACAAAAGTCATATCACGCTGTTTTAGGATATGATATGTTTTTCTTCATGATGGGAAGAGATAATCCTTTTAAGTTTACAACAGAATTATTTTATAAGTACATGTGGGATGTAAATCCGTACAAAATTGAAAACGTTCGAACACGTTATTATGCGAATAATGATGCTGTTGCTTATGCTGTTGGGGTAGATTTTAATTTACATGGAGAATTCATCGAAGGCATAACTTCCTATTTTAAATTGGGGGTAATGAAGACGATGGAAGACATTAAGAATGATCGATATACTGAATATTACAATGCAGCTGGAGAAAAAATTTATTTTGGATATAGTACAGATCAAGTTGTTGTGGATTCAGCAGTAATTTCCCCAGGATATATTCCTCGACCAACAGATCAATTAGTAAATATTGGTGTTTTGATTCAAGATCAAATGCCAAACTTCGAAGCGCTTAGTGTTCAAGTAGGGTTGCAATTTGGTTCACCATTGCCTTATGGTCCTCCAGGTTTTGATCGATACAAAGATACATTGAGAATGAAGTCATATTTCAGGGTTGATATTGGAACTTCTTATGATTTCCTTTATAAAGAAAAAGAAAAGAAAAATTTCATAAGTAGAAACTTTACTGATGCGATTTTATCTTTTGAGGTTTATAATTTGTTGGGGATAAACAATGAAATGTCAAGACAGTGGGTTCAGGATGTAAATGGAGGATATTATGCAGTACCCAATTATCTTACACAACGTCGATTTAATTTGAAATTAATTTTAAGGTTTTAGTATTCTTAGATATCACTGAATACTTATCTTTGCGAAGAAATTAAGATTATGACAGATATCAAAGTAATTATCATCGATAGAGAAGGGGTGGAGCATGAATTGATTGCACCAACAGATATGAACATGAATGTTATGGAGTTGTGTAAATCTTATGAACTTCCAGTAGCAGGTGAATGTGGGGGAATGGCGATGTGTGCTACTTGTCAATGTTATTTAGAATCTGAGCATGTCTTACCTGAACAATCAGATGATGAGTTAGATATGTTGGATCAAGCTTTTTTTGTAAAATCAAATAGCCGTTTAGGATGTCAAATCCAACTAACAGATGAAATTGAAGGTATACGCCTTAGATTAGCTCCGGAAGCTTAGAATAGCATAAAAGTTAATCCAGCTCTTACATCTAATATATTCCTAGCGCGTGTTCTAGTCATTGATTTTGCAATTTCACCTTCAAAACCATAACCACCGCCATCCAATATGTCAAAAATTCTGTCTGGAAATGGAATGTTTAAACGAACATTTGTTCCAATGTTAAAGGCCATAAAACTAGTTATAGGTAGTTTTAGCTTTACTCCATATTCTAGCACCAAACCATGTAAATCTTTCAAATTAGTTGGTCTGTAAGTGCTGTAGTAGGTGCCTGGTGTTATAGAAGGAGGGTAACTTCCAAGATTCTCTATAGTACTAATTTTTTTGTAACCTTGGTCAACTAAAGTTGATTTCGAATAACCGATTCCAAATGAATGAATAATTCCAATTGGTAGATTACCTGAAGAGGCAAATTCTATTTTGGGAATGATATGAAGCGTATTCATTTTCATTTTTTCAACGGTAAATAACTCATCATAATAATATCCTTGCGATGGGTTGTAATACTCGTTGTACGACTGTATTGGTGTTTTTATCGTGTTTTTGAAAAAAGAAATATCAATTGCAATACCAATTCTATTTGAAAAATAATGAGCTAATGATGTATTGAAACCACCAGATATGAGGTGAGATCCTTTCTCTTCACCAACTTTCTCTCCAGTATTATAGATATTTTCTTCACCTCCCCAATTGTAAAACACGTTACCTTTCAAAATTCCGTCAATTGAAATTGTTGTACGTTTACCAAAGTAGCCTTGATATTGTGAATTTGAACTAAAACAAATGAAAAGTAAGATTATACTATAATAATATCGAATCATATTATTTATTTTTTAACGTTGAATAAATTGTAAATGGCACTTTTCAAAACTAAAGACCCTCCGGAAGATTTCATCGTATTTGAATAAGTATAGTCCAATTTACCAGCTTCCATATCAATAACGGCAAATACAAATTTACATGTATTGTATTTTCCAACTGCATTTAATGTCATCAAAGGAAGTGTTGGTGGTACAAGTATACCAGTGATAATATTTCCAACTATACTTCTGTCACCTGCCCAATACTCTGTCCAAGTAAATAAAACTTTATTTGTTCCACACTTTTGTTGTATGCCTTGAATGAGTTCATAGTCAACAGGTACAAATAATGTGTTTTCGTTCAAATTTGCATATTGCTTTAAATAATTCATTACTGTACTTCTTTGATTAAATAGAGCTGTACCTCCTTGATCAAGTGTATTTGTACTATAGTCAAAAATTTTGATATTTTGTTTTTGGGCTACATCAGTAATCGCGTCAATTAATTTATTTTGATAAACATCGGATTTTGAAAAATCATGTTTATTTCTTAAGTAGTAGTAAGTCGTTGGTTCTACAACAATTAATTTGTTCTCGATAATTTTAATTTTTTCACTATTTTTTTTCTTAATATTTTCTTGCTCTTTCTTTTTGTTAATTTCTGTTTGGTAGTTGTTATATGTATTAATTACTGATTTTGAAGTAATCAAATCAGATATTCCAAATAAGAAGTAATTAGCAGAATCAGCAATAACAGAATTAGTAGAGGTATTTTTCCCAGTACCTGTACCTTTAATTCGATCATATTTTGATAAAGACTCTTTATCTGTGTTTGTTACCTCAGTAACTGTTTCATTACTCAAAGTGTCTTTTGTCTCTTTATTGCTTGTAAAAGCTTCTTGAAACGGAATGTCGCTATACTTACTCCAGCTCCAAATTGAATTACTAGCAATTGAATAAATACTTGAGTTGTAGAGTTTTTTTAATTCTTCATTTTCAGGATATTTTTTTGAAGCATCTTCTAAAGTTCTCAAAGTGTGAGCTGCTAATGCATATTTATCCAATTTTCTAAGATATTGGTATAGAATTGCACTTTCTCCTTCTAGTTCCTTTTTGTTAACTACCACATCGGACCAATATCCATTGTTTTTTGCATTTAGTAGACCAACCCAAGCATGACATTTCATTCTTTCAAGAGCAAAATTATTTGGGAATTCTTTTTCAAGTAAAAAGATTTGGTACAAAGCTTTTGAAAGTTCAAGATTAATAATGTTCGTTCGAATCGACTCAAATCGAGCATAATTTCTGATTGTGTTAAATTCTGTTTCTGAATTTATAAAAGATTGTCCTGTTCCAAAACTCTTTTCTAAAAGTGGGCGAATCATTTCTTTTCTTTTTTCAATATTAGGATGAGTACTATTTTCATCATCGTAAGCTTCATCCATTTTTATTGGAAAAACGTCTTTACCAAATTCTTTTACAGGAACATAAAATAGTGGCGTATTGAAATAATCTAAAGGAAATTTTATTTCGTCAAAAGGTAAATGACAAAACATAAGAACATCAAAAGAATTGTAAACTTCTGATGCTGAGTAACCAGCGTCTAAGCACATTTGACTTGCTTTGGTGTCTGCTTCAAACTCTTTTTCTTTAGAGTAATTATTAAATTGACCTAAATTTTCTCTGTTGTATTTGTTCTGTGTTTTCCATTCGAAAGTTTGAACAACATGTTCTTCTTTGTAATGGGCTATTTCGTGAGCTAATACAAAAGCTAGTTGTGTTTCATTTGCAAATTGTGAAATTAACCCCGTTGTAAACACGATAATCCCCTGATGTGTTGAAAATGCATTTGCAACATTTGATTTTAATGTATAAAAGCGAAGTTTAGAATAGAGTTCTTCATCATCTTTTAGGAGATTTTTTGCTACATCTGAAATGTAGTTAGATATTGGGTCGCCGTACACGCACTCACCAGAATGAATGATTTTATCTAAAGAATAATGTATGTTTTGTTTGAACTGAGTATCATTTTTTTTGCTCAGATTTTCATTTCTAATATCATCACCTGCTACTTTTTCTCTAGCTAAATCTGAAAAGTCCGATGGTATTTTACCAGAAGATTGTAAGGTGATAAAATTGTTGAAGTCTATTTGTCCTAAAACTTGAGTGACTAAAAATGGTAATAAAATAAGTAGTTTTTTCATTTAATTTCTTTAGGTGTTCTAAAGATACGAATTAGGGATGAAACAAACAGGAATTGGGGTCATTTTATGTTGATTTATTTTGTTTAAACGTCTATAAATCGACAAAACTTCTTTTTGACGTTCTGTTAGTTCTTTTTCATCTCCAGTAAATTCCATTGCCCATTCTAACTCGGGATATGAAGCTCCAATTTGATCTTCGTCACTTCTTCCATCTTCAAAAAGGCCATCTGTTGGTTTTGCCTCTTGGATTTCAGGGATAACATTTAAAAAGTGAGCAAGTTGATATACTTGTGTTTTATATAAATCAGCAATAGGGGAGATATCAACTCCCCCATCACCATATTTTGTGTAAAATCCAACTCCAAAGTCTTCCACTTTATTCCCTGTTCCTACAACGATACATCCGTTTGCTTGTGCAATTGCATATAGTGTTGTCATTCTTAGTCGGGAGCGTGAATTTGCCATTGCTAAATGATTTTTTACCAAATCAAATGGCATTGTTTTTTCAAACGTCTCAAAAGTTGAGGTTAAGTCAACTTCGAGTAATTCAACATTTGGAAACTCTTGTTTCAATTCATTCATGTGCTTAATTGCACGTGTATATTCCGATTTTGTTTGACGAATTGGTAATGTCAACAATAGTGTTTTTTTACCAGTTAACGCACAAAGTTTTGATACAAGTGCCGAATCAATTCCTCCAGAAATACCCACAACAAAACCTGAAACTCCAGATGATTGAAGGTATTCGGTTAACCAGGATTGAATATAATCAGCTACTTGTTTTACTTGCAAAATTTTAACTATTTAAAATTAGAATAAAATTGAAACTTTTAATTGTAATTGTCCTTGTGTAGCTTTGTTTGAAACTGCTACTTGAGTCATAGTTGTTGCATCATTGTAGAACAAATAAGCATTGTTTCTATTGTAATACAAAGGTGTAATTCCATAATAGTAACCTAACTCAGCGACTAAACATGTACTTCCTGAAAAATTCCACTCTGCACCACCAGCAATACCAATTGAACCTTTGTAAAACCAAACCTCGTTAGAAGCTTTCATATTTTCTTGACCTGTAGTTCCAGCACTTTCAACGGGTAAACCAGTTGGAGTAATTGTATACGCTTGACCTAAGTCATTCGATTTTTGACTTAAAAGGAAGCTATGACGCATACCAAATTTACCAAAATAACGAATGTATCCAATGTATTTTGTTCTAAATAGCAACATTGTAGGTACTGTTAAATAAGTTGACTTTTGAGATCTTTCTGTCATCTTGAAAATTCCTTTTGCAGTTGATCTATCTTCAAAACCAATGATTTTTGAATCATCAAAATAATAATACAATTGATTTGGTCCTGATTTAAATTTTGTCTTAGAAAAATCAAATTCAATTCCTGTAGTCAATCCGATTGATTCGTTGAACATGTAATTTAAATTCCCTCCAATTAAGAAGTCACTTCCAACTCCATTTTTTTCAACATGTTTTGTTCCCATGTTTTGGAAGTTTAATCCTGTTCCAGCTACAAGTCCTGCTTGAAATTTTTTGTCAGCTGCATCTTGTGCCATCGAAATTTGTAAAGTTGCAAGAGCAATAACTGAAAGTAAAATCTTTTTCATCTTATTATTTTAGTTGTTTTAAAATAAAAGTTAGTGAATTCACATTGAATTTTGACTAATTTTGATGCGAAATTACACAAAATAATGATACTCAAAAACATTTTTATAATAACCCTTCTTTTTTTAGTATTGGGTAGTTGCTCACGAGATCCTTTAGAGATAGATGCCACAAACACAAAGGTTTCGATTGGTTTTGTAAATATGGATTCATTAATTTACAATACTCCAGATTCCGATTTGATTTCAATGCAACGCAGTTTATCAGCTAGTGTTTCAGAAATTTTTGATTATCAAATTGGGTATTGTATGCGTATTGGTAAAGTTCAAGATACAGCTTTTGTAAATAGTATATTGCAATATAGAGCAGATGAAACCATTCAAAAATTAGAAAAGGAAATTTCAGAAAGCTTCAGTGATTTGTCAAATTACAAAACGAATTTAGTAGAATCATTTCGTAGAATTAAAACACATTTGCCCCAAGCTCATTTACCAAAGAATATAGTATTCCAAAATTCACTTTTCAATAGCAGTGCTTTTTGTACAGAAAATGAAATTGGTATTGGATTGGAACAGTATTTAGGACAAAATTCTCCTGTCGTTAAGTCATTACCTTCAGAACCATTTTATGACTGGATGAAAAAAGGATTTGATAAAACGTATCTTGAAAGAGATGCTGTTTTATCTTGGATTTTGACGCATATTATAACAGAGGTAGATGGAAATTTAGCTGAAGAAATGATTTATTATGGTAAAGCAATTTATTTAACAGAGGCAGGAATGCCATTGGTTGATAAAAACATCATCATCCGTTATTCAAAAGAAGATTTAAAGTGGGCTGAGAATAATGAATATAATTTTTGGAAGTATCTGGTAGATGAAAAGATTTTATTCAAAAATGATGAACGAAATGCTAAAAATATTCTACAAGAGGGTCCTTTTACCGCTGGATTGCCAGATAAAGGTCCAGATAGATTGGGGCAATATCTTGGTTGGAAGATGGTGAAAAATTACATGGAAAACACAAAAACTACTTTTGAAGAACTCTTGAAAACACCCTATAACGATATATTACAAAATTACGAACCAAAATAATAGTTAATAAAATGGATTCAGAAAATAAGATTGTAAAAACATCAGAGATTAAAGTCTCTGTTGGTTTAAATGAAAATAATTTACCGCTTGGAATTAAGTGGACAGCTACTGATGGAGATGTTGAAAATGCTCCTGCAAGAGCTGTAATGCTTTCGTTGTGGGATCACAATGCAAATAACACCATGAAAATTGATTTGTGGACAAAAGATATGTCGGTAGAAGAAATGAAACAGTTTTTTCATCAAACTTTGTTGACAATGGCAGACACTTTTGAAAAAGCTACCGGTGAAAAAAATATTTGTGAAGACCTTCGCGATTATTGTTATCATTTTGCTGATAAGATGAAAATTTTACCAGAGCAATAGTGAAAGGCGTTTTAAGTAAAATGAAAACGGTATTCAATACACCGATTGAATACCGTTTACTTCTTGATAGTGAGTTGACTGTAAATACATTGATTGGAAAAAACATCTCTATTCAATTTACAGGTTCTATTTTTTGCTCTTCTTGTCATTCTAAAATTAAGAAGACATTTCAAGATGGATTGTGTTTTAAATGTTTTCAATCAGCTCCAGAAGCGTCGGAATGTATTTTGCGACCTGAATTATGCAAAGCTCATTTGGGGCAAGGTCGTGATGTTGAATGGGAAGACAAGCATCACAATCAGCCACATGTAGTATATCTAGCTGCTTCTGATACGGTGAAAGTTGGTGTAACGAGATCTACTCAGATTCCTTTTCGTTGGATAGATCAAGGTGCTGCTTTTGCGATTAGATTAGCTGAAACACCGAATCGATATGAAGCAGGAGTTTTGGAAGTAGCTCTTAAAAGCTTCTTTACTGATAAAACAAATTGGCAGCGTATGTTGAAAAACGAGGTGGATTTTTCAATTGATTTGGAGGAGGAAAAATGGTCTTTACACGACCAATTGCCATCTGATTTGACTCAATATTTTTCTGAGAACGATGAAATAGTTGAGATGAATTTTCCTGTTGTCAAATATCCTGAAAAAATAAAAAGTTTATCTTTAGATAAAACACCATTAATTGAAGGTGAATTAAGTGGGATTAAAGGTCAATATTTAATTTTTAGAGATGGTTCTGTGATTAATATCAGGAAACATACAGGTTATGAAGTTGAAATTGAAGTGAAATAATTGAATATTATGAGTAAAAAACTGTCTCCTGAGCAACAAGTAGAATTGTTATCTATACTTCAGAAAAGATTTGAAAAAAACATGAATCGTCATCAAGGGATTCAATGGAGTGATGTTCAATCTAAATTAGATGTGAATTTAGATAAATTGTGGATTCTTAACGAAATGGAAGACACTGGTGGAGAACCAGATGTAATCGGTTTTGAGAATAATCAATTTATTTTTTGTGACTGCGTTGCCGAAACTCCAAAGGGAAGAAGAAGTGTTTGTTATGATCAAGAGGCCTTGGATTCTAGAAAAGAGCATAAACCTAAACATAGTGCAATTGGTATGGCTAAAGAAATGGGAGTGGAAATCCTTGATGAAGAAGCCTATCAAAAGTTGCAACAGTTAGGACCATTCGATGCTAAATCATCAAGTTGGATTAAAACACCTAAGGAAGTTCGCGAATTAGGAGGAGCACTTTTTGGAGATTGGAGATTTGGTCGAACATTTACTTATCACAATGGTGCTGAATCTTACTATGCTGCCAGAGGGTTTAGAGGGATGTTAAAGGTTTAATACTATCTTTTCATTTGTTAAATAAAACTTATTTTTTATAATTAAGTTGTGTGCAATTAAATTTTGCAATATTTTTGTTCTGTGAAAAATGATGATATAAATAATGACTGTCAATTAAAACTTGCAAATCAGGTTTGTTTTCCAATTTATGTTTTGGCGAAAGAAACCGTTAATTTTTACAGACCGTTATTGGAAGAGTTAGATTTAACTTATCCTCAGTATCTTGTAATGTTGGTTTTGTGGGAGGAACATGAGCAGACGGTGAGTCAACTTGGAGATAAATTGCAGTTAGATAGTGGTACACTTACACCATTGTTGAAACGTTTGGAACAAAAAGAATTGATTATTAGAGCCAGAAGTAAAGCAGATGAAAGGGTTGTTAACATTAATCTCTCTGATAAAGGTTCCGAAATGAAAGAAAAAGCAATCACAATTCCTTCCAAATTAGTATCATCATTAAATATTTCATTAGAAGATTTGGCAACTTTAAAAGAATTAATAAGTAAAATATTAAATCAAACAAAATGAATGTGTTATATAGTATAAGTGCCACAGCTACCGGAGGTAGAAATGGACATGTGAAAAGTGAGAATGATGTCTTGGATTTAGAGGTTAGAATGCCAAAAGGTTTGGGAGGTGCTAATGACGATTTTGCTAATCCCGAAATGTTGTTTGCTGCTGGTTATTCAGCATGTTTTGATAGTGCGTTAAATCGTGTGATAAAACTGTCAAAAATTAAAACTGGAGAAACCACTGTTTCTGCAAAAGTTGGAATCGGTCAAATTGAAAATGGAGGATTTGGTTTAGAAGTCGCATTGCACGCTGTAATTCCTGGTGTTTCAATTGAAGAAGCTCAAGTGTTGATTGAAAAGGCTCATGAAATTTGTCCTTATTCTAACGCTACGAGAGGAAATATTGAAGTAACATTAACCGTTTCAAATTAATTTACAATGGAAATTATTGCAATAATACTCACAATTATAGTCGCGATTGAACATGTTTATATTCTTTGGATGGAGATGTTTGCTTGGGAGACTGCAGGTAAGAAAGTTTTTGGTAAATCTTTACCACATGAATTGTTTAAACCTACAAAAGGATTGGCAGCCAATCAAGGACTGTACAATGGATTTTTAGTTGCAGGTTTGGTGTGGTCATTTTTAATTTCAGATCCAGTTTGGTCGTTCAATGTAAGCGTGTTTTTCTTAGGTTGTATAATTGTCGCAGCTCTTTACGGAGGATTGACAGCATCAAAAAGTATCATTATTAAACAAGGTTTACCTGCTATACTTGCCATGATTTTCGTGCTTTTAGCATATTATTACAAATAAATAAAAGTGCTTAATTCAACTTGTAAATTGCAAATAGATTTATTGCAGAATTAAAATTATCCTATTCCGAATAATATTTACTGAATTCAAATTTTATTAAATAAACAAATAAGAAGAAAGATGTCATTAATAGAAGATTTAAATTGGAGACATGCAGCAAAAGCATACGATTCTACAAAAAAAGTAAGTAAAGAAAATATCGATAAAATTGTTGAAGCTGCTAGATTAGCACCAACTTCATCTGGATTACAACCATTTAATGTGTTGGTTGTAGAAAATCAAGATTTAAAAGAAAAACTAGTTGCTGGTGCTTTAAATCCAGATTGTATGAGAGATTGTTCTCATGTATTAGTATTTGCAGCTTGGGATAGATACACAGCGGAAAGAATAGATGAAATGTATGCATTTACTGCTGCTGAAAGAGATTTGCCAAAAGAAAGATTTAATGCATATACAGATAAATTGAAAGAGATTTATTTAAATGAGCCAGCAGAGTTGAATTTTGCTCACACAGCTCGTCAAACATACATTGCATTAGGATTGGCATTAGCACAAGCAGCTGAGTTAAGAATCGATACAACACCAGCAGAAGGATTCAGTAACGCAGTTGTTGATGAAGTGTTGGGATTGGAAAAATTAGGTCTTAAAAGTGTAACTTTAATGTATGTTGGATACTCTGATGCAGAAAAGGACTGGTTGGCTCCAATGAAAAAGGTTAGAAATCCGAATGAAAAATTTGTAATTAATTTTTAATCATACAGTTATTAAAATCAAGGTGCTTAATTCATTTTAAGCACCTTTTTTATTGTTGAAATCAACCATTTAACTGATTATTTATTCCACTTGTAAACTTTTGTAGTTTTTTTGTACAAACAATTTTATTTTTGTTTTATGCAAACGGAAAAGAAGCTGTATTGGATTTTTCAACTAGTTGGTTGGGCTGGTTACTCTAGTTTAATCTATTTGTCGGCTTATATCAATCGTCCTGAAGAAATAACTTCAAATTTGCTGATTCAATTATTGTTCATGATTTTCTTAAGTATTTTTTTTACACATGTAATGAAAATCGTGATGTTGCGAATGGATTGGGTCAATAAAAAATTAATTTATTTAATTCCAAGATTGATATTTGTTTCGATTACAACTGCTTTTTTTATTGAGTTATGTCTTTCATTAATTGAAGTGTACGTATTGAAGGAGGTATCAGAAACTGATAATATTGGCAGAACAATTGTGAATGTACTTGCAATTAGTTTGTTGATTATTTGTTGGAATGGTATTTATTATACGTATCATTTTTTTCAAAAATCCAGAAATCAGGAGATAGATAATTTATTTTTACAAGCTTCAAAGAATGAAATTGAATT
>DAIOWV010000061.1:0-18074 GCA_036758285.1 Taishania sp. | reverse complement strand
TTGGTTTAGGAAAAATTAAAATGTACAACCGTCACGAAATGCTTGAATTGGTAGTTGTGAATGGTAAAGCTAGAGGTATTATTGCACGTAATTTAGTTACTGGTGAGATAGAACGTCACTCTGCTCATGCTGTTATTTTAGCAACAGGTGGATATGGAAACGTATTCTTCCTTTCAACAAATGCAATGGGTTCGAACGCTTCTGCAGCTTGGAGAGCACATAAAAAAGGGGCTTTCTTTGCAAACCCTTGTTATACACAAATTCACCCAACTTGTATTCCTCGTTCGGGAGATTACCAGTCAAAATTGACATTAATGTCAGAATCATTGCGTAATGATGGACGTATTTGGGTACCTGCTAAAATTGAAGATTCTATCGCTATTCGCGAAGGACGTAAGAAAGCTGGAGACTTAAAAGAAGACGAAAGAGATTATTTCTTGGAAAGAAGATACCCTGCATTTGGTAACTTAGTTCCACGTGACGTTGCTTCGCGTGCTGCGAAAGAGCGTTGTGATGCTGGTTTTGGAGTAAATAAAACAGGTGAAGCTGTTTACTTGGATTTCGAAGCAGCAATAATGCGTTACGGAAAAGAAAAAGCAAACTTGTTACATGAATATGATGCTTCTGATGCTCGAATCAGAGAATTAGGAGAAAAAGTAGTTGAAAATAAATACGGAAACTTGTTCCAGATGTATGAGAAAATCGTTGACGATAATCCATACAAAACTCCGATGATGATTTATCCCGCAGTACACTACACAATGGGGGGACTTTGGGTTGATTACAACTTGATGACAACGGTTGAAGGATGTTTCTGTGCTGGTGAAGCTAACTTCTCAGACCACGGAGCAAACAGATTGGGTGCTTCTGCATTGATGCAAGGATTGGCTGATGGATATTTCGTTTTACCATACACAATCGGAGGTTACTTAGCTGCAGATATTCGTACAGGACATATTTCAACAGATTTACCAGAGTTCGTTGAAGCAGAAAACGATGTTCGTCGTCGTTTGGAACACTTCATCAATAATAAAGGAACAAAATCAGTTGACCATTTCCACAAAGCATTAGGAAAAATAATGTGGGACAATGTTGGAATGGCACGTAATGCAGAAGGATTAAAAGAAGCAATTATTGAAATTCGTCGCATTCGTGAAGAATTTCACAAAGATGTGTTTGTACCAGGAAATTTAAATGAATTTAACCCAGAATTGGAAAAAGCTACACGTGTTGAAGATTTTCTAGAATTGGGTGAGTTATTTGCAATCGATGCATTACACCGAACAGAGTCTTGTGGTGGTCACTTCCGTGAGGAATCACAAACTGAAGACGGAGAAGCAATGCGTGATGATGCAAACTTTGCTTACGCAGCAGCATGGGAATGGACAGGTACACCTACAGATCCTGTACTACACAAAGAGCAACTTGAATTTATAGAAATCGAATTGAAACAACGTTCATACAAATAATAGGATCATGAAATTAACACTTAAGATTTGGAGACAAAAGGATAGAAACGATAAAGGTAAAATCGAAACTTATCCAATAGATAATGTAAGTGAGCACATGTCTTTCCTTGAAATGATGGACGTTTTAAACGAACAATTAATTTCTGAAGGAAAAGAACCAATCGCATTTGATCACGATTGTCGTGAGGGAATTTGTGGAATGTGTTCTTTATTCATCAACGGAGAAGCGCATGGACCAGATAAAGGAGTAACAACTTGTCAGTTACACATGCGTAAATTCAACGATGGGGATACAATTTATGTAGAACCATTTAGAGCAAAAGGATTCCCAGTTATTAAAGACTTGGTGGTTGACCGTTCTGCTTTTGACAGAATTCAACATGCAGGAGGATTTATCTCTGTGAACACTTCTGGAAATACACAAGATGCAAATAACATTCCTGTTCCAAAAGACGATGCAGACAAAGCATTTGATGCTGCAACATGTATTGGATGTGGAGCATGTGTTGCAACGTGTAAAAACGCTTCTGCAATGTTGTTTGTTTCTGCTAAAGTTTCACAATTTGCTTTATTGCCACAAGGTAAAGTTGAAGCAAAACAACGTGTATTAAACATGGTGGAGCAAATGGATGCTGAAGGATTTGGTAACTGTACAAATACAGGTGCATGTGAAGTAGAGTGTCCGAAAGGAATTTCTTTGGAGAACATTGCTCGTATGAATCGAGAGTTTTTAAATGCTGTAGTTACTGCAGATTAATTATAAATCGAATGACAAAAAGCGTGTTTCTAATACAATTAGAGGCACGCTTTTTTTTGTGTTTTAAAAATTAAACATTATCTTTCCATAAATTTTTATTAACACAAAATTGACTCATGAAAAAAATTTTACTTTCTTTTTTTGCAACAAGTATCAGTATACTGGGGTTTTCCCAAATATCAGTTACTGGTATTTCTCCAGCAAGTATAGCTGGAAATTACAACTTTGAAATAGGTGAGACGGCAAATAGCTGGGCTCCGGCATTGAATTATGCTTTACCTGGAAATTATGTTCAAGGTGAATTAGTTTTAGTAAACGATGGTTCTTCAGGAACGAATGCACAAGGTCATCCAGTTTCTGCTGAAGGTTGTAGTGCTCTTACGAATGGTTCTGCAGTATCTGGAAAAATTGCGGTGGTTTATCGAAACACTTGTGATTTTGGTTTAAAAGCTTTAAACGCACAAAATGCTGGTGCAATCGGTGTGATTATAATTAACAGAGATCCTGAGCTTTTAGGGATTCTTGGAGGCCCTAGTGGTGCAAATGTTACTATACCAACGGTAATGATTACTAGTGTTGATGGATTAGCTATTACAAACGAGATGCAAAATGGCCCTGTAGTTATGTTAATTGGAAACAAAGCAGGAATCTATGCTAATGACCTAGTTTTAAGCGAAAACTTCGTTCTTGTTCCACGTTACCATGGTGTCCACTCATTACTTTCTCAAAATGCATCAGAATTTAATTTTGAAACTGGTCTAAGAGTTTATAACTATGGAACAACTGCTCAAACAAATGCTGAGGCAAATGCAAAAATAACAGACCCTTCTGGAACTGTTATTTATGATGAGACTCTTACTTTTTCACTAGCTGCATTATCTGGAACTTCAATAGATAGTGTTGACTTATTCCCTGGTGATGCTCAATCATTCCCTCAGTTTTCTTCAAGTTCATATCCAACTGGTGAATACACATTAGAATATTCTATTAAAAGTGCTGCTGGACCAGATGATTCTCCTAACGATAATACATACTCTGTAAAGTTTGTTGTTAACAACTCGTACATCTCAAGATCTAGATTAGATCCTGTTACATTAAAACCAATCTTTGAATCTCATGTTTCTCCAGCAGAACCATCAGAAACACAACCACTTACACAAGTAAGATACTGCATTTACTTTAGAGATCAAAATGCATCAAGATTATCTGCACTTGGATTAGTTTTAAGTGCAGCTATTGATACAGCAAGTGCACCAACATTATATGGAAAATCAATTTATCTTGACTTTTACGAATGGAATGATGCTTTTAATGTCGTTTCAGACCCTTTGTTTGGATATACAAGTTTAAATTCAGCAGTGAATATTGAATACGTTTTTGAAAATGAAGTTGAACAGGAAGAAATTTACATTGCTCTTGATGAACCGTTGCAATTAATCGATGATCAAAAATATTTAGTTTGTGTTACAAATTATGCTGAAAAAATTCGTTTTGGTTATGACAGAAGTGTAGATTTCAATGCAACAAGAAATATTTATGATGAATTACCAAACCCTATGTTTGTATTACCAAATAGTAATTCATCTCCATGGTATGGTGGTGGTTTTGGACCAGATTTAACTCCTGCATTTGCAATTCACGCAGTTGATCAAGCAACAGCTTCAATTTTGAAAAACGAAAAGTTAGAAGGTAAAGTTTACCCTAACCCAACTAATGGAGTAGTTAAAATGAACATTCCAATGAATGGAAAAGCGACTGTTTCTGTAACAGATTTATCTGGAAGAGCCGTTTCTACACAAGAAGTAAATTTCTTAAACAATGAATCTACAATTGATATTAAGGAATTGAACAACGGAATGTATGTAATTAATGTTGCATATGAAAATGGTGCAAAATCTACATTTAATGTAATAAAACATTAAAAACTAGATAAAGATTTATATAACTTTTATTATGAATGTAAAATGCCGAATTTAATAAATTCGGCATTTTTTTTATCTTTATCCGAAATCTTTACTTTATGTCAGACGATAAAAAAATAATATTCTCAATGGTTGGAGTTTCAAAAGCAACTCCTCAAGGAAAACAAATAATTAAAAACATTTATCTTTCATTTTTCTATGGTGCTAAAATAGGTATCATTGGTTTAAATGGATCTGGTAAATCAACGGTAATGAAAATTATTGCTGGTTTGGATCAATCTTATCAAGGTGATGTTGTTTTTTCACCAGGATACACTGTTGGGTATTTACCTCAGGAACCTGAGTTAGACCCTAAAAAAACAGTGAAAGAGATTGTTATGGAAGGTGCCCAAGAAACTGTTGATGTATTAAAAGAATACGAAGAAATCAACAATGCTTTCATGGACGAAGATGTTTTGAATGATCCCGACAAAATGGACAAATTAATTGCTCGTCAAAGTGTTGTTCAGGATAAAATCGATTCACTAGACGCATGGGAATTAGATACAAAACTAGAAAGAGCAATGGATGCATTGCGTTGTCCTCCTGACGACCAACTGATAGAATCTTTATCTGGTGGTGAAAAAAGAAGAGTTGCTTTATGCAGGCTATTATTACAAAACCCTGATATATTATTGTTAGATGAGCCAACAAACCACTTAGATGCTGAATCTATTGAATGGCTAGAACAACACTTGCAACAATATCAAGGTACTGTGATTGCAGTAACACACGACCGTTATTTCTTAGATAATGTTGCTGGTTGGATATTAGAATTAGACAGAGGTGAAGGAATTCCGTGGAAAGGAAATTATACATCTTGGTTGGAACAAAAAGGTAAACGATTATCTGAAGAAGAAAAAACAGAATCAAAACGTCAAAAAGTACTTGCTAGAGAGCTTGAATGGGTTCGAATGAACCCTAAGGGTCGTCATGCAAAAAAAAATGCTTGCTGAAGATTGGAAAGATAAAGAAGCAAAATTAGAGATTCCAATTCCAAATGGTCCACGATTAGGAAATAATGTAATTGATGCTGTGAACGTTTCCAAAGCATTTGGTGATAAGTTACTTTATGATGATTTAAACTTCAAATTACCTCCAGCAGGAATCGTTGGAATAATTGGACCAAATGGTGCGGGTAAAACAACCATTTTCAAAATGATTATGGAAGAATTACAAGCAGATGGAGGAAGTTTCGAAGTGGGAGAGACTGTAAAAATTGGTTATGTAGATCAAACACATAAAGATATTCATCCTGACAAAACAGTTTTTGATGTAGTTTCAAATGGATTAGAATATATAGAAGTAGGTTCTCAAAAAATAAATTCTAGAGCCTATTTATCTAAGTTTAATTTCAATGGATCAGATCAAAATAAAAAAGTTGGTGTGTTGTCTGGAGGTGAGCGTAATCGCTTACATCTTGCAATGACCTTAAAAACTGAAGCCAATGTACTTTTACTAGATGAGCCAACAAACGATATTGACGTTAATACACTTCGAGCATTAGAAGAGGGTATAGAAAACTTTGCTGGTTGTGCTGTTGTAATTTCACACGATAGATGGTTTTTAGATAGAATTTGTACACATATTCTAGCGTTTGAAGGAGATTCACAAGTTTATTGGTTTGAAGGTTCATACTCAGAATATGAAGAAAATCGTAAAAAACGACTTGGTGATTCTGGTCCTAAACGTGTTAAGTACAGAAAGCTAATAAAATAGTAGTATTTATATTAATTATAAAAATCCCTAATAAAACTTAACTTATTAGGGATTTTTATTTGAACAATCTTTATTTTAATCGTTTTAGAGCAACTCTTTTTCTATCTACATCCACTTCTAAAACCTGCACTTTCACATGTTCATGCAATGTGATATATTTTGATGGATCTTCGACATATTCATCTGATAATTGCGATTTATGTATCAATCCATTCTCTTTTATACCAATATTTACAAATGCTCCAAATGCTGTAATGTTGGTAACAATACCATTTAATTCAGCACCAATCCTTAAGTCATTAATTGTCCTTATAGAAGAATCAAACTCTAAAACCTTCACCTGTTTCCTTGGGTCTCTTCCTGGTTTTTTTAGCTCATTAATAATATCATTAAAAGTATATTTATCTATCTCAGGAAAATCTGTTGAACTTAATTGTGCTAATTGTTCTGCATTTCCAATCAATTCAACAGTTTTTAACTTTAACTTTTTTGCAATTTTTTCTACGAACTTATAACTCTCAGGATGTACAGCAGAATTATCTAAAGGATTTTCAGCCTCTCTAATTCTCAAAAAACCAGCAGCTTGTTCAAATGCTTTATCTCCTAATCTTTTTACTTTTTTGAGTTCATTTCTTGATGATATTTTGCCAAATTCAGAACGATATGTGACAATATTTTCAGCTAATTGCATACCCAATCCTGAAACATAACTTAAAAGATAAGGAGATGCTGTGTTTAGATCTACCCCAACAGTATTTACAGCAGAAACAACAACATCATCCAATGCTTGTTTTAACAAATTTTGATTTACTTCATGTTGATATTGTCCAACACCAACAGATTTAGGATCGATTTTAACCAATTCTGCTAAAGGATCTTTCAATCTTCTTCCAATAGAAACAGCCCCCCTAACAGTAACGTCATAATCTGGGAATTCCTTTCTAGCAATTGAACCAGCAGAATAAATAGATGCTCCGTCTTCTCTTACTGAAAAAACCTGAACATCACGATTAAAGTGGACATGTTTAATAAACGTTTCTGTTTCGCGACCAGCTGTTCCATCACCGATTGCAATCGCTTCAATTTTATACGCCTCTACCAATTGAGCAATTTTTGCTTTTGCTGCAGCACTCTCATTTTGAGGCGCATGTGGATAAATGGTTGCATTCGTCAATAAATTTCCTTGTTCATCAACACAAACAACTTTACAGCCAGTTCTAAAACCAGGATCTATCGCCAAAACACGTTTTTCTCCCAAAGGTGGAGCCAATAAAAGTTGTCTCAAATTTGTACTAAAAACTTTAATCGCTTCAATATCTGCCTTTTCTTTATAGGATTGAATTGTTTCATTCTGCAATGAAGGCAATAATAGTCGTTTATAAGCATCATCACAAGCATCTTCTACCACAGAAGCACAATCATCATTACCCTTAACAAATTGACGATATAAAATCTGTACAGCTTCTTCTTTTTCTGGCTGAACAGTTAATTTTAAAAAGCCCTCTCTATCAGCTCTATAAAGCGCTAAAAACCGATGAGAGGCTGTTTTAAAAATCGGTTCAGAAAAATCAAAGTAATCTTTGTATTTAGAAGCTTCTTCTTCTTTTCCCTTTACTAATTTAGACGCAAGTTTTCCTTTTCTTGAAAAAAGACTTCTTAATTTTGTTCTTACAGGAATTGATTCATTAACCCATTCTGCAATAATATCTTTCGCACCTTGAATTGCTTCTTCTTCATTTTCTATAGAATTCTTAACAAATCTAGAAGCCATTGAAAAAACATCTCCACCTCGTTGAGACATGATCATTTTTGCTAGAGGTTCTAAACCTGCCTTTTTAGCTTTATCTCCCCTAGTTTCACGTCTCTGCTTATAGGGTAAGTAAATATCTTCTAACTCAATTAAATCAAAAGTTGACATAATTTTAACTTCTAATTCATTCGTTAGTTTATCTTGTTGCTTAATACTATTCAAAATTGTTTGTTGTCTTGAAATAATATCATCATATTTTTTAGCTTCATCACGTATTGTTGTAATCTCAACCTCATCTAAATTCATCGTTTGCTCTTTGCGGTAACGAGCAATAAAAGGCACTGTAGCACCTGACTCTAGAAGCTTAATAGTATTATCAACTGATTTTTGTGATAATGATGTACATTGAATAACAAATTGCAATTTTTCCATGAATCAAAAATACAATTTTAGAAATATAAGAAGGTCAAGAAAAGAACAAGAACTACAAGAAAAACAACAATTTTTCGATTAAAATAGATTTAAAGATGTTTTTGTACATTAAGTTGATTACATTTGCATCATGTAAGTACACAAAAAATGTATGTGTGTTTCATTAAATATCCTGTAAAATAAGCGTTTTAAAATAAAAGACATGAAGACTGCGGAAGCAAATCAAAAGTTGGAGGCAATAATTGAAAAGGTAGAACAAAAAGGTGTTTCTGCTCCTAATTTGGTAGATGATTTAAAAGAATTAAGAGAGTTAGCCTTAAAAGAACAAGATCCTTTGGTAACAAAAGTTTTGCGTTTGACTTATGAATACATTACTTCTAACTCGTCTTTTGATGTTGAAGCTCAATATGATGAGGATGAGGATGGAAATGAATACCCTCTTGAAGTTGAAGACAATGAAAATTTACTTTATTTGTTGAACTTACTTAGAAATGCTGATCACAAAATCAATCGTGAGGAGATTAAAGATTTCCGTACAGCTTTAAAAGAAGAATTATATTAATATTACAATAATATATCAAGCACAAAAAAACCGTCAATTTGACGGTTTTTTTGTGTTAATGCGATTGACAATAAACTACTTATCTAATTTCAAACCCTGAGTCAAATCCTTTTTCAGGAACCATAAAACTTAATTCTCCTTCTGCATTTTCTGCCATCAAAATCATCCCTTGAGATTCTACACCTCTTATTTTTCTAGGCTCTAAATTCAATAATACAGCTACTGTTTTTCCTATTACATCTTCAGGTTTATAATGTGCCGCTATGCCTGAAACAATTATTCGTTTATCTATTCCAGTGTCAACTAACAACTTCAATAATTTGTCTGCTTTTTCAACACGTTCAGCCTCTACAATTGTACCTAAACGAATATCCATTTTTGAAAAATCATCAAATGAAGTTGCTTCTTTTTGAGCTGGAAAATTTGTATTCACCTCTGATTTATTTGAATTTTTTAATTTTTCTACTTCTTGTTCAACCATTGAATCTTCTATTTTTGAAAATAAAATTTCTGGTTGTTTGATGTCCTGTGGACAACAAATTAGAATTCCCTGCATAATCCCAAGATGTTTCTTGGAAATTAAGAAAACCTCCAATTTTATTAGCTGTTAAAGGCAAGAAAGGTTGAAAAACAACACTCAAGTTTGCAGTTATTTGCAAAGCAATATTCATAATAGTTTCAACACGAATAGGATCTTCCTTCACCAATTTCCAAGGTTCATTATCTGCTAAATATTTATTTCCTAATCTAGCTAAATTCATCGCTTCAGCTTGTGCATCTCGCAATTTATAATCATAGACTGGCTAATTCTTGAAGGAATGTCAGACAATTCGGCTAATACCTTTTCATCTTCTATTGTTAATTTACCAAGAGCAGGAACTTTACCATCATAATATTTTTGAGTAAGAACCAATGCTCGATTTACGAAATTACCCATAATATCAGCCAATTCATTATTGATTCTTGCCTGATATTCTTTCCATGTAAATTCACTGTCTTTATTTTCTGGAGCAATAGAAGTTAAAACATATTTTAACTCGTCAATTTTATCCGGATAAGACGCTATGTACTCATTTAACCAAACGGCCCAATTTCTAGATGTAGAAAATTTTTCTCCTTCAAGATTTAAGAATTCATATGCTGGAACATTATCTGGTAGAATTAAATCACCATGGTCTTTCAATAAAATTGGAAATATAATTGTATGAAAAACAATGTTATCCTTTCCAATAAAATGCACCAACTTTCTATCACCAGTCCAATAATCCTCCCAATTTTTACCATTATCAATTGCCCATTGTTTTGTAGCAGAAATGTAACCAATTGGAGCATCTAACCATACATAAAGCACTTTTCCTTCACTATTTGGAAGAGGTACTTTTACCCCCCAATCCAAATCGCGTGTCATTGCTCTTGGACGAAGCCCACCATCTATCCATGACATACATTGACCAACAACTTGATTTTTCCATTTTTTAGGGTCATGTTGCTGTACACCATCAAGTTTTCCTTCTTTAATCCACTCTCTCAACCATTCTTCATGTCGTTCCATTGGCAAATACCAGTGAGAAGTCTGTTTCAAAACTGGAGTTTTACCACTTAAAGTTGATATCGGATTTATCAATTCTAATGGATTTAAAGAAGAACCACACTTTTCGCACTGATCACCATAAGCACCAGCAGAATGACATTTTGGGCATTCACCTGTTATGTATCTGTCTGCAAGAAACTGTTTGTATTCTTCATCGTAAAACTGTTCACTCGTTTCTTGAGTAAATTTCCCTTTTGCTTCTAAAACATTAAAAAATTCCTGAGCTGTTTCGTGATGAAGAGCTGAAGATGTACGATGATAAATGTCAAAAGAAATTCCGAAATCTTTAAAAGAATTACCAATAATTGCATTGTATTTATCAACTATTTCCTGTGGTGTAATACCTTCTTTTTTTGCACGCAATGTTATTGCCGCACCATGTTCATCACTACCACATATAAACGCAACATCATGATTATTCATTCGTAAAAAACGGACAAAAATATCTGCTGGTAGATAAACACCTGCAACATGTCCCAAATGAATAGGTCCATTAGCATATGGTAAAGCAGCAGTAACTGTATATTTATTTTTTTGCATACAAACTTGTTTCGATGGCCACAAAGATAATTGTTGAGACTAAATTGACAACGGATTATTTTAAGCAATTATTAATTGAAGTTGTTGTTTATAAAATAATTTGTAACTTCATCTATCTATTGCAAATTTATGAAACAAATCTTCATAATTTTTACCTTTTTTCAACTCGTCTTTATTTTAAGGTCGCAAGACATCCATTGGTCTCAATTTAACGACAATCCTATTTATCAAAACCCTGGTAATGCTGGTAATTTTAATGGAGATGTACGATTTGTAGGTAATTTCAGAGATCAATGGAGATCCGTATCTGTACCTTATCAAACACTTTCAATGTCTGCTGATGGAAAATTATACAACCACAAAGCATTAGGAATTGGTGGGCTGTTTTTCCATGATGTAACGGGTGATGGTCGATTTAGAACCATTGAATTACAAGCAAACATCTCATATTTACTAAAACTAACGAAAGATTCTGTCCATACAATAAGACCTGGAATAAATATTGGGATGAATCATAGACAAGTAAATTGGGATGCTTTTAAATTTGGAAATCAATACAATGGTCAAATGTATGATGCAGGAATTTCAAACAATGAGAACTATTGGAATGATAAAAAAACAAATTTCAGCACAGGTGTTGGTATCACCTATCAATATTTAATTGATAAAAGAAAAACACTTGAAGCTGGTGCTGCATTATTTAACATAAACCGACCTAATCAAGGGTTTTATGGTGAAGTCATACCTAGAGATATGCGAACAAATATTTTTGCCAAGTTGTATTATCCTATTGATTATGATTGGGATATTATACCAAGTTTTCAATTATCATTTCAAGGGGTTTATCGAGAAGTGATTGTCGGATCTTCAGCAAGATACACATTGATAAATCGAATGGATAAGTACAGAGCTTTTTATGCAGGTGCCTGGTATCGAACAAAAGATGCTGCTTACATTACTGTTGGAGTAGATTATCAGCAATGGTTTGTTGGTCTAAGTTATGATATGAACTTTTCTACTTTAACAAAAGCAAGTCGAGTAAGAGGAGGATTTGAAATCGCTGTTCGATATATTATTTTCCGTTTTAAACCTAAAAAAATAGTACACAGAATATGTCCCGATTATATTTAATAGCAATCTTTGGTTTGTTTTTCGTTGCAAATTCTTGGGGACAAAGCTTAATGACTAAATATCTTAAGTTTGCAGATGAACAGTATCAAAAAGGAGATTTCTTCTATGCATTAGAATATTATTCTAAAGTTATGGAAATTGATTCCAACACAATTGATATTCTTTGGAAAGTCGCTGAGACACAAAGAGCGTATAAGGATTACAGAAAAGCAGAATATTACTATGCGAAAGTGTATGATAGAGAATTGGGGGCGCTTTATCCTTCAAGTTTATTGCAATTAGGATTAATGCAAAAACAAAATGGAAAATACGATGTCGCTATTGAAACTTTTAAAAAGGCAAAAAAGAAATACAGTAAGGATAAAAAGAATTATTTGTATTTAAAGTCCAAGCAAGAACTTGAATCCACTTTGTGGGCAAAATCAATGTCAGATATTGTTGAAAAAGGAGATTTGATACGATTACCTGAAACCGTAAACACAAAAAATTCTGAATTCGGGCATGGTTTTATTAATGGGGAACTTGTGTTTTCATCTCTAAGGGCTGACTCTATAAGTGAAACTGAAGAAGTTTATGAGAAAAACTACACAACGAATATTTATCGTTCTTTAGTAGATGACGGAAGGTATTCTGCTTCCGAAAGATGGGAAGTTTTTTACGATGAAAAAAGTAATTCTGGAAATGGAGCACTCTCATTAGATAAAAAACGCATCTATTATAGTTCGTGTAAAGATATGGATGGTGTAAACTATCAATGTAAGATTTTAGTTGCCAAATTCAACAGTGGAAAATGGGGGTCTATTGATACTTTAGGGGAAATTATTAATGTAGCAGGAGCAAATACAACAATGCCTGCAATTGGTGAATTTGAAGGAAATGAAGTCTTGTTTTTTGCTTCTGATAGAGAAAAAGAAACGAAAGGAGGATTGGATTTGTTTTACACGATTATTACCAATGGTAATCAATACAGCAAAGTAAAATCCATTAAATCAATCAATAGTATTGATAATGAAACAACACCATTTTGGGACAAAGACAAAAAGCGTTTGTATTTTTCATCAACCTGGTATGAAGGGTTTGGAGGATTTGACATCTTTTATTCTGAATACAAAAATGGACAATTTGAAAATCCAATAAATGCTGGACAACCGATAAACAGTCCTGCAAATGATTTGTACTACTTTAATGTTAATGACACTAGTTATTTTACAAGTAATCGAGTTGGTGTTTTGTACAGCAAAAACATTACTTGTTGCAGTGATATTTTCTCTCTTCTTCCTCCTGAAAAAACACCTCCACCCTCTCCAAGAGAAACACTTGAAGAACTAAGTAAACGTTTGCCTGTAACTTTATATTTCCACAATGATGTACCAAATCCTCGTTCTTGGGATACAATTACACCATTAAATTACATGACCACATACAATGAGTATACAGAAATGCTCCCTAAATATCAAAAAGAATACTCAACTGGTTTATCTGCTTCAAAAACAGAAGACGCAAAAGAAGATATTGAAAATTTCTTTACAGAACATGTTGATCAAGGTGTGAAAGATTTAGAATTATTTAGAGATTTATTACTCGAAGAGTTACAAAAAGGACAACGAATTAAGGTTGCTGTAAGAGGATTTGCTTCTCCACTTGCAAAAACTGAATACAATGTCAACTTAACAAAACGAAGAATTTCATCTTTAATCAATCATTTAAAAGAATTTAACGAAGGTGTTTTTGTGCCTTACATAAATGGAACAGCATCTAATAATGGTCAAGTAATATTCGAATATATACCTTTTGGTGAATACAATGCCAATCAATTAATCAGTGACAATCCAAACGATACAAAAAACTCTGTTTATTCAAGAGCTGCTGCTTCCGAAAGAAAAATTGAAATTCAAAGTGTTTCATACATCGATAAACAAGAAGTTTTTCCGATAACGATAACAAAACCTGTATTTAATGCAGGCGTTTTAAATTCTGGAACAATAATAAAAGCAGAATTCGAACTGAAAAACAATTCAGATAAACCTGTAGAATTGAATCCTGAGTTGCATCCAAACAAATACACAACTCTTCAAATAGAGAACACGACTCTTCAACCAAATGAAAGTAGAGTTGTTCAAGTAGAATTAAATACTGCTGGTTTCATCGGGCACACTGTAAGAACTATTTATATACCTGTAAAAGGATTATCTGAAAATATTCGCTTAATGATTACAACTGAATTAAGATAATTATTCGAAGTAAAGAATAGATTTATCACTACTTTTGATACATTAAAAAGAACAATATGGCTGAATTAAAATTTAAAGGAAACCCCATTCATACAAATGGAAGTTTACCACAAGTAGGACAAACTGCACCAGAGTTTACGTTGGTAAAAAATGACTTATCTCGCTCTTCAATAAATGACTATAAAGGACGAAAAGTTGTATTAAACATATTTCCAAGCATAGATACAGGGGTTTGCGCAACATCAGTGAGAACGTTTAACGAAAAAGCTTCTAACTTGGAAAACACTGTTGTTTTGTGTATATCAAAAGATCTTCCTTTTGCTCTTGGACGTTTTTGTGGAGCAGAAGGCATTCAAAATGTAGAAACACTTTCAGACTTTGACGGAGGGGTTTTTGGTGCTAATTATGAAGTTCAAATGATTGATGGACCCTTAAAAGGATTACTAGCTAGATCTATAGTTGTAGTTGATGAAACAGGGAAAGTGGTACACACAGAACTTGTGGATGATATTGTAAATGAACCTAATTACGAAGCTGCACTTAAAGCATTGTAAAAATCATTGATTGGGGAATGTAGTTATATTCCCCAGTCATCTCCATCAAACTCATTGGATGAAATGGAGTTGATGATAGAATTCGCACCAGCATCTGAATAAGTACCATATCCATTAACAAAAACACCTTTTACACCATCTTTGGTATTCCTCATGGCATATAGAATTGACTCATCATCGACATCACTCATTCCAGTGAAACGATAAACTCTGTCAATAACGATATCATTTAGATCAACTTCTTCACCACCTTTTACATATGAAAGATTCTCTTCCAATAAGTTGAAATCTGCTGTATAACCTCTGGTTTTTAGTATTTCTAATACTTCCACCAATGTTTTTTCTGTGAAAATCATATTCTTTTTATCCTTAAAGATAAAGAACAAAAGACAAGAAAACAAGGACTTACTTCACTAATAGTTTAAATCCTTTTCCGTGAATATTCATTATTTCAATTGCAGGGTCTTCTTTCAGGAGTTTTCTCAACTTCGCAATGTAAACATCCATGCTACGGCCATTGAAGTAATTATCATCTCCCCAAACAGCTCTTAAAGTTGCTTGTCTATCTAACACTTCATTCTTATTTTTAACTAGTAATTGCAACAATTGATTTTCCTTTGTTGTCAATTTTTTAGCTTCTCCTTATGTATGAAGTAAACGCAATTCTGGTTCGTATTTAATTGTGCCTACAAAGATTTCTCCAACGTTTTCTACCTCATCCGCACCTGATCTTCTGCTAATAGCATTAATTCTGGCTACAAGCTCCTCCATTGAAAAAGGTTTTGTTAAATAATCATCCGCACCAGTAGCAAAACCTTCTAGTTTATCTTCTTTTAAATCTTTTGCAGTCAAAAACAAAATTGGAATTTTTTTATCTAACTCCCTAACCTCTTTTGCAAGCGTAAAACCATCAATTTTTGGCATCATGACATCAAAAACACAAAAATTAAATGCTCCATTATTGAACACATCAATTGCAATTTGACCATCTGTTGCTAACGTCACATCAAACCCTTTGGATTTTAAATATGTAGACAACAATTTCCCTAAATTTTCATCGTCTTCAGCTAGAAGAATATTCAATTTTTTTTCCATAAATTATTGTTTTATTTCAATTGTAAAAGTAGAACCATCACCAAATTTGCTTTGCACATTAATTTTCCAGTTATGCATATCGCAAATACCTTTAACATAACTTAATCCCAATCCAAAACCTTTCACATTGTGAAGATTTCCTGTAGGAATACGATATAATTTGTCAAATATTTTATTTAAATGTTCTTTTTTAATACCCAAGCCTTTATCCGTAACAGAAATTCTGACAATATTTCCTTTATGTTTCATATCAATTTTCACATCAGGAATTTCTTTAGAATACTTAATTGCGTTATCAATTAAGTTGGACACTACATTCGTAAAATGCATTTTATCCGCTTGAATATAAACTAATTCTGGATCAATATCTACATTTATTTTTCCTCCATTATTTTGGATTCTAAATTGAGCACGATGCACAATCTCATAAATGACTTCATTAACCAATACTTTTTCAATATTGATACGAACTTCTCCTTTTTCAATGGTTGAACTTTGTAAAATACCATCTACCAGAGTTCCTAGTCGAGTATTTTCATCTGAAATCATTTTGACAAAAGGTTGAGCTGGTTCGATAGCTTCTCCCATCATATCTGGATCATTCATCGCTTGACAAGCAAGGGAAATTGTTGAAATTGGTGTTCGAAATTCATGTGTCATATTAGAAATAAAGTCATTCTTCATTTCAGCCAATTTTTTCTGAGTGAGAATTGTTTTAAACATGTACACCAATGACCAAAAGATCAATAAAACTAGAGCTAAATTTACCAACAAAGGCGTCCACATCTCACCTAATAAAATCGTGTTTTGAGAAGGAAAAACAATGTGGAGTTTTAAATTCTCATTAAACAAATTACTTGGTAATAAATAGGTAGAAAATGCATTTTTAATTTCTAAATCTTTGTCGTAATGCTGTAAATTCGAAGAAGGTACCAAAGATTTTCCAGATTCATTTTTCACAACAAATCGAAATGATGAAGGTAGTTTATCATCTTTAAATTCGGTTCTGATAACAGAATCGAGAAACGCCATATCGAAGGAACTCTCTGGACTTTCAAAAACATTTTCTCTAAAGGCTTGCATCATCATATCATTGACAAATTTTGCCTTTTCAAACATTTTCTTAACTACCTTTCTATCTAGATGAATAGAAACCTCTGTTGAATCCTTCGATGTTTTAGGGTTGCTATGATAAAAATCCCTTAATTGCCTAACATCTCTCGCCAAAACTCGTTGCTCTGCCTTTAAACCAACCAATGTATCGATACTTTGACCCTGAATAACAATATAATTTTCTAAACTTCCATTTTCTAATACAGTTGTATCTTTTATAGAAATTGTTTCTTTGGCATTTAATAAATTTTGAAATTCTTCCTTCAGAATATCTTTATAATGTCCATTAAAATTTGTGTTGGCTATTTTAAAAAACTTTCGAACATCTTCAGCTTTTTCATGACGAACGGCAATTCTTTCCAAAGTTGTTTGCACTTCCGACCTAAATTGACCTGATTTTTTATCAAAAAGTTGTTTGGTTTGAAAGGCTTGAATAATCAACAATGCTATGGTAGAAACCACAACAAATGCAATTGTAACATTGATTTTAATTTTTCTCACCTTTTAGTTTTTAACGAATTTAACAGTTAGTAACAATCTAAACGACGGGCTTAACTTTTTTTAACAGCAAGAAAATCTTTGAATTATATAAAAATAAAAAAGACCATCTCCGAAGAAATGGTCTTTATAATGTTTGGAAAAATTAAAATACTATTTTTCTTTATCCAATTTTTCTTTCAATTCAGCCAATGCATCTAAATCACCTAAAGTTGATTTTTCATTGCTTTGGTTAATTGCGTTTACAGCTGAAGAAGATCCACCTTTTTTACCACCTTTAGCAGCAGCTGGTTTATCATCTCCCTCTTCAAACATACGAGTATGAGAAAGAACGATTTTCTTAGATTCTTTGTTGAATTCAATCACTTTGAAATCTAAAGTTTCGTCTACTTTCGCATTTGTTCCATCTTCTTTACGTAAATGTTTAACAGGACAGATTCCCTCAACTCCGTAAGGCAATGCAACGATTCCTGATTTATCTTTCGTATCGATGATAGTTCCTTGGTGAACAGATCCTTCTCCGAAGATAGTTTCAAACACATCCCATGGATTTTCTTCCAATTGTTTGTGTCCTAAAGAAATTCTTCTGTTTTCACGATCTATTTCTAAAACTACAACTTCCATTTCGTCTCCTACTTTGCAGAATTCAGATGGGTGCTTGATTTTCTTTT
>DAIOWV010000060.1:7389-18274 GCA_036758285.1 Taishania sp. | reverse complement strand
AAATTGATCGATTTTTCAACACCTTATATTCAAACACCTCAAGTTTTAATTCAAAAAAAACCTGATGGATGGGAACATATGAAAACTGATGAATTAAATAAATTTTTGATTCGTGAACCTATTAATTTAAGTAAAAAACATGTCAATGTATGGGAAAAATCAAGCTATTACCAAAGATTGATTCACCTACAAGAAGAAATTGGTGATTCTATTTATATTGATCCTGTAAATGGATTAATTGGAACTGAAGAGTTAATTGAACAAGTATCTCAGGGAATTATCGATTATACAATAACAGAAGAAAACATTGCTAAAGTTAACAGCAGATTTTATGATAATCTAGATATTTCAACCACGATTTCTGTTAAACAAAACATTGCATTTGGCTTAAGAAAAGAAAGTACATTGTTGAAAGCAAAACTAGACAAATGGCTTGAAACCTTCATGAATTCTAAAACTTATAAATACATCTATAAAAAATACTATGAAACTGGTGTAAGCGGAATGAATCCGAATAATAGCTTTAGTTCTATTGGAAAAGGAAAAGTATCTCCTTATGACGAAATTTTTAAAGCAGCAGGTAAAAAACACAATACCGATTGGCAACTTTTAGCGGCTATTGCTTATCAAGAATCAAAATTTAATCCATATATCGAAGGATTTGGTGGCGCTTATGGTATGTTACAATTCATGCCTAACACAGGACCTAAGTACGGTGTTCACCCAGATTCTCCTCCTGAAATTCAAATTCATGGTGGAATGAAAAAAATTAGCAACGATATTAAATCTTGGAGTTCAATTCCTGACCAAGATCAACGTGTTAAATTTGCTCTTGCAACATACAATGCAGGTAGAGGGCATATCGAAGACGCTCAACGTCTAGCAACTAAACATGGATTGAATGGAAATGTTTGGGATGATAACGTTGAAAAAATGTTACTGAACTTATCAAAACAAGAATATTATCGAGATGAAGTTGTCCGAAATGGTTCAATGAGAGGAGTAACAACTTACAATTATGTTCAAAAAGTTTTCAATCGCTACAAAGAATGGAAAACTACATTTAAGTAAATAATTTTAAAATGTCAAAACAATTGATTGTCATTGCTGGACCAACAGCTAGTGGCAAAACAGATTTGAGTGTAGTACTAGCAAAAGAATGGAACACAGTCGTCATTTCTGGTGACTCTAGGCAATTTTATAAAGAAATGAGTATTGGAACTGCAAAACCAACCTCTTCAGAAATGCAAGGAATAAAACATTATTTCATTGATAGTCATTCAATTAAAAATGAAATAAATGCAGCTCATTTTGCGAAGGAAGCTGAAATTTTATTGCAGGAATTATTTAAAAACAATGATAAAGTTATACTAACTGGAGGATCTGGAATGTTTTTGGATGCATTGTGTTTTGGTTTAGATGATATTCCACATAGCAAAGAGGTTCAGGAAGAACTTAATTGGGAATTTAAACAAAAGGGATTAGAGCAATTAAAATTAGAATTATTGGAAAAAGACCCTGAGTATTATTCCATCGTAGATTTACAAAACCCCATTCGAATTATTCGAGCACTTGAAGTAATTCGAATAACAGGTACTCCCTACTCTATTCTTCGTAAAGGATCAAAAAAAGTAAATGATTTTGATATTAACTATTTCGTTCTTGATGTTCCTAGAGATACACTTTACAATCGAATTAATTTGAGGGTAGATAATATGATTAAAGCTGGACTTGAAGAAGAAGTTAAATCATTAATTAACTACAGAGACTTAAAACCATTATCAACAGTTGGTTATAGTGAATGGTTTCAGTTTTTCGACAATTCAATTGATAGAAATACATGTATTGAACTAATTAAGCAGAATTCTAGGAGGTATGCGAAACGTCAAGTAACATGGTTTAAACGAAATCCTGATGCGATATGGGTTAATTTCGGTTCGACACAAGAAATGAAAAATACGATTTTGAAATCAATTCAATAAAATAATTGAAAACAAAAAAGCTGTTGATAATTAAATCAACAGCTTTTTTAATTATGATAAAATTTAATTATCTTTTGTCAATTGAAGTATAATCTCTTGGAGTATAACCTGTATAAATTTGACGAGGTCTTCCAATTGGCTCACCATTTTCAGTCATTTCTTTCCATTGAGCAATCCATCCTGGTAGACGTCCTAATGCAAACATAACCGTAAACATTTCTGTTGGAATACCAATTGCTTTGTAAATAATTCCAGAATAGAAATCTACGTTTGGATACAAATTACGTGCTTTGAAGTACTCGTCTTCTAACGCATAACGCTCTAATTTTTTAGCAATTTCCAATAAAGGATCGTGAATATTTAATGCTTGTAACACATCATCACATGCTTTTTTAATGATTGTAGCACGAGGATCGAAGATTTTATAAACACGGTGACCAAATCCCATTAAACGGAAAGGGTCATCTTTATCTTTCGCTTTTGCAACCCATTTATCAACATCTCCTCCATCATTATGGATTTTTTCCAACATTTCAATAACTGCTTGATTAGCTCCACCATGAAGTGGTCCCCAAAGTGCAGCAATTCCAGCTGAAATTGTAGCATAAAGATTTGCTTGAGAAGATCCAACGATTCTTACTGTTGATGTTGAACAATTTTGCTCATGATCAGCATGAAGAATCAATAATTTATTTAATGCAGAAACCACAACTGGATTTGCCTCAAATTGTTGAGAAGGCAATTCAAACATCATATGTAAGAAATTCTTCACATAATCGTTCTCATTATTTGGATAGTTAAATGGATGACGCATAGAGTTTTTATACGACCAAGCTGCCAATGTTGGCAATTTAGCTAATAATCTATGAATAGTAAGATTTTTAGCTTCTTCTCCTCTATTTGGATCTAACGATTCTGGATAAAAAGAAGCCAATGAACAAATCATTGAAGCCAATACACCCATTGGATGTGCTTTCGCTGGATAAGCTTCAAAAAACTGCTTCATATCCTCATGAACTAAGGTATGCTTTGTTATACTATTTTCAAATTTATCTAATTCTGCTTGTGTAGGTAATTCACCATAGATCAACAAGTAAGCAACCTCTAAAAAAGATGCTTTTTCAGCTAATTGTTCTATTGGATAACCACGATATCTTAATATACCTTCTTCTCCATCTAAAAAAGTGATAGCACTTGTAGTACTTCCCGTGTTTTTAAATCCTGAGTCGATAGTAATATAACCTGTAGCTCCTCTTAATTTGGTAATATCAATCGCTTTTTCGTTTTCAGTTCCTTCGATAACTGGAAACTCATAAACCTTCCCTTCTAATTCAATTTTGGCAATTTCGCTCATTGTATATGCTATAAATTGTTGATAAATATTTGCGAGGTCTAAAATAACCAGAATATTTTATTATCCAACAAAGTTTTAAAAATATTTTTTTGTTTTTTCATTTCTTTCAAAATCGTTCATTTTAATTCAAAAAAAAAGGAAAGTCTGTTTGGCAAACCTTCCTTTTTTAACAACAACAAACTAAAAACTCAAACAATGTCTAAATTCACTAATAGAATTATTTGAGAGCTACTTTTTGTCCTTTTTTCACCTTATCTTGAGGTGAAGACAAATGATTTAATTTCAATAAACTATTTACTTTAATACCTTCTAACTGAGAAATTTCAAGTATCGTTAAATCCGTTTTATACGTTTTGAACTCATCTTTCCCTTTCGAGCGTTTCGGATGGATATTAACAATATCACCTTGTTTTATTGATGAATTGCCATTTTTCGCATCATTATATTTTTGAATTTGACCCAATGTCATACCAAATTCTTCTGCAATTTTATAATATGTATCCCCTTTTTTGGCAATAACATATTTTACATTGTTATCATGCAATGAGGTTTCTCTGGTTTTACCAAAAGTAACCTCAACTTCTTGTTTCTTCTTATCTGATTTTGAATCTGAAGTAGTTTTCTTAGTTGTTGAATTATTCTTTTCTACTACTTTTTCTTGCTTTTCTTTTTGAACAAGTACATTTGAATGTTTGTTTGGTGAGTTTGTTGCTAATTTGTCATACTCATCTAGTCCCAATGTTTCAACCAATTCAATCAATAAATCAGGGTATTTAGGATTTGTTGCATAACCTGCTTCCTTTAATCCCTTAGCCCATGCTTTATAATTCGTAATCTCTAAAGTAAATAGATTTGCATATCTCTGTCTACCTGTCAAAAACTCGCTATGATCTTGAAACGATTGTGAAGCATTATCATACTTTCTAAAACATTCATTTTTCTTGTCATCATCTTTGTACATAGTAGCACCTTTCCAATCATGACATTTAATCCCAAAATGATTGTTTGCTAAACGAGCCAAATCAGAATTACCACTTCCCGATTCTAAAATTCCTTGTGCTAAAGTTATACTCGCAGGAATTTTATGGGCAATCATATTTTCCATTGCAGTTGTTGACCACAAATCAATATATTCTTGTCGAGATATTTTATTGTTACTATTTGCTTGTGCATGAAAAGCAAAAAGTACTCCAGTTATAAGAACTATTTTTTTCATGTATTTTTATTGTTGTTGTTAACACCTATTACGACAGTTTTCAACAATTGTTTCATTAAATGTTGAAAACTTTGAATTAAAACAATTAAAGCATTGATTTACAAAGTGTAAAATTTCATTTAATTTTATCATTCAATCGATATCATTCTTCAGTTTATGAATATAGATTGGTTTAATTTTCTAATTTTGCCTTCTTTTAATAAAGAATAACACATGAGAAGAGTCGTTGTTACAGGTCTAGGAGCATTAACTCCTATTGGAAATAATGTTGAAAGTTTTTGGAATAATTTAATAAATGGTGTCAGTGGAGCATCAGCTATTACAAAATTTGATACAACTAAATTTAAAACTCAATTTGCTTGTGAATTAAAGGATTTTGATCCCGCTAATCATTTCCATGTAAAGGAGTTGCGTCAATACGACCGTTTTTCTTTGTATGCATTATATGCTGTTGAACAAGCTATAAATAATGGTAACATTAATTTTGATTCATTAAATAAAGATCGAATTGGGGTCATTTGGGGTTCTGGAAACGGAGGTATTCAAACATTCCAAGATCAGATGAAAGAATATTGTGAAGGTGATGGTACTCCAAGATTTACACCATTTTTCATTCCACGTATTTTAGTTGATATCGCTTCTGGTATAATTTCTATAAAATACGGACTAAGAGGAGTTAATTTCTGTCCGGTATCTGCGTGTGCAACTTCAAATACAGCTCTTATTGAGGCATTTAATTATATCAAGTGGGACAAAGCTGATATGATTATTTCGGGGGGATCTGAGGCTGCAATAAACGAAGCAGCAATTGGAGGTTTCTCATCAGCTAAAGCATTGTCAACAAGAAATGATTCACCTGAAACAGCTTCAAGACCATTTGATGTGACGAGAGATGGCTTTGTTATGGGTGAAGGTGCTGGTGCGATTATTCTTGAAGAATATGAACATGCTATAAAACGTGGTGCGACTATCTATGCAGAAATTGTTGGAGGTGGAATGGCAGCAGACGCTTATCATCTAACAGGTACTCACCCTGAAGGAGATGGAGCTGTACTAGGTATGAAAGAAGCTTTAAGAGAAGCTGGGATTTCACCTGAAGAAATTGATTATGTGAACATGCACGCTACCTCTACCCCACAAGGAGATACTTCTGAGTTAACAGCTGTAAAACGTGTCTTTGGAGAAAGAAAATCACTTTCTGTATCTGCTACCAAATCAATGACAGGACATTTGTTGGGGGCTGCTGGAGCAATAGAAGGATTAGCATGTATATTGGCTTTAAAAAATGGAATCATTCCCCCTACAATTAATACAACTGAAATTGAAGGTGAATTTAAGGAGTTATTTAATTTTCCTTTAGGTAAGGGAGAAGAGAAATCTATCAACTATGCTATGAGTAACACGTTTGGATTCGGTGGTCACATTGCTAGTATTCTGTTCAAAAAGTTTGAAGATTAATCTTTTTTTGTCTTCATGTAAAGCCCAAAATAGATTAAATGGCCAATAAATACCATTGATAGAATTATTCTTAAATAAGTATTACTAACGAAGTAAAAACTAATAGAAACAACAATTAAAACGGAGATTAATATTTCCATCTTTTTTTTAAGTGGAACAGGATTATTGGGTCTATAACTTTCAATATAATCTTTGTACATCTTGGTAGAAATAAACCATTTATGAAATTTTTCAGAACCTTTTGAGAAACAAAAAACGGTTAATAAAAAAAAAGGAGTAGTCGGTAACAATGGTAGGAAAATACCGAGTACTCCTAAACCAAGTGAAATACATCCTAAAACAATCCAAAAATATTTCATTATTACTGACGATTGACTGCAAAGCTAATACTTTTTATGAATTCCATAAAACACACGGTTGAGGAACTAAAAACTTCCAAATGATTAGGATTAATAATGATTTCATCAAAAAAGACAAAATAAATACAATTATAAACATATCAGATTTTAGTTCTCTAAAACAGAATCTTTCACATGAAATAGTTTAACTTTACAAAAAAATAAAATTTATGCTCGCAATTCGATGGGATGTTACACCAGAAATTATTGATGGTTGGAGTACTCCAAATTTCTACGGTTTATTATTTGTAACTGGCTTAATATTGGGTTATTACGTTATTCGAAAAATGTTCCGCAAAGAAGGGATTAGTGATGATTTACTTGACAAATTAGTTCTTTATGTTGTTTTAGCGACAATTATCGGAGCTCGTTTAGGTCACGTTTTCTTCTATGATTGGAGTAGTTACAAAGATAATCCTATTGCCTGTTATTCCAAAAAAAAATTAATTTATATTTCAATTTAGGGATTACATGTATAATCCTATTGATATATTTAAAGTTTGGGAAGGTGGATTAGCTAGTCACGGGGGAGCAATTGCACTCGTGATTGTGTTATCGATTTATGCTAAAAAAGTTGTAAAGAAACCTTACTTATGGATCTTTGATCGAATTGTTGCACCCGTTGCAATTGCAGCGACGTTTATTCGACTTGGAAACCTGATGAATAGTGAAATAGTAGGAAGACCAACAGATTTGCCTTGGGGTTTTGAGTTTATTCATTATTTCAATGATACAACTCGTCAATTTGACCCAACCCCCAGACATCCTGCCCAACTTTATGAAGCAATTATGTATTTGATCATCTTTGGGATATTAATGTACATGTTTTGGAAAAAAGAAGCGTGGAAACAACCAGGATTACTCTTTGGAACATTTTTGATACTTCTATTCGGTTGTAGATTTTTTGTTGAATTTATTAAAGTTGGTCAAACCGCTTTTGATGAGACATTAACAATTAACACAGGTCAATGGCTCTCCGTTCCTTTTGTTTTAGCTGGAATTAGCATTGTAATCTGGTCATTCCTGAATAAGAATAAAAGTATTTCACAATAACAATGGAATTATGAGTAATAAAACAATAAATCGATTAAAACTTGGTCAATTTGGAAATCTCGAATTACTTGCTAAACAAGTCGTTGAGGGTTTTATTACAGGCATGCACAAAAGTCCTTTCCATGGTTTTTCTGTGGAATTTGCTGAACATCGGTTATACAACAAAGGTGAATCTACAAGGCACATCGATTGGAAACTTTACGGGAAAACTGAAAAATTATTTACTAAAAAGTATGAAGAAGAAACAAACCTACGCTGTCAGATAGTAATTGATTGTTCGGGATCTATGTTTTTTCCAAAAGATGCTGATATCAATAAATATGAATATTCGACATATGCTGCAGCATCTTTGATTGAATTATTAAAGCGACAAAGAGATGCTGTCGGATTAAGTTTATTCTCGGATAAATTAGAATTACACACACAAGCAAAATCAAGTCCAGCTCATCATAAGTTTTTGTATAGCGAACTTGAAAAATACCTCATTGAATATACTGAGAAGCAACAACGTACGAATGATACGATTACAGCTATTCATTCTGTAGCTGAGTTATGCCATAGAAGAAGTCTGATTATTATTTTTACGGACTTTATGGATCATCCTTCTAAAATGGATGAGTTATTTCATGCTCTTCAACATTTAAAACATAACAAACATGAAGTAATCGTTTTCCATGTTATTCAAAAAAAGACTGAAATTGAATTCGAATTAGAAAATAGACCATATTATTTAGTCGATATGGAAACTGGGGAGAAAATGAAAGTTCAACCAGGAGAATTAAAAGCTAATTATCAGCAATCTATTTCAAACTATTTTGAAGAATTGAAAATGAAAATGATCAATAACAAAATTGATTACAATCAGGTAGACATTGACAAAGGATATGAACAAGTATTATTAAGCTACTTGTTAAAACGTCAAAATCTATACTAAGATTTACAACTTCGGTAAAGAGATTAATTTTAAGATTGTTTTATTTTTCTCTCCTTTTGTTGAGCTTAAAACGACTTCATCCTTTGTAAACTTTTCAATTTTATAAGTTGTAGTTTTTTGAGAATATGTGAAATTAATAGCATTTAATTCGTTTTTAATCTCAATTATTCCATATTTTGGAGGTTTATTACCAATTTCATTCAAAGGTTGCTCAGAAAAAGTTAAATCGTTATAAAAAACAATAACTGTTTTAAAGTTTATATTTTTGGAAGCATATTCTTGATCATTAATCTTTTCACTTTCAACAAGCCAAACCTTACTAGAATCATCGTGCAATAAGCTAACTAAACGAATAATATTTGGATTTTGTCGTTCTACACAGCCCAAAATAAAAATGATTAATAAAGGAAATATAAACTTTCTAATCATCAAAATATCATTTGATTATCAATTAAAATTTGATTAATTTCTTTTGAAACAGAATCTTTGACATCAGCTTTTACTCTTCTATTAAAGTTCGCTGATGGCTGACTAATTACCTCAACAGTTTTGAAAACATACTTACCATCTTCCCAACTAAAAATACAATTATAGTAATAATCTGATCCTTCAATTTTATCTATAAATCGCAGTAATAAGTCATCATTTCCACCTTTATTTTTTTTCGTTCCAATAAGATTAGCAATAAAACCATTTGTTTTGACAAGAACACCGTTTTCACGTTCAAAAACTAAAACCCTCCTAACGGCTACCCCACCTGTAGTTGCTTTGATCAATAATACAAAACCATCATCAATAGAAGCCCCCTCTTTTAGAGGGAAAAATTTAAAATTATCAGGGGAACAAGGAGTTAATACATTTCCATCAGCATCTAACTGAGTATCACTGCAAATATGAATTTCCTTTAATAACTCAACAGCCTTTGGGTCGTCAAACTTTGTATCATCAAATAATATTTCGATTGCTTCAAATTCCTCCGTAGTAGCTTGGCTCTTGTTTTGCAAAGTATCATCCTCCGTTTCATTATTGCACGAAACGAAAATAAAAGAGAATAAAAAGAAAAATACAATTAATTTATTAATGCGCATAAAAGACTTTATTAGATTCATTCATTGCATCTATAAATGCATTTTTGTTAATTGGTAACAAAATATTATTTTTTTCAAACCAACTGATCATTATTTCAGTTGGCATATTACCCGTCAAATCATCTGTTGCCATTGGACATCCTCCATATCCTTTAATCGCACCATCAAATCTCCTACATCCTGCATTATAAGCAGCTTCAATTACACCATTAGCATTTTCTCTACGTGTGTGTAAATGAGCTCCAAATTCAACTTCAGGCAAAGCAGGAATTAGTGCTTTAAATAAATAATCAACAGTATCATTTGTCGCACTTCCAATTGTATCACTTAATGCAAGAATTTTAATATCAAAATCTGAATATAAACGTTCACTCCATTTGATTACTAAATCAGCATCCCAGTGTTCCCCGTAAGGATTTCCAAATCCCATTGATAAATAAACGACTAATTGTTTATTATTTTTCAAAGCAAGATTTTGAATGTTTTCAACTCTATGAAGTGATTCTTCAATCGTGCTATTTGTATTTCTCTTTTGAAATTCTTCCGAGACAGAAAACGGATAACCTAAATAAGTTATTTCTTCAAATTTCACAGCATCTTTAGCTCCCCTTTCATTTGCAATAATTGCTAATAATTTAGATGATGAAGACTTTAAATCCAATTTCCCTAATAATTCAGCTGTATCTCTCATTTGAGGTATCGCTTTTGGAGAAACGAAACTACCAAAATCAACTGTATCAAAATTACAGTTGAGAATAGAGTTTATATATGCAGCTTTGATGTCAGTTGGGACAAATTCTTTCAATCCCTGCATCGCATCACGAGGACATTCAACAAGTTTTACTTCCATACTACCAAAGATACAATTTTAATTCATTCGTTGAAGAATTGCTTTATTAATTCGTTTTACTAAAGCAGGACCTTCATAAATAAAGCCTGTATAAAGTTGAATTAGAGATGCTCCTGCTTCAATTTTTTCTAATGCGTCCTCTGGCGAATGAATTCCTCCAACGCCAATAATTGGAAATGATTTATTTGAATTCTTTGATAAATAGCTTATTACTTCTGTTGAACGGCTAGTTAAAGGTTTACCAGAAACACCCCCCATTCCAATTCCTTCAACTTTTGATTTCGAAGTTTTCAACCGTGACCTTTCAATTGTTGTATTTGTTGCTATTACTCCTTCAATTTGAGTTATTTGAACAATATCGATGATATCATCTAATTGTTCATTCGTTAAATCAGGAGCTATTTTTAATAAGATAGGTTTTTGTTTTTCTTTTTTAGAATTTTCATCTTTTAAAGCTTGTAACAACCTTGTCAGAGGTTCTTTTTCTTGTAACGCACGCAAATTCGGAGTATTTGGAGAAGAAACATTCACCACAAAGTAATCTACATATGG
>DAIOWV010000060.1:1997-7367 GCA_036758285.1 Taishania sp. | reverse complement strand
TATAAAATTTCAAATACCTTTAAATAATCATTATCTGCTTCCTCATTTGGAGTGTTTTTATTCTTTCCAATATTACCTCCAATAATGATATTTGTTTTTCGATTTTTTAATTGCTCAACAGCAACCTCCACCCCATCATTGTTAAATCCCATACGATTAACAATCGCTTCGTCTTCCTTTAAACGAAATAGACGAGGTTTATCATTTCCATCCTGACCTTTCGGTGTTAATGTACCAATTTCAATGAATCCAAATCCACAATAAGCTAAATCATTGTACATTTTTGCATTCTTATCAAATCCAGCTGCTAAACCTACAGGATTTTCAAATGTCAATCCAAAAATTTCTTTTGAAAGTCGTTTGTCGTTTATGCAAAACATACTTTTGAAGAGTGATTTCCCTCCTGGGATTTTTAATATAAAACTCAAAAGTGATGTAGTGAAATAATGAACTTTTTCAGCATCAAATAAAAATAAAAACGATCGAACTATTTTATACATAGTAAAAGGATTCTTTAGAAGACAAATGTATATATACAAAATGAGGCAACAATTGTCGCCTCATAACTATTTTTAAAACTTATATTTTCCACCGGACATTCCGTATCTTCTTTTTTGTTTATTATAGTCATCTTTATAGGTGATGTTTTTATAAACTACCACGTTTAAATAAAAATAAGCATCTTTTTGTTTATCACCTCTTTGTTGTCCTGCAACAAACCAATTGGAATTTTGATAACTTGGATTTGATAAATAAGCTGCAGTTGGGCTCACCTGAGTTGCCAAAACTGAAGGATCATAATAAACACCACTTACATCATCAATATAATCTGTGAACGTCTTTACATAACTTGCCTCAATACCTATTCTCCACATTCTATTAAGTCCCATTCTGAAACCAATACCCATTGGAATTGTCGCTGTAATTAATGAATATGGTTTTGGACCACCTTCCAATCCTTGCCCCTCAGTTTTCATTGGTCTTAACGCAACCCAACTTCCATTAAAATTAGCTTTTGGATTAAAATGAGCGACCCCTACACCACCAAAAATATATAATTGTTCATTATGGTCTCTTTGGAATTTCAACCCTTTAATTCTATATCGTGCTCCGAATTTCTCATTCGAAAAAATAATGAAATCAATTCTTTGAGAAAGTTCTAAAATTATTGATCTAAAATGTAAATTTCTAGAATTTCGGATAATTTCATTTGTTAAAGCATCGTCTCCTTTTAACATTCCAAGATTAAGAGAAGTTGTAGTTGCCCATCGTGGATGAAATCGGTATCTAAACCCAAGCATTCCACCCAAATTAGTTGACTTCCAATCGATATCTTTCAAAGAGTAATCTGTACCAACTTGATTTTTCCCTCCTAAATCTCCTAAAAACTGAGTAGCACCAATCCCGAATAAAATTTCTTTTTTATTCAAAGACCAATTTTTTTGAGTGTTAAAATTTGCATGTTGAGCAACAACATTTTTCCCAACAAAAAGGAAAAATAACACAATGAATAATTGTATTCTATTGGATATTAAGTGTTTCTTCACTTTTACAGAATTATAAATTCAAATAATTAATGCAAATTTATCATTTAATTCTGAAACTAAAAAAATAAATGAAAATTTCAGAAATTATATTTAATGATTAGATGTTCACTACTAAAACTTCAAATTTAAATCCATCGAAACGATTCGAATTAGTTCACCTCTATTGTCTTTTGCAATAATATTTGTAATAAAAACAGTTTGATTTAAACCTAATTTTTCAAGTTCTGAAATAACTTCATTTGGAATTTGTTCATTTTCAACAGATATCATTTTATCTCCTAATCGAGTTGTATATTGAATACTATATTTCTCAACTTTACATTCCTCATTTACAAACACATTACCGGTTTTAAACTTTTCCCATGTAATATCCCCATTATAAACTCCAGATATGGAAGGCAAGCTAATTTTAACTTTAGGCCTAACCTTTTCAACAACAGGAACAATAGGTGTTTCAGCAAACTTCATATCGTCTTTGATAATTAAATCAACAACAGGAGGAGTTATTTGTTTTTTGTCTGGATGGATTGTCTTATCTTGAACTCTGTCTAATTCACTTTTTTGAGCATTTAGATTAACAATTGATGAATTGTTTTGTGCTTCCGTGTTTTGTGCAAAGAGAACTACATCTTCAACGTTGTTATACTCTTTTTCAAAATTTGATGTCCTTTTATTTTCTTTAGTAATTATTGTATCATGTATACTATTTTCAGCTGTTATAAATTCGTAACCGACTACTATTGCTATCCCCCCCAAACCAATAGCACCATAAAACAGTGGTGAAGTCCAAAAACTTTGTTTAGAAATTTTTGCTCCTTTAAGTACTGTTTCAAAGCTTTGTTTCGACTGGATATAATCAGAAGAAAGTTTCTTACGTCCAACATTAATTTTAAAATGCTTCATTATCAACTTTTATTAATAAACAACTTCTTTAATTTCTCTAGAGCTCTAAAAGATTTAACTTTTGCATTATTTTCTGTAATTTCAAGTATCTCCCCTATCTCTTTAAAAGAACGCATTTCAAAGAATCGAAGTTCGAGTAATTGCATATCTTCCTCTTTTAATTTTGAAAGACATACTAACAATCGCTCTTTATTCTCTTCGCTCTCATCATATTCAAACTCTTCAATCATATTAGCCATATGTATCGAATCAATATTAACTGTTCGATCTGCTTTACTATCTCTAAAAGCTTGATAAAGCTCGCTTTTAGCTATACGATAAAGCCATGAAACAAATGGCACACCGCGAAATTCGTATTTATGAAGGTTCTTTATTGCTTTCATCATCATCCATTCGCTGATAGATATAACGAAATATCTGCTCATGGTATTTTTTATACAACGGCGCAAAATGCTCAGGATCAGATTTTGCTCGCTGTATCCATTCTAACTCCTCCATCATCTTGGAATTAGTCTGGTGATACAATGGGTTTACATTCATGGTTGTCGGTTTTACATTTCTAGTTTGCAAGTAATCGGCTTGCAGACCGACTACTAAAATAATTAGGCAACTCCTATTTGGTTACAACTAATATAACGTAAAATTATCATTTTAGTACATTCGTTTATATATTTTATTACTTTGAATGAATATTTAATATAATTACATCAAAAAAAATCATTTTAAATTGTACTTAAATATTCAGAAAATTTATAATATTATTATATTTAACCTCATTTATTCTCCAAAATATGAAATTCATTCTTATCATTTTATTTTTTATTCAAATCAATTTAGTTTTTTCTCAAAGTAATCAATTTCTAGGAAGTTGGATAGGAAAAATTAAAACAACAGGAGTGGAATTAAGAATCGCATTTCACATAACAGAAAAAGAGGGGATTACCATAACAAAAATGGACAGTCCAGATCAAAATTCATTTGGTAACTCTGCCTATAATACAGTAATTAATGATAGTTCAATAGTTATCGATTTACCTTTAATTGGAGCGAAATACATAGGAATAATCAATAACGATGTAATAAATGGCGAATTTAATCAGGCTGGTTTAGAATTACCATTAGTATTAAATAGATTTGATGGAGTAATTTCAGCCCCAAAAAGACCACAACAACCAACTGCTCCTTTTGATTATGAAATCAAAGAAGTAACTATTAAAACAGCTGATGAAAAAGTTAAACTTTCAGGAACTTTAACAATTCCCAAGGGAAAAGGTCCTTTTCCTGCAGTTGTACTTGTTTCAGGTAGTGGACCTCAAGATCGAAATGAAGAATTAATGGGGCATCAACCTTTCCTTGTTTTGGCAGACCATTTAACAAAAAACGGAATTGTTGTTTTGAGATATGATGATCGAGGAGTTGGAAAATCGACTGGTGACTTTAATGTTGCAACTAGCTTTGACTTTGCAGATGACGCCGAAGCAGCTTTTAAGCTTTTGTTAAAGCAGAAAAAAATTAACCCTTTACAAATCGGAATTTTAGGACATAGTGAAGGAGGATTAATTGCACCGATTGTAGCCTCAAGAAATAAAGATGTGAAATTTATTATTTCGATGGCAGGCCCCTCAATACCAGGTAGTGAAATTATTCTTGATCAGCAAGAATTAATCATGCGAATTTCTGAAACAGATGAAAATGAAATCAACCAACAACAAGAATTAAATAAGAAAATATTGGATTTCATCACATTGAATGTTTCCTCAAGTAATTTACAAAATGAATTATCTAATAATATTGAGACTTGGGTTAAAGAAATTAACTATTTAGTACCAAAACATTTATCTGCTAAAACATTTGCAAAACAAACCGCATATAGCTTTACAACAAACTGGATGAAAACATTTATTACAACTTCTCCAGATGAGTATATTAAAAGTTTGACGATTCCAATTTTAGCATTATTTGGAGAAAAAGATTTACAAGTATCTCCCAGAGCAAATTTAATACCAATGCAGCAATTATTGCAATCTCATAAACAAAGTGAAGTATACGTTTTCCCCAATCTAAATCATTTGTTTCAGACTGCAAATACTGGTTCTCCTTCTGAATACCAATTAATAGAAGAAACCTTATCCCCTATTTTTTTAGATTTTGTTACAAATTGGATTAAACAATTAAAATAAAACACATTTTGTTAACTTAAAAATAACGTACAAAATGTATTAAGATTTATAATTTAACGACTATTTATAGTTACATTTGCAGGAATTTTATTGCAAAATAGGTTCAAAATGTCAATTTCAAATGTTTTAAACATCCAAGAGGGCCTTACGTACGATGACGTACTTTTAGTTCCTGCTTATTCAGAAGTATTACCTAGAGATGTTCAATTAAAAAGTAAATTCACTCGAAATATTGAAGTGTTTTCTCCAGTTGTTTCCGCAGCGATGGATACAGTTACCGAATCTCAACTTGCAATTGCAATTGCACAACAAGGAGGGATTGGCGTTATTCATAAAAACATGGATATCGAAACTCAAGCATTAGAAGTTAGAAAAGTAAAACGTTCTGAAAGTGGAATGATTTTAGACCCAGTAACTTTAAGTGAAGATAGCTTAGTTGGAGATGCTTTAAACATGATGAAAGAGTTTAAAATTGGTGGAATTCCAGTTGTAGACGAAACAGGTCATTTGAAAGGTATTGTTACAAATCGAGATTTAAGATTTGAAAAAAACTCCAAACGTCCTATTACCGAAGTGATGACAAGTAATAACATCATCACTACAAATGATGGAACCGACTTAATTACAGCAGAAGAAATTTTACAAGAAAATAAAATTGAAAAACTGCCTGTTGTTGATGCTGATTATAAACTAATTGGCTTAATTACATATCGGGACATTATAAAAGTAAAAACGCATCC
>DAIOWV010000060.1:0-1973 GCA_036758285.1 Taishania sp. | reverse complement strand
ATTTGGAAGACTTCGTGTTGCAGCAGCAGTTGGAGTAACTCATGACACAATTGACCGTGTTACAGCACTTTACGAGGCTGGAGTTGATGCAATTGTTATTGACACTGCACATGGTCACACGAAAGGAGTTGTTGATAAATTAAAAGAAGTTAAATCAAAATTTCCAAAATTAGATGTTGTTGTCGGTAATATTGCAACACCTGAAGCAGCAAAATATCTAGCTGATGCTGGAGCTGATGCTGTGAAAGTTGGAATCGGACCTGGATCAATTTGTACAACAAGAATTATTGCTGGTGTCGGAGTTCCTCAATTATCAGCTGTAAACGATGTTGCACAAGCTTTGGAAGGAACTGGTGTTCCTGTTATAGCAGATGGAGGGATACGATATACAGGTGACATTGTTAAAGCAATAGCCGCTGGAGCTGACACAGTTATGATTGGTTCGATGATTGCTGGAGTTGAAGAATCGCCTGGAGAAACAATTATTTTTGAAGGTAGAAAATTTAAATCTTACCGAGGAATGGGATCTTTAGAAGCAATGCAAAAAGGATCAAAAGATCGATATTTTCAAGATGCTGAGGATGATATTAAGAAATTAGTTCCTGAAGGAATTTCTGGAAGAGTACCATACAAAGGTCATCTTCAAGAAGTTATGCACCAAATAATCGGTGGTTTAAGAGCAGGAATGGGATACTGTGGAGCTCCAACAATCGATCAATTAAAAGGTTCAAAATTTGTAAGAATTACAAGTGCTGGTATGAGAGAGTCACATCCTCACAATGTAACGATTAGTAGAGAAGCTCCAAATTATAGCATCCGATAAATTTTAATTTTACACATCTCTTCAAAAACAATACAATTGAATTTGAAGTACTAACAATAGAAAAAATGTTTGGTTCAGGAATGTTAGACAAGCTAAATGCAATGAAAAATCTTGCTGAAGAAAGTAAAAAAAAACTAGATACAATCATTGCAGAAGGAGAGTCTGGAGGAGGATTGATACGCATTGAACTCACTGGAAATCGGGACTTTAAATCATTATCAATTAATACAGATCATACACAAATTTCCAAAGAAGACTTGGAGGATTTATTAAGTGTTGCTTTTAACAGGGCACTTGAAAACGCGAATAGAATTAACGAACAAGAAACGATGAATTCTGCGAAAGGATTATTCCCTGGATTATGACAAAATCAGAATGTCGTTTATTCTTTAAAAATCAGCGAGAATTATTAACTGAGAATGAAATATCATTATTTTCAGAAACAATAATTCATCAATTAATTGACTTTGTAGATTTTACAAATAAAAATGTTAGTGTATTTTTACCTATTAGTTCAAAAAAAGAAATAAACACCTACCCTCTTTTAGAATTAAAAAACAAATTTAACGCTACTATTGGTCTACCTGTTTCTGATTTTTCCTCAAATCAAATGAAACATTTGGTTTTTGAGAAAATAGATCAAATTAAAATCTCAAAATTTGATATTCCTGAACCAATGTATGGAGATGAAATTCAAAATTCAGAATTTGATATTGTCATTGTTCCTTTACTTGGATTTGATAAAAAGGGAAATAGAGTTGGATATGGTAAAGGGTTTTACGATCGATTCTTAAGTCAATGTAAAATTGATTGTATTTTCATTGGACTTTCGTTTTTTGAACCGATTGAATTGATTGAAGATACTGAAATTAATGACATTCAACTGCATGTGATTATTACACCTTCTAAAATTTATAATTTTTAATAACGCTTCTTCTTTTTATTATTTTTAGTTTTTTATTTGTATTATTACATATTATTAACTTAAAAATAAACACGATGAAAGTTAAACAATTTGCATTTATTTCTGCTGTAGCTTTGGCAGCTTTTAGTTGTTCTTCAAACGAATCCGCTGAAGAAAAAGTTAAAAACAAAGTTGAAGAAACAAAAGAAGAAGTTAACAATCAAACTCAGGAATTGAAAGAGGAAA
>DAIOWV010000059.1:0-19176 GCA_036758285.1 Taishania sp. | reverse complement strand
ATACAGACCATACAGAACATGATGTTGACATACTAGTTACAGAACAAGGTTTAGCAGATTTACGAGGACTAGCTCCTAGAGAACGTGCTAAAGTTATCATAGAAAATTGTGTACATCCAGAGTATAAAGAACAGTTGGAAGATTATTACAACCGAGCTTTAGAAAGAGGTGGACATACACCCCATATCATTGAGGAGGCTTTACAATGGCATAGCAGTTTATTACAATTAGGTACAATGAAGCAGTTAGTTTTTCAAAATCATGGATGATTCCAACAAACTCAGCTAAATCAATGATTAAAAGAGGCTACCTTTAATGGTAGCCTTTTTTTATAAGCAAAATTGTATGATCCAAAAAAAAGTGGTAACATTGATAGATAGTAGTTCCAATCATTATTATATGAATAATTTCAAAAACAAAAACATACTCATAACTGGAGGGGCTTCTGGTATTGGTAAAATTATGGGGCGGATTTTTCTCGAAAAAGGTTCAAACTTAATTATCTGGGATATCAATGAGGAGAAAATAAACACAACAATAGCGGAACTTTCAAAAGTAGGATCTGTAAGTGGGTATACTGTAAACATTGCTCAATTAGAAGAGGTTAAAACCGCTTATAATGAAGTAATAAGAAATCATCAATTTATAGATGTAATTATCAATAATGCAGGAATCATTGTTGGCAAATACTTTCACGAACATTCGGAAAAAGAAATACAACAAACAATGGAAATAAACGCCAATGCTCCGATGTATATCACTCATCTTTTTCTACAAGACATGATTAAACGCAACACAGGATACATTTGTAACATTGCTTCATCTGCTGGTTTAATATCAAATCCAAAAATGTCTGTTTATGCGGCAAGCAAATGGTCATTACTGGGTTGGTCTGACAGTTTAAGACTAGAAATGAAGAAATTAAATAAAAGTATTGGTGTTACAACTGTTACTCCTTATTACATAAATACAGGAATGTTTGATGGAGTCAAATCTATCATTCCAATTTTAAAGCCAGAAAAAGTAGCTAAAAAAGTAATTAGAAGTATTGAGAAGAGAAAACCTATTGCTAGTATGCCGTGGAGTATTCACTTTGTTCGTTTTTTTCAAGGAATATTTCCGATCTGGTTTTTTGATTGGTTTGTAGGAAAAACATTGGGGATATACAAAGGTATGGACGAATTTAAAGGCGGAAAAAATAAATAGAATTATGGAAGATGTAGTAGCAATAATTGAGAATCAACGTACTTTTTTTAACTCTAACAAAACTAAATCCATTGATTTTCGAATTCAGCAATTAAAGACCTTAGAATCTGCTATAAAAAAGAATGAACAAAAATTGATAGATGCAATTTATTTAGATTTTAAAAAATCCGAATTTGATACTTATACAACCGAACTAGCACTTGTATACACTGACATTCGAGAGGCTATTAAAAAAATTAAAAAATGGTCTAAAATAAAACGTGTAAGTACCAATTTGGTAAATTTTCCAGCTAAAAGTTACATTATTCCAGAGCCTTTAGGAGTATCTCTCATCATCGGAGCTTGGAATTATCCCTATCAACTGTCATTTGCACCTACAGTTGCAGCAATAGCGGCAGGATGTACCATTGTCTTAAAGCCAAGTGAACTTCCTCAAAACACAAGTAAAGTTATTGCGCAAATTATTACTGAAAATTTCGATTCAAATTACTTTAAGGTGATTGAAGGAGGAATTAAAGAAACCACTGCTGTTTTGGAACAGAAATTTGATAAAATTTTCTTCACCGGCAGTGTTACAGTAGGAAAAATAGTCTATCAAGCAGCAGCAAAAAATCTTACACCTGTTACATTGGAGCTTGGTGGGAAAAGTCCAGCATTTATTACAGAAAAATGTAATTTAAAAATGACAGTAAAACGTCTTGTTTGGGCAAAATTCATTAATTCTGGGCAAACTTGCATTGCACCTGATTATGTGTTAGTGCACAAATCTATCAAGCAAGAATTTTTAAAAGAATTAAAAAATGAAATTATTAAATCAAAATTTAGTTTCGAAAATGGAAATTATATTCAAATCATAAATGAACGAAATATGAATCGATTAGCTAGTCTGATTGATACTAATAAGGTCTATTTTGGAGGTGAGTACAATCTAGAAACCAGATATTTTGAACCAACGATTTTAAACGACATTACATTCAATGATAAAGTAATGCAGGAAGAAATTTTTGGACCAATTTTACCAATAATTGAGTATTCACAATTATCAGAAGTGATTGCTAAGGTAAAAGAACTACCAAAACCTTTGTCTTGTTACCTATTCACATCTGACAAAAAAATCAAAAAGCAAATTTTATCAGAAATATCATTTGGTGGAGGTGCTGTCAATGAGTCTATCATGCACATTTCAAACAGCAAATTACCTTTTGGTGGTGTTGGAGACAGTGGAATAGGAAATTATCATGGTGAGGCTGGTTTTAAAGCATTTTCACATTATAAAAGTATTTTAGACAAACCAACTTGGTTAGAATTTAATTTAAAATATTTCCCTCATACCACTTTTAAACTTTCATTAATTAAAAAAATTCTTCGTTAATATTTTAAAACAATTTGAATTTCAAAAACATAATAGATAAATAATCTACGATTATTTGCATTCAATTATTATAATAAATCTTAAAAAAGGATTGAGTGTCGTTGGATATTGAAAAATACCAATCATTTCATTAATTTTGAAGAATGTCAAAGCAAAAGTACAAGTTTAATCCAGAAAAACTATCCTACGAATTAGTGAAGGAGAGCTTGTACAAAAGACTTTTAAAATGGTTTTTATTTACAGCTCCAAGTATTTTAATGGGGTTGGTATTAGCTTTTTTCTTTTCTAAACGTTTAGCAACACCAAAAGAAAATCACTTGAAAAGTGAGCTTAAAACAATGGAGTTAAAATATGCTGAATTGAATAAGGATTTAAAAACGGTCAACCAAGCACTTGACGCAATTGAAAAAAGAGACAAAGATTTATACCGAGTTGCTTTATATGCTGATGAATTTCCAGAAGAATATCGTTCAATGGGTGTCGGAAACCAAAACCGATATGACTACTTGTCAAAATTTTCATCTGGAGAATTAATTCAGCAAACTTCAGAACAAATGGACCTTCTAGAGCAAAGAATTTTAGGTCAGAGTTCTTCATTACGTGAACTTCAAAAATTAGCAAAGGAAAAGGAAAAACTTCTAACATGTATACCTGCAATTCAACCTGTAAGCAATCAAGATTTGAAAAAAATGGTATCAGGATTTGGTTGGAGAGTTGATCCAATCTATAAAACAAGTAAAATGCATACTGGATTAGACTTTTCAGCGGATATTGGGACAGATGTTTATGCGACAGGTGATGGATTTGTAGAAGCATTAGAAAACAGCTCTTGGGGATATGGAATGTGTATTGTTATTAACCATGGATATGGATACAAAACCAGATATGCTCACCTAAGTTCTTTTAAAGTTCGACAAGGACAAAAAATTAAAAGAGGTGAATTAATAGGCTTAGTTGGTAATACTGGAAAAAGTACTGGACCACATTTACATTATGAAGTTGAAATGAATGGAAATAAAATCAATCCTATCAACTTCTTTCATTCGGATTTATCTCCTGAAGAATATCAAAAATTAATTGAAATGAGTCAGCAATCATACAAAGCTTATGATTAATTTCACATAAAATTTGAACAATGACATTGAACATCTTAACAATCATAATTGCAGTCACTTCAATCATTTCAATGATGGCATTTAACAATAAAGATTTATTGTATCGCTACATGTTTATCCCAGTTAGAGTTGAAGGTTCTGGAGAAAAATACCGTTTTTTCTCTCACATGTTTATTCATGCTGATGTAATGCACCTACTTTTCAATATGATTTCATTGTATTTCTTAGGTAATGTAATGCTAACAGCCCAAGGAGGAACTTACTACGATGGAAGTGGAGGAATCATTGAAATTCAAGATAGTTGGATTCAAAAATATGGTTTTATTGAAGGTCAAATTCGATTTGCTACACTTTATTTCGCAGGAGGATTATTTGCAACACTCATCCCCTATTCTAGAAATAAAAACAATTCGTCTTATATGTCTTTGGGAGCTTCAGGAGCTGTTTCCGCAGTAATTTTTGCAGCTATTTTATGGAATCCAACTATGAAAATTAATTTATTTTTTATTCCGATTGGTATTCCTGCTTACATATTTGGACCTTTATACATTGCTTATGAGATATACATGGATAAACGTGGAAATACAGGTATAGCTCATGATGCACATTTAGGTGGTGCAATTTTTGGTATTTTATTCGTTTTATTTACTAATATTGACGCTGGAAAGCGATTAATTGAACAAATTTTTGGATAGCCATGTTATATGTCAACAACAACGAAACAATTATTTCTGCAGAGGAGTTTAGCATTTCTTCTGGAAGTCGCGCGTTCTTGTATGGCGATGGTGTATTTGAAAGCATTCGAATAAAAAATGGTATTCCTCTAAATCTAGAAAACCATGTGAAGCGAATGTTAGAGGGAGCAAAAGCTCTTAAAATTAGAGTTCCTTCTTATTTTACATCTGAATTTTTTGAAATTAGAATTCGGGAGTTATGTAAAAAATCAAATATTCTGGAAGGTGGTTTTTGTAGGTTATCGATTGACAGAATGAATGGAGGGAAATTCAAACCTGAAACCAATGAAGCTCAATTCTTTATAGAAATAAAACCTTTAGAAAACAATGATTTTGTATTGAATACAAAAGGGTTAGAAATCGACATCTATACAGAACTAAAAAAACAGAAAAACTTTTTATCTAATTTTAAAACTAAAAACTGTTTACTTTCAGTTTTAGCAAGTATAAAAGCACAGGAAAAACAATTAGATGACTTATTAATTAGCAACGAAACTGGTGGTATATTAGAAAGTACGAATAGTAATCTCTTTGTCGTTTCTAATGGAGTTTTATACACACCTGGTCTTGAAGAAGGATGTTTAGCAGGAACAATGCGAATGCAGGTAATCAACTTAGCAATTCGTAACAATATTCGTGTCTATGAATCTAATATTCTACCTCAAAATTTATTAGTTGCAGATGAAATTTTCCTTTCAAATGCAATATCAGGCATTATTTGGGTAAGTGGTTATCGTACAAAAAGATACTTTAATAACACTGCAAAAAAAATGACAACTTATCTCAATAATTGGTGGGACGAAGAGTTGTCAAATAAACTAATTTAACATCCCAAATATTCTCTGTTAATATTCGAATATTTATAAAAAGACCTCGAATATATATTTTCATAAATTCTTACTAAATAATATATTAAACTTGTAGAGTATTTACTGTTTAATATAAATTTTATGAAAAAATTTCCTATCTTATTTGTTGCACTAGCATCACTATTCTTAACTTCTTGTAAAAGTGGTGACAAAGCCGAAGACGTTTCTATTAATGATACGAGTGCAAATGAAATCATTGAAACGAATAATAAACTTATTGATTTATCTAAAAGTCAATTAGGTAATATAGATAGAGTAATTAACTATACAGAGAATGTTGAAGGAAAAATTTCAGGTAGATCATTAGTATTGATCCCTCTGACATTGTTTAACATGTCTTTCAATAGTGAAAAATTAGAAACTATTCCAGCAGCATTTGGAAAACAAAAAGATTCTATTCAAATATATTTTGAAAAAACAAAAGAAAAATATTCTTCAATTGTATCTAAGACAGATGAACTTAAATCATACATGAGCGCTGAAGATTATAAAGATGATAAAGGAGAAAAAGCAAAAAAGATTACTGCTGATATCAATAAATTAGTTGATGAATATTTTGCTTCTAACAACTCATTATTTCGATTAACTCAACCTATAGCAGATCAAGCTGAGGAACATATTTTAAAAGATCACCCTTTAAAAGATTATATTATTGATGCAAAAGTTGCAATTAAAAATGTTGAAGGTAGTTATGACGAAATAGTTAATCAATACAACAATGAATCAGTTAATCTAGAGGCTTTAAAAAGTAACTATAGCAAACTAGAGGCTATTTATAAGAAAATGAATAGAGAGTTTAAGGTGGATGATACAAGTTATAGTAATAAGAAAGGTTATTATGAAAATTTCACAAAAGAAATTGATGAATTCATGGGGTCTTTAAGAAAAGCACAAAGAGATATCGAATCAAAAAAGAAAATTGAAATCAGAACGGTTGAAGAAGTAGAAAGTGCATACGATGATATTATTTCTAAGTACAATAATTTTGTGTCGTAAAAACATTCATTTAAAGTTAAAAAAGGGGCATATTGATTAATATGCCCCTTTTTATGTATTAAAAGTGAGATTTCTGATTTAAAAATCTTTAATATTTATTTTTTACTAAAATTAGACGCCACAACTAAATCTTTAGTTCCATGTGTCCAAGAATAAAACCCTTCACCAGATTTTACACCTTTTTTACCAGCAGTTACCATATTTACAAGTAAAGGACTTGGTGCATATTTAGGATTTCCCAATCCTTCGTAAAGGACTTCCATAATAGCCAAACAAACATCAAGACCAATAAAATCTGCTAATTGCAATGGTCCCATTGGGTGTGCCATTCCTAATTTCATTACTGTGTCGATTTCTTCAACACCAGCAACACCTTCATGCAATGTTATAATTGCTTCATTAATCATTGGCATTAAAATCCTATTAGCAACAAACCCTGGGTAATCATTCACCTCAACAGGTACTTTGTTTAATTTTCTAGAAGTTTCCATTATTAAATTAGTCACTTCATCAGTCGTTGAATAACCTCGGATAATTTCAACCAACTTCATAACTGGTACAGGATTCATAAAATGCATCCCAATTACTTTATCTGGACGATTTGTAACAGAAGCAATTTTTGTAATCGAAATAGATGATGTATTGGAAGCTAAAATCACGTTAGGAGCAGTGAATTTATCTAAATCGGCAAAAATTTTCAATTTCAAATCTATATTCTCTGTTGCTGCCTCAACAACTAGATCAACATTTTTAACACCTTCTTCAATACTTGTAAAAGTTGTAAGGTTACTTAATGTATTTTTTTTATCTGACTCTGAAATACTTTCTTTTGCAACTTGTCTGTCCAAATTTTTAGTAATTGTGGCCAAACCTTTATCCAAAGAAGCTTGAGAAATATCAATTAAAGATACTTTATATCCAAATTGTGCAAAAACATGAGCAATTCCATTCCCCATTGTTCCAGCACCAATAACTGCAACGTTTTTCATTCTGTTGTTTATTTAGTGTTTACTACTTTGACAAAAGTAATAGAATTGATGACAATATCAATTTCAAAAGACAAGCTTATTGCTTAAAATTGAATAATAAAAACGTTATTTTAAAAGCTTGATTTTTTCTACTAATTCACACTAACGATTAATAATTCCAAGCAATTCAATCTTTTCGTATTTGTATACATTATTGCCTGAAGCTGTAATGCCAAATTGAGATTTAATAAACTTGATAACAACAGTTAATTGATCAATCATGATAACAATATTAAAACAATTTAAAAACGTCCTCAGGCTTTATTTTCTCAATACATTTACACTCCTGTTTTTTAGCACAAATTGGACATTTTTCATCATAAACTAAATAATGAGTATCTTTTCCAATCGCATGCCATCTTCCAGGATGAATTGGTTTGCGATTTGAGAATAATCCAACAGCCTTTACCCCTTCAAAACCACCGATATGCAAAGGTCCAGTAGAACATGCAACGATACCTTTTGACTTTTGAATCAAAGTCATCAACTGTTCCAATGTCAAAGATCCACTCGTGTCAATTGACAACTCAGAACTAGGTAAAAAACCTCTAAATAACACTCCTTCTTTTTCTGTACCAGTAAAAACAACAGCTGTTCCACTATCATTGAATAACTTTGAAAGTTTTACATAATTTTCTATCGGCCATTCCAATGCACTTCCTTGAGATTTAGGATGTAATACAACAAAACTTGGATACTTTGCTAAAAACAAATCTAATTCAGCTGTCAAATCTTTTACTTCAGGTTGAAACAATCGAGTTGATTCATTTATCTCTTCTATTGATGGAATCTCTTTTAAACCAAGAGGCCTCAATAATTCAAAATTTAATTGTGATTCATGCTTATCAGATCGTTTGCGGGTAAAATTTACACGATGATTACATGTTAACAAATGAAAACTTCTGTGTGATGTACCTATTCGATGAGCAATTTTCACTTTTTTTGCTAAACTGGCAATTTCTTTATTTGGAAAAACATGAATGATTACATCGGCGTTTAACTCTCTAAATTTAGACATTTTCTGTACCGATGGTAGACTTTCGAATTCATTCCAATTACAAACTTCATCAATTGCTTTATATGCCTTTAAAATGGGGACAGTATATTCTTTTCCAATGAAAATTATTTTTGAATTGGGATACTTTTTCTTAATCCAATCACATATTGGTAAGGTTAACATTACATCACCAATGCTATCTGTTCTTGAAATAACAATACGTTCTACATTCATTTGTTTTGCTGTAATCTTAATAGTTTGTAATATTTCCTATAAGTAGCGTAGGCACTTAATCTAGAAATGGTAAACCCCGTTTTTCCATCTAGAAAACCTTTTTTTATGAAGAAACTTTTTATAAATTGAGCAACAACTTTAAGTATAATAATAAAATAATTTGTTGTCTTTCCTTGATCAAACAGTTCTTTTGCAGCGATATCCCCGAAATATTCAATTTGTTTATAATGTTCATCAATGGAATTGTAGGAATAGTGTAATAAATCGCCATTTAAAAATCCTGTTTTACTTCCATCCAGAATATCTAAACGATCGTGAGGATTCACACCCATCCATTTCGCTTTCGATTTGTTAACTAAACGAACTTTTGTATCAGGATACCAACCACAATATTTAACCCAATGTCCACAATAATTCGTTAATCGATTTAATCGATAACCATCGAATGTTGGATTGTTTTTAATTGCTAAGATTGATTGTTGTAACTGCTCTGTTAATACTTCATCTGCATCCAATGATAGAACCCAATCATGAAGAGAGTTTTCTAACGCAAAATTTTTCTGTTGGATGTGTCCTTGAAATGGATTTTCTATGAAACGGGCCCCTAAACGTAAACAAATTTCTTTTGTCTTATCTTTAGAAAAAGAATCAACAACAAAAATCTCATCTGCAACAGGCTTCAAAGAAAGAATACATCGCTCAATGTTAGACTCTTCATTGTAAGTAATAATTGCAGCCGTTAATTTCATACTGAAAACTATCTTACACGTATATTCTGCCCTAATCGAAGTTTTTCAATATTTATTCCAGGATTAAGTTGTTTCAACTGACTAATAGATTTTCCGTGTCTTTGTGCAATTTTACCAAAAGTATCACCCGATTTTACAGTATAATACTTTTTTTGTGAATTATCTGTAGTTGTAGGTTTAGATGGTGTAGAGGTCGTTGCATCTCCTGCGTTAGCTTTCGTCGATTCAATTTTTAATCGTTGCCCTACATGTATGCTTGTTGATGACAAGCCATTAATTGTCATAATTCGATTCACAGTTGTTTCATATTTCGTTGCAATATTACCAAGTGTTTCTCCTGATTGCACCTTATGATAAAACGTATTTCCTGCTGTTGTAGAACCTGGTGTCTCTGTTTCAATTTGTGTTGTATCAGAATTATTAACAATAGTTGGAGTTGAAGGAGTAACAGGAACTTTTGGAGCGTAGTAAATTGACTCTTCTAATCGATATAATGAATCCTCTAAACTTACCAATTTACCAATGTATTTAATCGGTCCATAAATACATTGTTTTGGACTTGTTTCTGGAATAAAATCACGTTTATAAATCGGATTTAAAGATTTAATTTCTTCTTGATTCCAACCAACTAATTTTTCAATAGTTGACATATGTACTGCTTTTGACAAGCATAATGTATCCAATTCAGCATAATGCAAAGGGGCTTCAGCTGGAATAATGTTATGTTCAGCATGATAAGTCAACAAATAAGTTGCTGCAATAAAGTTTGGAACATAACCCTGCGTTTCTTTTGGTAAAAAAGGTCTTACTTCCCAATATGTTGTTTTGTTACCTGAACGACGAATTGCTTTATTTACATTACCTGGTCCTGCATTGTAAGCTGCCAAAGCTAGATTCCAATCACCATAAATATTATACAATTGTTTTAAATATTTGCAAGCTGCTTCGGTAGCCTTTTCCGGATCCATTCGTTCATCAATGTATGAATTCTCTTTTAATCCAAACATTTTTCCTGTTCCGTACATAAATTGCCACAATCCTAGTGCACCTGCTCTAGATTTTACTTGCGGTCTTAAACCACTTTCTATGACACTTAAATATTTTAATTCCATTGGAAGTCCGTATTCAGACAACTTCGCCTCGTACATATCAAAATACAATCTAGATCTTCCTAAAACAATACGTGCAAAACCTCTTCTTTTAGAAGCAAAAAAACGAATTGTCGACAGTGTTGCTTCGTTACACTCCAATTTAAATGGAGTCAATTTGTTCATTTCCTGTAATCGTTGACAATAAACTTCATCGGAAAATTCAACAACTTGACCATCTGAATAATTTAAAGCTGCAATCACAGACTCATAACTTCCTCCTTGCTTTTCAGCATATTCTTCATAATAAAGTGCCAATGATTGTTCAACAACATTTACAAATTGATCACCACTCAATGGAACTTCTGTCTTTTTAGGTTGAGAAAATCCCAAAAAAGTGAATAAAGAGAAAATAATGAAGATAAAAAAACGCATGAGAAATTTAAATTAGTTTAAGTTTTCCAAATAAGAAGCAAAATTAAATAACCCATTTTCATCAAATGGTTTTGCCATAATTTGTAAACCAAAAGGAAGACCGTTTGAATGGTTTCCAACAGGGATTGATATTGCAGGATGACCTGTTAAATTTGCGTGAACTGTAAAAATATCTTGCAAATACATTTGAATTGGATCTTTTACTCCTCCAATCTCAAAAGCAGTTGATGGAGTTGTAGGTAAAAGAATAAAATCAAAAGATTCTAAAATTTCATTTGTTCTATTTTGAAGCACTCTTCTTACTTTTTGTGCTTTTGTATAGTAAGCATCGTAGTATCCATGAGAAAGAACAAATGTTCCAGCCATAATACGTCGTTTTACTTCCTTACCAAACCCTTCGCTTCGTGATTTTTTATATGTTTGTTCAACGCCTTTAGCATCGGGGCTTCTATATCCAAAATGTACTCCATCAAATCGAGATAAATTGGAAGAAGACTCTGCAGTTGTTAACACATAATATGTTGGTACAACATATTCTAAATATGGGAAAGACACCAATTCAACTTCGTGTCCTTTAGATTTTAAATCAGCAATTACATCTTCAGTCTTTTTAACAACTTCGGAATCTATTCCTTTTGTTTCAAAACTTTCTTTTAAAACTGCAATTTTTAATTTTTGAGGCAATATACCATCTAGGTAATTAGGTACTTCTTTAGATGATGCTGTTGAATCAAATTCATCCTTACCTGCCATTATCTCTAAAAGTAAAGCTGTATCTTCTAAAGAATTAGCAAATGGTCCAATTTGATCAAACGAGGAAGCATAAGCAATTAATCCATGTCTACTTACTCGTCCATAAGTTGGCTTAACACCATAAGTACCTGTAAAAGAAGCCGGTTGTCTTATTGATCCACCAGTATCACTTCCTAATGAAGCTGTACATAATCCTGCGGCAACAGCTGCCGCAGAACCACCAGATGATCCTCCTGAAACCTTGGTAGTATCCAGTGGATTTTTTACAGTACCAAACAATGACGTTTCATTAGAACTCCCCATTGCAAATTCATCACAATTAAGCCTTCCAATTACTACGACATCTTCATCTAATAAACGCTGTACGGCAGTTCCAGTAAACAAAGATTCAAAACCTTCAAGTATTTTTGAGGCTGCACTAACTTTATGCCCTTTGTAACATAGATTATCTTTTATCCCTAAAACAACTCCAGCCAAACGACCTGCTGTTCCAGATTTTATTTTTTCATCAATTTTTTGAGCTTGTTCTAACGCCGTCTCTCTAAATACTTCTACAAAAGCATTTAAATCTTTTTGTTTTTCAATTTCTGTCAGATAATCCTCAACAATTGAAACAACGGATTTTCCAGCAGAAAGCTGAGCTTTTACTTCACCAAACGTACGATACATATTTTTTGATGGAATTATTTCTGTTCTTCTTCTTTTTTATCGTCGCTTTTAGTAGCGTCTTTAAATTCTTTTACTCCTTGACCTAATCCTTTCATTAATTCAGGAATTTTCTTTCCTCCGAACAACAAAAGAACAACAGCAAGAATCAAAATAATTTGCCCTCCACCAAGTGTCAATGCTAATCCTCCTAGTACCATAATTTCTATTATTTAGAATAATTTAATAAGCAAAGGTAATGAATAATAAAAGACAAATCATATACTTTTTTAGAATAGAATATATGAATATTTGATTTTTTAACAATTCACCTTTGATTTTAGTTATCACCAGCCTTCTAAAAAGTCGGAAATATCCCTCCTATCTTTCTTTGTTGGCTTTCCAGTCCCTAGTTCTCTATAGGTACTTTGAGCAGACTGATATTGTTTATATTTATCAATTTCTATAGGATCTGTCATGTCTAATACATAATCTACCACCAGTTTAGCACCTACTCTATTTGCTAATAACTGGAGTACTTTATATGAAAAAACTGCTGTGTTTTTTTGAATCGTTATCACATCGCCAACTTTTACATCTTTTGAAGGTTTTGTTGGTTCTCCATTCAATTTCACTTTACCTTTAGTTACAAGTTCCGTAGCAATTGAACGAGTTTTAGATAATCGTACACACCAAATGTATTTATCGATTCTCGAGCTCATGTTTAACCTTTTTAGTGAGAGAAGCATACACCAATTGATAAGAATGATCAATCAATTCAAATACTAATTTTTGATCTACGATTCCATCTAAAGAAACGGTATTCCAATGCTTTTTACTCATATGATATCCTGGAATAATCCCTTCATTGTTTTCCCTTAATTCTTCAGCTCTTTCAGGATTACATTTCAGATTAATACTTTCAGACTTCTCTACATCAATTAATGCGTACATCTTTCCTCCAACTTTAAATACTAAGGTATTTTCATCAAAAGGAAAACCTTCTTCTGTAAAATCTTTTGACAAGCAATATGATCGAATATCTTCTAAATAGATCCTCATTTACTTATCCTTATTCAGAGCAGGAATAGTATCGTATTTACCTAAATTTTTCAACAATTTTGCATGATCTTTTATTGCACTCAAAAATGTTGTGTAACTATAGTATGGTAAATTATACTCAATTGCTGTTTGCTTTACAATTTTTGAAATATTTTTATAATGAACATGACAAATATTAGGAAATAAATGATGTTCAACTTGATAGTTCAACCCTCCGACATACCAAGACAAAATACGTGCTTTTGGTGCAAAATTTGAAGTATTATACAACTGATTAACAGCCCAATCTGCTTTAATATTACCAGACTCATCTGGCACTGGGAAGTCTGATGTTGGAATCACATGTGCAGTTTGAAAAATCACAGACAAAACAAAGCCAGCTATCATTTGCATCACAAAAAATCCAATCAAAGAAATATACCAAGATACTGGTGCGATCCAAATTGGCAAAGCTATCATCATAAAAGCATAAACCAATTTTGCAAAAATAATGATTGATAATTCCTTACCATAAGTTGTATTTTGTGTTACCAACAAACCCATATTTTTATACCGCTTAATTTGTTGATAATCTTTTACAAAAAACCAATTTATTGTCAGTAAACCATATAAAAACCAAGCATAAAGATGTTGGTATCGGTGAGCTTTTAACCTTTTTTGATTTGGAGAAAAACGCATAAGACCATCAACATCAATATCCTCATCTAATCCATCAACATTTGTATAAGTATGATGTAATACATTGTGTTGAATTCTCCAATTTAAATCACTTCCACCAACTAGATTAGCCATATAACCTAATGAACGATTTACAAAATTAAACCTTGAATAAGACCCGTGATTAGCATCATGCATAACTGACAAACCAATACCAGCCATTCCAAATCCAGCGATAGACCATAACAACAAAGCTAACCAAGTTGAATCTGCAATTGTTAAAATAAGTAGATAAGGCACTAAATACAAGGAAACCATAAAGATAGTCTTAACAACCATGTTTGTGTTTCCATACTTGGAGATGTTATTTGTTTTAAAATAAGAGTTTACTCTCTTTTTTAATTCTTTATAAAATTCAACATTTGTGTCTTGGGAGAATTTAACTGATTGTATCTTCATTTTCTAATTTAAAAGTGGCGCAAGTTAGTCATTTTTTAAATCATTGATTGCTTAAAAACGTTAAAAACTTGAATCAAAACGTTAAATTATTGTTTTATAGCAATACTAAATTTTATTCTAAATTCAGAAATTGCTTCGACAATATAAAAAAGATAAATACTCTTTCTTTTTTATACTTTTGTATTATGAATAAAATTCGCTTAGCTATTTTCGCTTCAGGCACTGGAAGTAACGCTTTAAATATCATTGAATATTTTAAAAACTCTTCTACTGTTGAAATTGTTTTCATTTTATCTAACAAAAGTGATGCCCCTATCGTTCAATCAGCAATCAATAAAGGTATCCCTGTTAAATTGTTCACCAATAAAGAAGTAGAAGAGGCTGTTTTAATCACAGAATTTTGTAGCACTCAAAAAATTGATTTCATTATACTAGCCGGATTTTTAAGAAAAATACCTGAGCAACTAATTGCATTATATCCTAATAAAATCATAAACATTCATCCTTCATTACTTCCTGCCTATGGCGGAAAAGGCATGTATGGTTCAAATGTACATAAAGCTGTATTGCAAAACAATGAATCTATTTCAGGGATTACAATTCATTTTGTAAATTCAGAATTCGATAAAGGTGAAGTAATTGCACAATTTACTTGTCAAATTTCGGAGAGTGAAACGTTATCATCACTCCAAGAAAAAATTCACCAACTAGAACATAAAAATTTTCCAAAAATAATTGAAAAAACTATCTTATCATGAATGATTTTTTAAGCCATTTTAGCTGGTCTCAAATACTTAAAACAACTATGGTTTTATTTGCCGTAATTGATATTTTAGGATCAATCCCTTTGATCATCAAAATCAAAGAAAAATCTGGTGACATTAGCCCATTACGAACAAGTTTAGTTTCTCTCGGGATAATGATTGGTTTTTTAATTTTAGGTGAATCTATATTAAATATTTTCGGTGTTGATATTCGTTCATTTGCTGTCGCAGGTTCATTTATAATTTTCGCATTAGCTTTAGAGATGATAATGGGATGGCATTTATTTCGAGATGAAGTCCCAGGGAAATTAGCCAGTATTATACCTTTAGCATTTCCAATCATAGCTGGAGCAGGGACTATGACCTCTATAATTTCGTTAAAAGCAGAGTTTGCTGAGGTGAATATTGTAATGGGAATTTTTATAAATATTATTATTATTTATCTTGTTCTTCGATTAACAAAAACAATTGAACGAATTTTAGGTAAAGGTGGTATTGCTATTGTTAAAAAAGTATTTGGAATTATTCTTTTGGCAATTGCTGTTAAGTTATTTTCTTCAAATATTTCTGCATTGTTCAATTAATCTTTCAATTAAAATCGATCTTCCAACCTCTAGCAGCCAGAATTGAATAAGTTGTTTTGAGTTCTATAGCGTTTGGCAAAGACTGATGGACATTATGAAAGACTAAATAATTTTTATTTATTGATGGATTTAAATTGAGTGGAAATACTATACTTTCTTTAGAATTTTCTTGTGCTAAACTTCGAAGCCATTTATACAACAATTGAATTGATTCATTCTCACTCCATTTTAACACTGACGATTCAATTGAACACACAAAATCGATTGTCTCAGACGCTCTTGAAAATAATACATTTAATCGATTTCTTCCTGAGGCCGTATTTAAAGGGCCAAATTTCATGTAAAAATCACCATGTTCATTAACAGCATAACCAAGAGTAATAATTAAATGTTCACATTCATCTCCTTGAACTTTTTCTAAGGGTTTTATAAACAAGGTTCTGTTTTCAATTCGTTGATTTACTTTTTCTAAAAGTTCTAAGGGCATTAATTTCCAAATAGCATCAACTTGATTTTGAGAAAACGCAACTATTCCAATTGTTTTTGTTGAATTTATTTTATCCTCAATCAATTTCACAACCTGAGTCGCTTCTTCTAAATTTTTTCTTTCTATATACTTTCCTGTTGGACAAAAATGTCTTTTAACACAATCAAAATCAACAGGAAACGAGGGGTAAACCATTAATTGATTGTTGTAAAAATTAGTATTTGAAAAATGGATTAATGGTACATGCTTACTCCTATAATGATGCGTTAAAACTAGTTTTCTAAATGAATAATTTGCTTGATGTAAAACACTTATTATTTCTTTAGACCCCTTTTGAAAATACGAAGTAGGATTCATTTGTTGTTCATCACCTGCTATAATCACCCGCTTACATCTTTGTAAAGCTCCCAAAGCGTTATAAACAGGCATCTGACTAGCTTCATCCATAACACCTATATCAAATAAATCTTGTTGCAATGGAAACAATTTGGCTAATTGAGTTGGGTTAGTTAACCAAAAAGGCTTTAAAATTTTTATCCAAAGAAAAGCATCAGAATTAATTAATTCACGAAATGATGGATGTTGTCGAGTCTTTGAAAACTCTTTAATTAATATCGATTTACCTCTTTTTAATTGTTGTTTCAATGATTTTTCTTCTTCACTTAATTTAATGTTAGAAGTTTGGATTAATCGATTATTAATATCAAATTGATGTTTTATTTTTTGAATTAACCTATCTGCAAACAATTGATTTTCCATATTTTCAGACTCCATCAAAGCTTCAACTTTCAATTTTAGTGTATTCATATTAAATGAAGAAAGCATGGGATAAAAAGATTCAAACTTTATCGAATGTGACTGAATAATACTTTTTTTATAATCTTCAAATGATTCACAAACACTAAAAACATCTAAAATTCTCTGATTTAATTTTATTATTTGTTTCCCCAATAGTATCATTTGAGGTAAACTATCAGCTAGATGTCTTAATTGTGCAGAAATGAGTTTATCTTCTTTTAGCTTATAATTTAATTTCAAATCATTTTTTAGAAAATCAATTTTTGAATTTATCTGTTCTAAATTATTTTTTTGATTTAATGTAAAGGATTGATAAAGATCCCATTTCTCTTGATTAAAAAGAGGTAAAACTCCATAAATAGACTCTAATTCAGATACGTCAAATACACCTAATTCAATAAACTTCTGTTCAATTGTCAATTGCTCTTTATATAAAATATAATACCCCTGTAGGTTTTTTAATCCTTCTACAGCATTTGAAACTGGCAAAAAACTTAATTGTTTCCAACGTTTTTTAAAGGTAATTTTTTGAAAATAAGTTAGTTTTTCCATTGAATTTAAAATAGAAATAACTTCTTCCTCTGTAGGTATCACTTTCCAATTTGATTGATAATTACCAATCAATTCAATTTGTTTATTAATTAATCTATACGATTTATATAACTTTAAAAAACGTTTTTGTTTTTTTGATTCGGGTTCTAAAATCGAATAATATTTTTTAGCTATCTCATTCTGAAACAATTGATAAATAACACTCTTTTTTTGAAGCTCATCAATATCATGTTGATATAAATTTGGCTGAATTATTTCTAAATTAGAAAGTTTACTAAGCGTATCTTTTATTTTATCATCATACTTATCTAAATTCTCTTTACAAGCATTGCTAAAAGGAATAATTGAACTTGGCAATGCTAATTTCTTATTATAAATTTCCTCAACGATTGAAAGTGTTGATTCATAAATATCTAAATCTGGTGGGTTAGTTAGAAACTGAAACACAGAATTATCATTAATTGATTCTCCTAATTCTTTAAATTTTGAAAATGTTACACCTCCAATTAATTTGGGTTGATTTAATAAATCTAAAATGAATTGTAAATTCATTTCATGCTCTTTTCTTGAAGAAAATTGATGAACATTTTGAAATTCATATTCACTTAAAAATTCCCAAGTTGTTTTTAATGAGTGGATAAAATTATTTGTTTTTAAATCATCCGTAACTACTATTGAGAATACATCCAAATTACTAGATGAAAGTCTCTTTTGAATAACTTCCAAAGCAGCTCTCTTTTCAGAGACAACAACTGTGGATAAATCCCCGAAAATAGTTTTACTTACTAGATTCGTCAACAACTGAGATTTACCTGTACCTGGTGGACCTTGAACTGTGCAACTTTCATTTTCAAAAATTTCAAAAACATTTTTTTGATCATTATCAAATGCAAGTAAATATTCTTCAGGTAAACGAAATACAAAATTATTTTCTTTCTCTCCAACTAAAATTTGTTTTAATGGAGATGAATAAGATTTTAAGTCTATTAAATCTTGTAACTCCTTTAATAAAACAAAACGATGATGATGGAAATTATCAATGTATTCTTTTTCGGAATCAACCGACTCAAATCCAGCATTTTTCAAAATGGTCAAAACCTCTAAATAGTTAAATGAGTCCAATTGTATTGAAAACAATTCTTTCAATTTATTTGATAAAAATGGATTGATAAACCCGATTTCATCATTTGTTTCAATTGTTACTAATTGCCTTACCTTATCAATTTTAAAATCGCAAGGAATAATCCATATAGGAGATTTTATTAATTGGTTATCCCATTTCCATTTGAGAATACCAACAGTCTTACATAATGGGTTAATTCCACTTTCTTTAATTGAATTATGCGAAAATGAAAGAACTTTAGCAATTGAATTATAAGAAAAATGATCTGAAAAATTAAGCGTTTTATCACTATCAATTGAAACAAGTAAATCATTATTATTGAATTCGCTTTGCTGGAGCAACCAATCATTTAATAATTTACTTTCTTCTGACTTCATAACTACGAAGATAATTCATTTCCTCAAAGAAATAGTCTCTCTATTCCACGAAAAAACCTTCTAAAATTGGCATTAACCATCTCAGAAGGTTT
>DAIOWV010000058.1:16878-20372 GCA_036758285.1 Taishania sp. | reverse complement strand
CATTTGAAATCCAAATCCATAAAAAGAATATATGATCAAGATACACAAGAGTTTCCAGCACGACAAATTATTGGAATTGTGCCATCAAAATCATCTAAAAAAGAAATAATTGATCAATTTTTAAGAATTATCCAAGCACATTATAATACTAAAAAAAGAGATAATTTTAGAATATTAGACTGGAAATAAATCTTGTTTTTATCCTTTATTCTTTAAAAATTCAATCATTTTCGCAAAAGCTCTTGCTCTGTGACTTCTTTTATTTTTTTCGTCTCTAGACATTTCTGAAAACGTAATTCCACAATTTTCAGGTTCAAAAATTGGATCATACCCAAACCCCTCGAAACCTGACATTTGTGTCCTTATTTGTCCATCTACTCTTCCTTCAAAATAAAAAGCTTCACCTTTGATTATTAAACAAATAGAGGTTCTAAAATAAGCACTACGATCTTCCTTATCTTCCAATTCCATGAGTACCTTTTGGATATTTGCAGTTTCATTTTTAGGCTCACCTGCATATCTAGCTGAAAATACACCAGGACGAAAATCCAATGATGGAATTTCTAATCCTGTATCGTCTGCAAAACAAGCTACTCCATAGTTTTCTGCAACATACCTTGCTTTTAATTCTGCATTACCTTGAAGTGTCAAGGCCGTTTCAGGAATATCAACATCACAACCAATTTCTGTTAATGTTTGAATCGTAATTCCTTCTGGCATGAGTGACTGAATTTCGAGTGCTTTATTTTTATTCTGAGTTGCAAATACTAAATTCATGGTGGGATTTTAAACAAAAAACGAGGACATTTCTATCCTCGTTCAAAATTACAATTTTTATTGATTATATATCTAATTGATATACCTCTTCTAAACCTTCATTGTTTTTTAATGTACAATTTTGATCACGAATTAATCCATCTTCGATTGAATAAACCCAACCATGTAAATGTACTTCCTGCCCTCTTTCCCAAGCTGCTTGAATAATTGAAGTTTTTGCTAAATCATGTACTTGCTCAAAAACGTTTAACTCAATAAAACGATTCAATCGCATTTGGTTATCTTGAATTGCATCCAATTCAACTTTATGGAAACGGTAAGTATCTTTAATATGACGAATCCAGTTGTCAATTAAACCTACTTGCTTGTTTGTCATTGCTGTTGCAACTCCACCACAACCATAATGTCCACACACGATAACATGCTTTACTTTTAAAACATTCACTGCATAATCTAATACACTCAACATATTCATATCTGAGTGAACAACCATATTTGCAATATTTCTATGTACAAATACCTCACCCGATTTTGCTCCAATAATTTCATTTGCAGGGACACGAGAATCCGCACAACCAATCCACAAAACTGGTGGAGTCTGTCCTTTTGCTAAATCATTAAAAAATTCAGGGTTAATTTCTAATTGTTTTTTAGCCCAATTTTTGTTGTTTTCTAATAACTGATTATAAAACGCTTCCATTCTTCTTTTTTTTATTATTATGATTATTATTTAAATTAATGTCCAAGTATTTCTACTCTTGGAACTCTAAACGTTGTAACTCTGATGTTTCTTTCTTTTGCTTTGTGTACTTTAAATTCTTGAATTACCTCTAAAACATCAAAATCAATTGCTTTACTATTGGATCCATCAATAATCAAATGTGAATTATCTGGAACTTCATAAAGCGACTGTAAAATACTTCCTTTATTTAAAAAAGTAACTTCTTCCGATAATTTAATTCTGATTAGTGGGAAACCATTTTCATCATTCTTCTCAATTTTATAGTTGTTCTTATAATTTTTTCTTAAGATGAAGAAAATAGCAAACACCAATCCGATACCAATTCCTTTTAACAAATCCGTCATTAAAACACCAATGATAGTTGCCATAAAAGGTAAAAACTGATCCCATCCTAAAGCATACATCTTCTTATACAAACCAATACTTGATAATTTATAACCAACCATCATTAAAATAGCGGCTAACGATGCATACGGAATTAAATTTAATACATTTGGAATTAAGATTACACATAAAAACAATAAAACTCCGTGTAAAATAGTTGATAATTTTGATTTACCACCGGAATTAATGTTTGCAGAACTTCTGACAATCACCTGAGTAACAGGTAAACCACCTAGTAAACCAGAAATAACATTTCCAATACCTTGAGCCTTTAATTCTCGATTTGTTGGTGTTGCATTTTTTTCTGGATCTAACTTATCAGTCGCTTCAACACTTAACAATGATTCTAAACTTGCAATTAAAGCTATTGTAAATGCAATACCATAAACATTTGGATTTGTTAAAGCAGAGAAATCAGGAGTAATAAAGAAACTTTTAATATCACTAAACGACTCAGCAACAGGTAAATTAACTAAATGATTACCTGTTAGCATAAATTCAGGAAAAAAATGTTTGAACCCAATATTCATTAATATTCCTAAAATAACTACTATCAAAGCACCAGGAATAAATTTAAACATTGCAATTCTTTTCATAAAAGGTCTATCAAAAAGTATTAATATCGCTAATGAAAATACTGCTATTATTACTGCACCAAGACTGATATGATTTACCGATGCGAACAACTCCTGAATTATACTTCCGCTAACAGGCTCATCGATCATTAATGGTTTATCATAACCTACTAAATGAGGTATTTCCTTTAATATTAAAGTTAAACCGATTGCTGCTAACATTCCTTTTATTACCGAAGAAGGAAAGTAATTTCCAATAACTCCAGCTCCAAAAAAACCAGCAATTATCTGTAATACACCAGCTAATACAACTGCTACAAGAAATACTTCAAATGAACCAAGAGTTATTATTGCTGCTGAAACAATAGTAATAAGTCCTGCAGCTGGACCTGACACCCCTAAACGAGACTCACTTAAAAAACCTACGACTACTCCACCTACAACTCCTGCGATAATACCAGAAAACAGTACAGGTTTACTTTCTGTAGAACCGAGAGCCACCCCTAAACATAAAGGTAAGGCAACTAAAAAAACAACTAAACTGGCAGGAACATCACTCCTCCAATTAGAAAATAAATTTTTCATTTTTGACAATAACGAATTAATACTTGATAGTCATTCTCTCGAAAGAATGATACTTAAAATTAAATCGTAAAATCTGGGGGAGTTTCTAGAGAACTTAAATGAACTTCTTCATAACTATGAAGGATATAGTTATCATTTAGCTCTGTTTTGTAGATAATTTGACCAAAAACATCGAAAGGACTTTCTTCTGTTTTTAATATTTTTTTGATTTCAAGAATTTCATGTTGAGTTTCATCTTCCTCACAAAAAGTGATAGAAGTTTCAACTCCTTTTTTATACACACCATAGCATACTGCAATATTACAAGCAGTAAAAATTAATAGGAAAATGATGGCTGTATATTTTTTCATACAGTCACAAAGATAATAAACTGAATAAGAAATGTTTTTTAACAAGTGTTAAAAAAATGATAAATTTTATAATTTATTATT
>DAIOWV010000058.1:16569-16868 GCA_036758285.1 Taishania sp. | reverse complement strand
CTAACCGACAAAAAATGGTCAGCCAATTCGTAGTTGATAAATCTATTGGCTAAATACCTTATACCAATTTAATCATTACTTCCTAGGATGAAAAATTGAGACACATACCAGAGGTAAATTGAAAGTAAAATAAGTGCTATGATGATCAATTTAGTTCTATGTAAATGCAAAAAAGAAGTAGAATTAGAAGTTTCGGACACTGCGGTAGGATTAGAAGGTGTTGAATGTGTGTCTTTTGGGATATCAAAATTGTAGTGTCTCGTAAGCCCACAATCTTTACAAAAAACAATATCAAATTC
>DAIOWV010000058.1:0-16550 GCA_036758285.1 Taishania sp. | reverse complement strand
ACGCCAAACTTGATTCGTAAGAAGGCTTTTACCTGCTGTTGGGATCCAGTGTTCCATGGCAGCACCTAAATCAATTACAAAATTTGTCCCATTACATTCTGGGCAAGGGCTAACTGCTTTTCCAGAACTCAATACTTTTTTTTCAGTGGTCATATTTTATTAAAATAATTAATTGTTTATTCCAGTTTATATCAACAAAAAGTATGTTATATATTTTATGTGTCGTTTTTAAAATTAGCTGACAGGCCTGATAATTTATAAAAATGACCTAAGTTTTTTGTTTTTTCTTTTTCGCTGCTGGAAACAATATATTATTCAAAATCAACCTATAACCTGGTGAATTAGGGTGTAAACTCAAATCCGTATGTGGGTCACCTACACGATGCTCGTAATCTTCAGGATCATGCCCTCCATAAAAAGTCCAAGTACCCTGCCCCATTTCTCCATGAATATATCGAGCTGTTCCTAAAGCTTTATTTTCACCTAGTATCAATACATTTGACTTGATATATTCTTTAACAAAGTCAGTTGTTTGCCCCATAAAACCATTGATTATATTGGTATGACATTGTGTTAACATTGTAGGTACGATATCCCATTTCGCAGAAAAATCAAACAACGTAAATTTATCAGTTGTTTCTCTCATACCTTGTAAACGTCTTAATTCTGTACCATCAATAGAAGAGTATTCATACTTTAATGGGTCTCTTTCTAATTTAAAATTCTCAAAGGCAAATGTTTGGTTAAAATCGAGTTGTTGTTGGCAATTCGGATGTGCTGGATCACCATCATACATCACTTCACAAATATCTGTTTTTTGGGCCGCTAGCGCAATGTCAAAACTATCCGTTCCACTACACATTGTAAATAGGAACCCCCCACCTAGAACAAAATTCTTAATATTCATTGCTACCGCTAATTTTAATTGCGATACTTTTTGAAAACCTAATGAAGCAGCCAAAGCCTCTGCGTCAGCAACTTGTTGTTTATACCAAGGATAAGAACGATAACTAGCATAAAACTTACCATATTGGCCTGTAAAATCTTCATGATGCAAGTGTAACCAATCGTATTCTGGTAATTTCCCATTAACAATTGCTGAATCATAAATTTTATCGTAGGGAATTTCTGCGTATTCTAAAACCAACGTAACAGCATCATCCCAAGGTTGCTTACCATCTGGAGTATAGACTGCAATTTTCGGAGCTTTTTCAAGTTGAACCACCTCCATATTTTGTTCAGGATGAGCAATTTGATTTTTTATAGCATTTGCTTGTCCATCAGTTAAAATCTCGTATTTAACTCCTCTCAACAACAATTCCTCTTCTATTCCTTGTAAATGTGGATATAAAAATGAACCTCCTCTATAATTTAGCAACCATTCGATTACAATTTCATGTTCTAATGCCCAAAATGATACACCATACGCTTTTAGATGATTCGTTTGAGAATCATCCATTGGCACCAAAATCTGTGATGCATTTAATTGAAAACCAAAGAATAATAAAAAGATAAAAATTGCTTTTTTCATTGTGTTTAATGTTTAAAAAGGAACATCTCCATCAAACGATCGATCAAAATCCGAGCCATCATCATTCGTAGAGTTCATTTTTGATTGAATAGTAATACTACTTCCTTCAAAGCTTTGCATTGGAGAAAGTCCTGTTTTAGGAGCAAGATCGGCAAAATCACCGAAACTATTCAGGTTTTCAAATCGAGCAAACTCACCAATAAAACGAAGACGTACTGTGTCTAATCCTCCATTTCTATGTTTTGCAACAATAATTTCACCCACTCCTTTGTTTGATTCCCCATTTTCGTCAGTATCAAACCCATAATATTCAGGTCGATAAATAAATGATACAATATCCGCATCCTGTTCGATAGCACCAGATTCACGTAAATCAGAAAGAACAGGTCTTTTATCTCCTCCCCTTTGTTCAACCGAACGACTTAACTGAGAAAGAGCGATAATAGGTACATTCAATTCCTTCGCAATTTCTTTAATTGAACGTGATATGGTAGAAATTTCTTGTTCACGATTACCTGCTCCTTTAGAACCACCAACGGTCATCAACTGAAGGTAATCGATAATAACCATATCGATTCCATATTGCATTTTTAAACGACGACATTTCGCTCTTAAATCAAATACAGAAATCCCTGGAGTATCATCGATATATAATGGTGCACTTGCTAGTTTAGAAATACGTGTATGCAATTGTTGAAATTCATGTTCCGCTAAATCTCCTTTTCTCAATTTTTCAGCACTTAATCTAGCTTCACTCGCAATTAAACGTTTAACAAGTTGCACTGAAGACATCTCCAAAGAAAACAAAGCAACTCCCATATTGTGATCTACAGCAGTATTACGTGCCATTGAAAGTACAAAAGCTGTTTTTCCCATCGCAGGTCGAGCAGCAATTACAATCATATCCGAACGTTGCCAACCAGAGGTTAATTTATCTAAGTCGATGAATCCAGTTGGAACACCAGAAATTCCACTTTTATTTTGTGATGCAATTTCAATTTCTTCAATAGCCTGACGAACAACATTTTGCATAATATCCACAGATTTCCCCATGTTATTTTCTGCAATTTTAAATAGTTCACCTTCAGCTTTTCCTAAAACATCAAAAACATCTTGCGTTTCATCGAATGCATCTTTAATTACTTCAGAACTCATTCGTATCAATTCCCTTTTTATAAACTTTTCGGCAATGATACGCGCATGGTATTCAACGTGAGCAGTTGAGGCAACTCTGGCTGTAAGTGAAGAAATATAAGCAGCACCTCCAGCAGCTTCTAATTCGCCTTTTTTCTTTAATAAATTAATAACAGTTAATAAGTCAATTGGGCTAGAGCTACCGAATAATTCTCTTACTGCACCATATATGTATTGGTGTTTCGGATCATAGAAACTACTCATCTTTAGGATATCAATCGTATCTGTAACAGCATTTTTCTCCAACATCATCGCTCCCAAGACTGCTTGTTCAAGATCTACAGCTTGAGGTGGTACCCTCCCCAACTCATTGATTGAAGGAGTACTAGAACTAATTCTAGCTGCAGGTTTACGTTTATTATCTGATTGATTTTCCATAACTACAAATATAGGTAAATCAACCCCTGAATAAAAACGAAATACTAAAAGAACTTCAAAAAGATATTAATAAACGTTATTAACAATTGTTGATTAATCTTTGTTTAATTAATTTTTTGAATCTCAGAATCATCTAAAATATAACTTGGTAGTTCTACATTTGAAACAATTGCAATTGAATATTTTTTCTTTTTAATTTCGTCTATCAATTCTTGGGAAGGTATTCCAGAATATGAAACACAATCTAGATAAAACATCAAAGGTATATTCGCAAACAAACGTTCTTCAGGCACATATATCACATAATTTTTACCACTAAGATGTTCTACTTTTTTAATAACATTCATCACCCCCATGTTTAGAGCCTTTCTAGCAGACCATTCTGAACGAACACAATGATTGTATTTCAATCGTGGGAAATTGATAAAAACAATACTTAGATAAGGAATTAAAATAAGAGTAAAAACAAACATCAATGGTTTAAATTTAACTTTTGATTTTATCCAGGAGATTATGGTATAGATGAAGTTTGCTATCCCCAAAATAAGAATTGGAGAAACAATCAAGCAAAATGAATCCATTTTTGTGCTAGCAATCGAAAAGAAAAGATAAACAATAACTACCGGACTAAAGAGTGCTACTTTATATTTAGTGTCTTTTACTTTCCATATTAAAAATATCCATCCAACAAATATGATATAAGGAACAATATCTCCAATATATGAAATTATATACTTCATTATTTTTGAATCATAGTCTCCAAAATCATAAATCTGCTTCATGACTTTAAAATGATACCAAACATCGCCACCATGCCCTTCAATTGGTTTAAAAAAATGTTCAGAATTTAAACGAAGTTCATGTGTTGCCTCTACATTAAAAGCAGATAAAATATAAAGTTGCCAAGGAACAAATACAATCAAAGTAATCACAAAAGCAAGTAGTATTGGTTTATAAGTTTTTAGCTTGAAGTAGTTTTTTTTGTTTTCTGAGCCTAAAGTAAAAAACCAGACAGCATAAATCAGTAAACCGACTAACCATTTAACTAAAATTGCACATCCTGAAAAAACACCAATTGCAATCACCCAATAAATTGAAGGTTTATTTTGATATTCAAACCAAGCCCAAAAACTTGCTGTAACATAAAACAAAAAGGCTATGTCATTGTGGTCAGTTGAATGATAACCAGTAGACAATTCTAATATGTAATGTAACGAAGCGAAAAGAATTGCTCCATAAAATCCAACCGTTTCATTAATTGAAATTTTACCAATTCTGTAAATCATTATCGCACTAAATGATATCATGATTATACTTGGTACCCTAACAGCTACTTCATTTAATCCAAAAAGTTTTAAACTCAATGCCATCTGCCATAAAAACAATGGTTGTTTATGAAGCCACACATGATTACCCGCCCACATTGTGGGTGAATATGGTAGTACAGGATCTGAGAATAATGTTGGTTTTAATGGATTTGTCATCATGTTTTTAGCAACCAATGCATGAAACTGCTCATCCCATAAATTCAAAAATGGCTCTAAGTGAATTACATGTAAACCTAAAAATAAAGAAAAGAGAAAAACAAATAATAATGAAAGGCTTTTCTTTTCAATTTGAAATAAAAATATCGCTGTTATAAGTGAGCAAAATGCAATAAATAAATATGCATTCATAGACTCAAAAAAGCTTAATAAACTTGTCATTTAATAATTCTATAAATAGTTTAAATATTTGTCGACTTCATTTTTCATTTCTTCATAGTTTGAGTAAGACGCTTCGTCAAAACGAATAACACAAAATCGATTCTTAATTATCCGTATTTCATCAAACGAAACGGCATCTGCTAAAGAAAAAGAATCATTTTTATAGCCTTTCAACTCATCCCATTGATAAAACTGTTTCAGACCAAACCCAAAAAATCCACGTTTTTGAATTCCTTGTGCTGAAATTGTAATAATTGGAAAAAAATGTAAAAACTTAATCCAACCAATTAGAATAGCAATTATCCCAAGAACAGCTGCAATACTTACAAATATTTGTAATGCCAGATGAAACTCTGCAATACCATCATAAACTAAAGAAGCAATAAAAACAGCAGTTATGACAGTTGTAATTATTAAGATTATTAATCTTACAACAGCAAAAACATAACGACATTTTGATTTTAGAATCATCGATTTTCAGTAGTTAATCCATTGTTGATATTGCCCAAAGATAAATTAATTTAATTAAAAACTTGTTTGGTTTTGCTGAAGAATTTATAAAGTATTGATTTAATTACAATCATTTCAAAATCAGAACTACCTTCAAACTTTTCATTATGAACTGCTGTTCTAACTTGAAAATTTCCTAACATTGTATATCAAAACATAAATACATTATTAGATATGAATATCTTAAATCAATATTTTTCGAATTCCAACAATACGGCCCCATTTTCTCAAATAAAAAACGAATTTTACATTCCCGCATTTGAACAAGCGATTAATGAGGCAAAAAATGAAATAAATAGCATTGTTGAAAATCCAGAAACCGCAAACTTTGAAAATACAATTGAAGCTTTGGCCTTTTCTGGAATGCAACTGGATCGTATTTCATCTATTTTTTTTAATTTACATTCTGCTGAAACGAGTGATGAATTGGAAAAAATTGCACAAGAAATCGCTCCGAAACTATCTGAATTCAGCAATGACATTACATTAAATCCACTGTTATTCAATCGAATTAAAACTGTTTTTGACACAAAAGAATCTTTGCAATTAACACCAGAGGAAAATACATTATTACACAACACTTACAAATCATTTGTTAGAAATGGTGCTTTATTGAATGATGAAGAAAAGCAAAAATTAAGAGAATTGGATTCAGAACTTTCAATCTTAAAATTAAAATATGGTGAGAACATTTTAGCTGATCAAAATGCTTATCGTTTACACATAACAAATGAAAATGACTTGAAAGGACTTCCTAATGGAGCAATTGAAGCTGCTAATGAGTTTGCTAAATCTGAAAATAAAAGCGGGTGGTTATTCTCATTGGATTATCCTAGTATCATCCCATTTTTAATGTATGCTGAAAATCGAGAACTTCGTCAAGAAATTTCAATAGCAAATGGGAAAAAAGGTTTTCAAAAGAATGATAATAACAATGAAGCAATAACGATAAAAATAGCTCAATTACGCTTCAACAGAGCTAAGTTATTAGGTTATAATTCTCATGCACATTTTGTACTTGAAGAACGAATGGCAAAATCACCAGATGAAGTTACAAAATTTTTAAACAACTTACTTTCAAAAGCAAAACCGGCTGCACATCGCGAATTTGAAGAATTAAAAACATTTGCAAAAGAATTAGACGGCATTGAAATATTAGAAAAATGGGATAGTAGTTATTATTCAGAAAAGTTGAAACAACAACGCTTTTCACTCGATGATGAATTACTAAAACCTTATTTCAAGTTAGAAAATGTTTTAAATGGTGTTTTTGAAATAGCAAATCTCTTATTTGATTTAAATTTCAAATCAGTAGATACAATAGAAAAATATCATCAGGATGTTGAAACCTACGAAGTGTATGACAACAATGGTACATTTATTTCTGTTTTTTACGCTGATTTTTTCCCAAGAAAAGGAAAACGTAATGGAGCATGGATGACTTCGTATAAAAATCAGTATATTAAAGATGGAAAAAATGAACGTCCTCATGTCTCAATTGTCTGCAATTTCACGAAACCGACATCATCAAAACCTTCATTGTTAACATTTAATGAAGTTACAACTTTATTTCATGAATTTGGTCATGCATTGCATGGTATGTTAGCAAATACAACTTATCCTAGTCTTTCAGGAACATCTGTATATTGGGATTTTGTAGAATTGCCATCACAAGTTATGGAAAACTGGTGTTATGAAAAAGAAGCGTTAGAATTATTCGCTAAACACTATGAAACAGGCGAAGTTATTCCGATGGAATATGTTGAAAAAATAAAAGAAAGTGCAAGTTTTCAAGAAGGAATGGCAACACTTCGACAACTTTCATTTGGATTGTTAGATATGGGATGGCATGGACACGATCCTTCTCTTATTTCAGATTTGAAAAGTTTTGAATCTGATCAATTTATTTCCACCCAATTATATCCTGATGTTAAGGAAAATGCAATGAGTCCTTCATTTTCACATATTTTTAATGGTGGTTATTCATCTGGTTATTACTCATACAAATGGGCAGAAGTACTTGATGCCGATGCATTTGAATACTTTAAAGAAAATGGCATTTTCAATAAAGAAATTGCAACAAAGTTTAAAAACAGTATTTTATCAAAAGGAGGAACTATTCATCCAATGGAACTATACAAAGAATTCAGAGGACAAGAACCATCTCCAGATGCCTTATTAAAAAGAGCTGGGTTAATTGATTAATAATTATAAAGCCTGTAAAATTATTTTACAGGCTTTATAAAGGTATTTTGACAAACGAAAGTTACCCTCCAGTTAATTTCTTAATTTCATTCAATTTCATTAATGCTTCAACGGGAGTAAGTGTGTTAATATCAATAGAAACGAGTTGTTCGTGTATTTGTTCAAGCACAGGATCATTCAATTGAAAAAAGCTAAGTTGCATATTATCTTCATCAAAACTATCTACTTTTTTGGCATTTTTAGTGGCTTTAGTTCCTTTTTTCGGAGTTGAAGAAGATTCTAAATCATGTGATTTTTCAAGAGTTGACAGAATTTCTTCAGCCCTTTTCAAAACAATTGGTGGCATACCAGCTAATTTTGCTACATGAATTCCAAATGAATGTTCACTTCCACCTTCTACTAATTTTCTCAAAAACAAAATACGATTTCCGACTTCTTTAACAGCAACATTATAGTTTTTAATTCTTGAGAATTGGTGAGTCATTTCATTCAATTCATGATAATGCGTTGCAAACAATGTTTTAGCCTTATATTTTGGGTGTTCATGTAAAAATTCAGCGATAGCCCAAGCAATAGAAATACCATCATAAGTACTTGTTCCTCGACCGATTTCATCTAGTAAAACTAAACTTCTTTCAGAAAGATTATTCAAAATACTAGCAGTTTCATTCATTTCAACCATAAAAGTTGATTCACCACTAGAAATATTATCAGAGGCCCCAACTCGTGTAAAGACCTTATCTACAATGCCCAACTCAGCAGAAGTTGCGGGAACAAAACTTCCCATTTGAGCCATTAAACAAATCAAAGCTGTTTGTCTTAAAATAGCACTTTTACCACTCATATTGGGACCAGTAATCATGATAATCTGCTGTTCTTTACTATCAAGGAAGACATCATTGGCAATATAACTTTCACCTATTGGTAATTTTTGTTCAATTACAGGATGTCGACCTTCAATTATTTTTAATTCAAAAGAATCATTTATAATCGGTTGCACATAATTATTTTCTCTTGCAACTTCAGAAAAAGCTGTTAAACAATCAAGTTGTGCGATTAATTGTGCGTTAAACTGAATCGAATGAATGAAATCTTCCAAGGAGAATATAAGCTTTTGATACAATTGTGTTTCAAGTGTATGAATCTTTTCTTCTGCTCCAAGAATTTTTGTTTCATATTCCTTTAACTCTTCGGTAATGTAACGTTCTGCATTTGTCAACGTTTGTTTTCGAATCCATTCAGCAGGAACTTTATCTTTATGTGTATTTCTAACTTCTAAATAATATCCAAAGACATTATTAAATGAAATTTTTAAACTAGGAATACCTGTAATTTCACTTTCTCGATCCTGTAATTCTTCCAAATATTCTTTACCTGAATTTTGAATTCTTCTAAGATCATCTAATTCATTATTAACACCATCAGCAATTACACGACCTTTTCCTATCTGCACAGCTGGATCCTCAGCTAAAGTTGTTTCAATTAATTCAATTAATTTGTAACATGGATTTAATTGATCTGCAATCTTATCAATGAGCAATACATCCGATTTACTCAATAATTTTTGGATTGGTTCAATTTGCTTAATTGTACGTTTTAGTTGAATTACTTCCTTGGGATTAACCTTTCCTACTGCAACTTTAGAAATCAATCGTTCTAAATCTCCAATTTCTTTCAAAGCATCAATCAACGCATAAGTCATTGATTCATTTTCCTTCAAAAAAGAAACTGCGTTTAAACGTTCTTGAATTTGAATTTCATTTTTTAATGGTAATACAATCCAACGTTTCATCATTCTCCCCCCCATAGCTGTATAGGTTTGGTCAAGAATATCGCTTAGTGTTGTTGCATTTTGATGAGGTGAAAAAATCAATTCCAAATTTCGCAGTGTGAATTGATCCAACCATACATACTTGTCTTCTTCAATTCGAGAAATTGCTGTAATGTGCCCTAATTTATCATTTTGAGTTTCAGAAAGGTAATGTAAAATTGCACCAGCGGCAACAATTCCTACATCTAATCCTTCTATACCAAAACCTTTCAATGATTTCGTACTAAAGTGTTTATTCAAATTTTCGTTAGCAAAATCGGGCGTAAAGACCCAATCATCTAATCGAAAATGATAATACTTCGTACCGAGTAATGCATCAAATTCTTTTGATTTATTTTTTTGAAAAATAATTTCTTTTGGTTCAAATCCCTGAATTAATTTATCAATGTATTCGTCATTTCCTTGAGCAACTAAAAACTCACCCGTTGAAACATCAATAAAAGCGATACCATGTTGGCCTTTTGTAAAATGAATCGCACACAAAAAATTATTCTTTTTTTGTTCTAAAACTTGATCATTAAAAGAAACTCCTGGAGTAACCAGCTCTGTAACCCCTCTTTTAACAATCCCCTTCGCCATTTTAGGATCTTCTAATTGATCACAAATTGCAACCCTTTCACCTGCTCTAACTAATTTAGGTAAATATGTTTCAAGAGAATGATGAGGAAAACCTGCTAATGCAGTTTCAGACTCGCTTCCGTTGCCTCGTTTTGTTAACACAATACCGAGAATCTTAGAGGCTTTAATCGCATCTGCTCCAAAGGTTTCATAAAAATCTCCAACTCGAAATAAAAGTAAAGCACCTGGATGTTTTACCTTAATTTGGTTGTATTGTTTCATTAAAGGAGTTTCGGTTTTTGCCAATTTGATTGATTTTAATATTGCTGCGTAAAAATAGAGAATGACATTCGTTTGAATGAAATTTAAGTACTAGTTCTTTTCAACAAATTAAGGAAGTAATCAACGAAAAGGCAAATGTTTGTTGATTACTTGACAAAGAAGGTATCCAAATCGATTAAAAATAATTGGGGTTGACTTTTAATCATAAAATTTTCAAATCGTTCATTTGTCACTGCAATTTTGGAATCCGAGAGAAAAACCACTCCTTCCACTTGTAAAAATCGCTGATTCATTTTTACTTTTTGAATTGTTCCTGAAAGGAAATTGTCTTTCTCAAACTCTTTTATTTGTACTAAAAATGGTTCCAAAGTTGGAGAATATCCACAGAGAATAATTTTTTCCTTTTTAGCATCAATTGCAGCACCAGTTATTAGCCCTTTTATTGGATAGGTGCTAACTTTTTGAACTTCATATTTACCTTTTTTATTTGGTATTTTATACAATGTAACATTTTTGGATTTCCATTCCTTACTAAATAAATAAATCATCGAATCCGTCACAATCATCGCTTCACAATCAAAATCGGTTGTATTTTGTTTTTGTCTAGAAAAATCTGCTTGTTTCGGGTAAGAAAATTTTATTGTATCAATTTTATTATTTGATTTAGACACTTTAAATATCTTTAAATCAGTACGATTTCCTTTAAAATTGTTTCCAAAATCACCAATATATAAATACTTCTGATCATGTTGAATATCTTCCCAATCGGTAACTTTTAAATCTTGAATCGTCTTACGTTCAGTAATAATTCCAGTTTCTGGGTCAATACCAAACAATTGATTGCTATTATCATCATTATGTGTCCATAATAACTTGTTCCAATAAATCAATCCTGAAGTTTCTTTTACTTCATCATTTAAAATAAATAATTGAATGTTCGGTTCATTATTTTTAGTTTGAGCAAATAAATTTGCTCATATAAAAGATAATACAATAAATTTGAATAAAAGAAAAGGATAAAAAAGTACTTCATATTAAATAATTAAGTATAAAATAAAATTAATTATTTGATTAACATAAGTATACATATTAAAATGTTTTTTAATCAAAATATTGGTTCAAATTTTCACTGTAAAAAAGAATCTAACTAAATTTTAACATCTATATTTAATGAATAATTTTGAAAACTGCATTATGAAAGCTATCAATTACCTTGTAATTTTTGTACATCTTTTTTGTTGTCTATTGAGCATAGAAACTTATTCTCAACAAATTGGAATTATGCAAGAACAGCTTGAGTATTACAATAGTTTGGGTAATACAGAAGCTTCTTATTACGAAGCAACAACGGAAGCTGCTACAAAAGAATCACGCAATGATCGTTCTTCATGTAATTTGAATAAAATTGTTTACGGCTGGCATCCATATTGGTCAGGAAATAGCTATCAAAACTATGATTGGAATTTATTAACTCACATGTCTTTTTTCAGTTATGAAGTCAATGCTAATAATGGAAATGCTATTAATACACATGGATGGAATACGAGTGCTGCTGTTGGTGCAGCTTTGAGTGCAGGAAATGTCAAAGTAACATTATGTGTCACATTATTTAGTAATCATACAACATTTTTTTCCAGTACAACATCTCAGCAAACATTAATTAACAACTTAATAAATCTAATTCAAACTAGAGGAGCTCATGGAGTAAACATTGATTTTGAAGGATTACCAAATTCTCAAAAAACAAGATTTGCAAATTTCATGGTCAATCTAGCCAATCAAATGCATGCTGCAATACCAGGATCTGAAGTCAGTACCGTTTTATATGCTGTAGACTGGAATGATGTTTTCAATTTTAGCATTATGAATCAGGCTGTTGATCACTATATTATTATGGGCTATGATTATTACTGGTCAGGTAGTACCACTACTGGTCCAAATGATCCTCTGTATCAGTTTGGAAATTCCTATAATTATTCCTTATCTCGTTCAATTACATACTATCTTGATAAAGGTTGTCCAAAAAACAAACTAGTATTAGGCCTACCATATTATGGTAGAGAATGGCGAACAAATAGTAGTACTGTTCCTTCATCCATTGTTTCTAACACTGGTACCACCAGAACATACTCTGAGGTAAAAACGAACACTTCTGGTTTATTTTCCACTGTAAATCACCAATTTGATAATGCTAGTCATACAGATATTTATGTTTTCAATAGTAATGGAACACGTCAATCCTTTATCTCTCTCGATAATGCTTTCAAAAAAAGACTTGAGCATGTAAATAATACCGGAATCGCCGGAATTGGTATTTGGGCACTAGGTTATGATGATGGATACAATCAACGATGGGATGCAATTGAAGAATACATGACGGATTGTTTTTCATCACCTTGTTCTGGAACTATACACGACTTTGGTGGAACTCAAAAAAACTACAACAATGATGAAGATTATACATGGACAGTTGCACCAGCTGGTGCTTCATCTTTAACATTTAACTTCACTTCATTTGACACAGAAGAAGATTTTGATTTACTATATATTTATGATGGTACATCTACAGCTTCACCACAAATAATTGGAAGTCCTTTTTCAGGTACTACATCTCCTGGAAATTTTACATCAACAACAGGTGCTGTAACTTTTCGATTTATTTCAGACTATAGTTCTACACGATCTGGTTTTTTAGCTACTTACACTTGTTCTAACGATGTAACAGCCCCTATTTCAACAATTACATCTCCTGGAAACTGGAAAAACAATGATTTTACTGCTAACTTTACAGACACAGATAATACTGGAGGTTCAGGAGTAGATAAACGCTTTTATCAAATAACGGATTACAATGGAATTGAGTGGCGTGCAAATAATACTAAGGGTTTTTATTTTGATGATTTTAATCAATCAACTATTCATTCAGAATGGATAAGTTCAACAGGAAACTGGAGTATTAACAATAACACCCTTCATCAGTCAGACCAAACGAATACAAATACAAACATATATTCAGCATTAAACCAAAATAATCATAATCAGTGGTTTCATCAATTTTCAACAAAAATCAATGGTTCTGGTAGTAATAGAAGAGTTGGATATCATTTTATGTGCGATAATGGAAGTTTACCTAATCGAGGTAATTCTTATTTCGTCTGGTTAAGAGCTGACAATGATAAAATTCAAATTTATAAAGTAAATAATGATGTTTTTTCTTTGGAAGCAGATATTCCTTATACTATCAATACAAATCAATGGTACGATGTGAAAATTGTATACAATAAAACAAATGGGAAAATTGAAATGTGGTTAGATAATGTTTATGCTGCAACATGGACAGATCCATCACCACTTACAATTGGAAATTCAATTTCATTCAGAAGTGGTGATGCCACAATGGAAGTAGATAATTTCAACGTTTATCACAATAGAACGACATCTGCTTTAATTACATTGGGTAGTTCAACAGATGAATTACGTTATCAAAATTCAAGTCCTATAAACCCTGCTGGAAAGATACGTAGTATTTCAATTGACAATGCTAAGAACATATCTGCTGTAGCTTCTGAAAACATTAATATCGACTGGACTACACCTACAAATCCGTCAAATGTTAACGATGGGCCAGGAAGTGATATTTCACTATTCAACACCCCATCTCAAATTTCAGGAAACTGGACTGCATCTACTGATCCAAATTCGGATATAAGTGAATATCAATATGCAATTGGTACAAGTCCACTAGCAACAGATATTGTCAACTGGACTTCAAATGGAAATAATACTACATTCACTGCTAATGGCTTATCTTTAAGCTTAGGTACAACTTATTATATTTCAGTAAGAGCAATCAATGGAGCTGGTTTAGTAAGTTTAGATATAAGTTCGAATGGTGCAACTTTATCAAACACAACAGATTTAAATTTAAGTGAAATTGACAATAAATCGACCATTCAAATAGGACCAAATCCATTTTCAGAAAAAATTACAATTTATGGAACATCTGATATCATAACAAAAACAATAAATGTTGAACTATTTGATATTAATGGTCGTGTAGTATACTCAAAAAGCGACATTCAAAATCAAAAAATAATAACGATTGAAAATCTTGAACAACTAACAAATGGAATATATTACATAAAAATAGTATCTGAAATTAATAGAGAAATCCTATTCTATGATAAAATCATAAAACAATAATTATTAACCTGAGTTCGGAATAAGCATAAAGTCAGATCGATTATAAAGTGTGAGATACGGGTAACAAGAATAAGGCATCGAGATATGTCTGATGATGTTTGGAGGAAGTAAATCGAATTTTGTAATGCAATACTCTATTTTGTCATTTCTAAAACATCCATCTAAGTCGTTATTTTCACTTGAGATAACTCGGTCAAACTAAATAGAATAGTGAAAATGAAATAATAAAACCTTAAAAATTTACTAAACAAAAAAGGATTGCCAAAACTGACAATCCTTTTTTTAATATCAAAAGAAATAATTACTCTTTATCTTCTTTTTCCTCAGAAGCCTCTGGAGCTTCAGGAGTTTCTTCAGTTGAAGTTTCAACAGTTTCTACTTCTGCAACAACATCTTCTGTTGTAGCTTCAGCTTTAGTTGTAGAACCACCTCTTCTAGAACGACGAGTAGTTTTCTTAGCTTTTTCATTAGTATAGATTTCATTGAAATCAACTAATTCAATTAAACACATTTCAGCATTATCTCCTAAACGATATCCTGTACGAATAATACGAGTATATCCTCCTGGACGATCTGCAATTTTTGGAGCTACTGTTCTGAATAATTCAGAAACAACATCTTTATTTTGCAAATAACTAAATACTGTTCTTCTGTTGTGAGTTGTATCCTCTTTAGATTTTGTTAATAAAGGTTCAACATAAGTTCTTAAAGCTTTCGCTTTTGCAACTGTAGTATTGATTCTTTTGTGTAAAATCAAAGAAGATGCCATATTAGATAACATTGCTTTTCTGTGAGAAGCTGTTCTACCTAAATGATTAACTTTTTTTCCGTGTCTCATTTTATTTAATTTCGTAAGTAACGGTTAGTAAAATCCATTGTATCGCTTGGATTTTACCACCTATTACGCCATTTTACATTTAATTAATTGCGATACTAATCTTTGTCTAATTTATATTTAGAAACATTCATCCCGAAGTTCAAACCTTTATTATCAACAAGGTCTTCTAATTCAGTTAATGATTTTTTACCAAAGTTACGGAACTTCAATAAATCGTTCTTGTTATAAGAAACCAAATCACCTAATGTTTCAACGTCTGCTGCTTTCAAACAATTCAATGCACGTACAGACAAGTCCATATCTACCAATTTAGATTTCAACAACTGTCTCATGTGCAATGAAGTCTCATCAAACTCTTCTGTTTCAGCTTTCACTTCACTGTCAAGTGTGATGCGTTCGTCAGAGAACAACATAAAGTGGTGGATCAAAATTTTCGCTGCTTCTTTCAAGGCATCTTTCGGATGAATTGATCCGTCAGTAGTGATATCCAATACTAATTTCTCATAATCCGTTTTTTGCTCCACACGGTAATTTTCGATTGAATACTTCACGTTTTTAATCGGCGTGTAAATAGAATCAACAAAGATAGTTCCAAACGGAGCATTTCCTGTTTTGTTCTCTTCAGCAGGAACATAACCACGTCCTTTGTTGATTGTCAATTCCAATTCCAATTTAACAGAAGCATTCAGATTACAGATAACCAAATCAGGGTTCAATACCTGGAATGCAGATGTGAACTTACCCAAATCTCCTGCAGTCAATTGTTCTTGTCCGGAAATCGTCACTGTTACAGCTTCATTATCCGTCCCTTCAATTTGCTGCTTGAAACGTACTTGCTTCAAGTTCAGAATGATTTCAGTAACATCTTCTACCACTCCTTTGATTGTTGTAAACTCGTGGTCCGCACCTTTCATCTTTACAGAAGCGATAGCAAATCCTTCCAATGAAGAAAGTAAAATACGACGCAACGCGTTACCAACTGTGATACCATATCCTGGCTCCAACGGACGGAATTCAAATTGTCCGTGGTGCTCATCGGATTGGATCATAATAACCTTGTCCGGTTTTTGAAAATCTAAAATTGCCATTTTTTTATTCTTCTTTTTAATTGTTTCGCAGTTGCGCGGTAAGAAAGATTGAAGATGTCAATCAAACCCTTTGGCTGCGATTCAATGGTTAATTAATTACTACTTAGAGTATAACTCGACGATTAACTGCTCTTTAATGTTCTCTGGGATCATTTCACGAGCTGGTACCGCCAACAATTTTCCTGACATAGTTGCTTTGTCAAAAGTCAACAAATCGTATGTTTTC
>DAIOWV010000057.1:3108-20390 GCA_036758285.1 Taishania sp. | reverse complement strand
TGTTCCAGTTATCCGGAGACCATCCATCAAGGGATTGGTTATTCGAAATCGTGCTATTGAATATAGAGCTATACACTGTTGTTCTACTTGATATGTATCTTAATCGTAAATTATCTACCGACTTAACACGGTTAATAGCCCAATTTAAGCCTCTTGTAACTTCAATTCGGATAGCGCTTACCGTTGGAGTAAATGTAATGTTTTTGGTTGAATTCTCCAAATTAAATGGATGTGAGGAAATTAACGTATTTGTGGCATTGTTATAAATATTTACCGTATAATCATAAATCACAGGACCCAACATCATAGGAGAAGATGGTGAGCCTCCGAGATTTGCCGTAATGTCCTGCATGCTAAATTCATAAATTTTATTTGGAACAACAGTAAAAACACGCTGAATGGTTAAATTCGGTATAACAGAATTGTTAACCGTAGGAGTGGTCGTTGTTCTTAATTGTAACAATGAAATTTTTGAATTCACTTCCCAATCATCTATTTTCGCCGGAACGATCGTTGCTGTACTAAAATTGTCTGTTAACGTGGTCGTATAAACAAAATTATCAATTGAAAACTCCGTGCTTCCTGAAGGAATGATTTCTATATAATATGTCCTTCCAAGGGGGCCTAAGGTTGCTGAAAAACTATGTACTCCATCACTTGTGTAAGTGGTTTGAATGGTGGTATAGGGATTGCCAGCAGAGAGTCTATAACGAACTCTTACTAATACTGAAGTGTTCGTTCCAACATACACATTGAAGGACACAGGAACAGTCGTGTTTGCTCTTGAGGAGAGTTCATAAGAAATCGGTCCGCCACTTGCTCTAAGCCTGCCGTTTTCTACCCAACAGTAAGTTGTAGAAGGATCAAATGTCCACCTATTTACAGAAGGAATGTTTATTGATGCCGGAGCTTCAAAAGTTGAATTTGTAACGACTGTATAATCTTTCTTAATGAGGCTAAAATTATCCACATAAAAAGTTCCAGACTGAACAAACTGTACCAAAATTTCATTGCTTGTAGCAGTAAACAGCAAACTATCTTGTGCCGTTGCTGTCAATGTTTTAAATGAAAGTAATGTCAGGTTAGTACCAATCACTCCGTAAACACGAACCAGAACATTGGATAATGCCTGTTTATCCAAATCAAATTTAATAACATAGTCTTCACCGCTTATCACGTTAAATTTGCGATTAGAACCAGAATTGGCGTTTGTACTTACAACTTGTAAACGTTGATTGGCTATAAATAACGCTGACGATCCTTGTGTTGGATACCATTGGTCGTAGTGGGCAAATTGGTTGCTGTTTGCATTAAAATTTGAAGTATAAACCCATTCCTCTGAAATCACATAATTGGTGTCAGTAACCTCTATAGGGTCTGGCGAAATGGTTCGGCCATCCAACTGTACTCCAAATGGAGAATAATCAAATACTTGATTTAATCCTGTTTTATATGTTAAAATAGTCGAATTATAATCCAATGGATAGGTATTATCAGAAATCACAGTAAGAACATTGCCTAAATGATTAGAAAGCTCATAATTTCGGTTACCTGTTACACCATAATTGGGCAATAGTTTTGCATTAAACATGTTTACTGTATCTCTATTGGTTCCTAAACGCGAACTTCCAAAAATATTGCGTTCATTGAGGTAATAAGTCGCTGTTTCATCGTTCACTTTGTGTTCATACATACTCATTTGATTTCCTTGAGGATCTAACAAGTAATACGTTGACGAAGCGAGCATTGTTGGTTTACCTGATTGGTAAACATGTTTCGCAATACGTTGACCAAAAGAATTGTATTCAAAACGAAGATTTCCTTTCATGGAAGCATCATCGAAAATAATTTCGCTCACTTTTCCATCGACTCTCCATTTAATTTTTTCAATTTTTTCCTGACGATCACGAGTTAATCGACCTTCGGCATCGTAAGAATAATTGTTAACGACATTGATATCGTCTGGATCAGCATTAAAAACTCCCATATCGTCAATGTCTTCCTCGTTGAATGTTGCGTCTACAGATTCGTTTACATGATACAGTCGGTTTCTCAATAGTAATCCTTCTGTTCCACCTGTTGTTTGATAATGATACGTGAGGTCATCCAGTTTATTTCCATCTCTCAAATTACGCTGTTGAGTCAAAATATTCCCCATTGCATCAAAGGTAAACGCATTGTAATATTTTCCTGAGTAAGGCTCTGGTTTCCAAAGACCTTCTTTTAACCCATCTTCGTAACTTCTACTTTCATTCAAACGATTCAATTGATCATAATGATACTCGGTAACCATTGGTAATTGTTCATAAGTATTTGGATCAGTAATCAACGTTTGCATAAAACGAATATTACCATTGTACAGGTCGTGACTGTTTTGTGCAGCCTCACTTTCATCTTTAACCAAAGCAAAAGGTAGTCGTTCTCCAGAAATAGGTTGATAATCATTGTTGTAGTAATGTAAGCTATAGCTAAAAACATCTTGTGAAAAATATTGATTTGTACTTCCTTCCAAACCATCTTTACCTATATCATCTTTACTTGGATCCACTTTATTTTCTGATACTGTCGAATTGACACCTTTTATCCAACCTTGTAGGGTGTAGTAATAATCCATTCCTTGCAGGTTGTTTTGTCCTATTTCAACGCGAGCAAGTGGTCCATGTGCATAGTAATAATAACGTGCGTCTAATTGCCAATCCGGAAGAATGTCTAATTGATTAACCATTCTATTGTTAAAAGGACTCGTAACTTTCGGTGTTTTCGTACTTGTATAAACAGCTATGATACGATTATCGGCATCGTATTGATATGCATGGTGCCATTGATCTGACTCTCCCGTTTGAACACTCATTCTATGTACATTTCCACTCACTAAATCATAGATATAATCGAATCGCTTGTAGCGTTCTTGTACCAACGAAGGATAAGTTAAGGCCATCTTTCTATTGTCTTGTACGAGTGTGCTAACATTTCCGTGAATATCGTACTTATAGTGCGTTGCATGGTCATAGGTTTGATCATCTCCATCGTATTCAGCCTCATACGTTACATGAATAATACGTTTTTGTTGTGTACGGTAATCTGCATTTACATAGGTTGGAATATTTTGAATGGTCTGGTGATCGTAATAACTTTTTGTGACCTCGTATCTGCTTCCATTACCATCAAGCCAAGTACTTAATTTTAAATCATCAATGGTTCTTGAGTTGAAGAAACCACTAACATCCGTTCCAAAAACATCTTCAAATTTTAAAGAAGATGGAAGCGTGTTTTCCTCCTTTTCTCCAGCTTCTATTACACGACCTAAAGCATCGTAACGTGTATAGCTATAACGATTTTCTTGTTCTTGACGAGCATTTCTACTTACGATTAATCGACCTAATTTATCGTAATAAAAGCGATTTGCATAACGTTTACCTGTATCATAGACAGAGTAGACATCATTTCCGTTCGTTACTAAAAGAGCTGTTGGAGTAGCAAAAACGACTTGTTTCAAATGGCCATTAAGTTGATCATTTACAGATAGAGACCATCTTGTACTTTCCAGTGAACCAAATGGGTCAACAATATTAAAACTTGTTCTAAAATAAGTATTATTATCACCGACAATTACTCCATTGAGATTATCATAAAAAGTAATTGAACGAAGATTTGTATTGTTAAGTTCATTGGTAGCATAATTTTTCAGAACGTTATCTTCTGTATAATGTGCATAGTATCCGTTTAATCCGACAACAATGTAATCTCCATTTTTGAATACATGAATATCTCTTATTGTATTTGATGGCAATGAACTGTTTATTACAGTTGTTGAAAAATTGTTGAGATTCCATCTTTTAAGAATGTTATTGTCTAAAACATATAATTCGTTTTGATTTCTTCCTTGTTTCTTCAATTGAATATTTGTTGTCGAGAAATAACTGATAATATTTGCATTGTTGTTAACAGACCCCAAAGATTGGCCCGTACCAAATAGCAAAGAGTGATTGGGATCAATGTTCCATACGTACTTAATAGTAGTACCAGGCAAAGAATTAGGTCTAAAAATAGGTTTCCACTTTGTACCATCTCCAGTATATCTCGCTACAAGTGCTTGATTTTGTGTAAAAGTTGATAAAATTGTTCCTGAAGTGATGGAACTAAAGTGCATATCTATGATTGGCGGAATATAAACATTCTTATTTTTCAACGTCACCATACCAAAAGAAGTAAGTACCGTACTTCCTTCACCTACTACTACCATCTGTGTAGAATTTACCTTAGAGGTAACACATGATAGATTAACATTTCCTTGAAAGAAGTTTGTAAGTGGTTGAATATTGGTTGATGTTACATTACTAGAGTAAAGCAATACACCATTATCTCCTACTGCAAACAACTGGTTTGCGCTATTGATGTGTACAGAACGAAGTGTACTATTAGAAATATACGTTTCTAATGGTTGATTTTGAACTGTTGGAAAATCCGCAAAACTAGCATTTAAACTGCCATTATCTGTCAAACGTTTAAGTAATGAGTTCTCACCCACTATATATAAATTCTCATCTGTTGATAACCCGCCAAGAATATTATTATTAAATGTCGTTGGTAAAATACCAAAAGAATTATTATCCGGTGTGAAAAATACAATTAGACCATCATCTCCTAGTAAACGGATTTTATCTCCTTGTTTATTAATTAACGAATTGATTTTACTGAGTCCTAATTTTACAACGGTGCTATTTATACCATTTACTGTATTTGTTGTACCCGTATATAAAAGCCCTAAGTCTGATGCCACAACTACTTTGTCATTATAAGTAGAAAGGTGATTAATATTGGCTGGAGTATTGTTCAACAATGTCAAAGGTGTTGTTACATCCCAATTTTTTCCCTGTAGGGTATTACTAGTATTTGACAACAATACTAATTTTGAGGGTGTAGTACTCATGGATTTATATGTGCCTGTCAATAACAAACCATTGGTGAAATTGGCTGCACCATTTTTACCAATCATTGTTACTTTTCCTTGGTTTGTGAATACTGCTCCAATTAATTCACTGGAAGTCGTACGCTTAAACGTAATTTGCTTGATAGCATCACCAGATGCCACGGTTGGAGTAAAACTTAAAATGGCTGGATTCATATCGCCATTGTACGCAAAATAATGAACTTTTAAATCATCTGCCAAAACTACTTCGTATGATCCGTCTTGCAGTTTATTAATCCAAGCACTTTGCAACGTTTCAATGGTTGTCGGGATGTTCAACTCAATGATTTGATCATTACCTGAAACGTACGGAAGAATGATTGCTGCTTTTTTATTAGGACCAATAGCAATTGCTACATTTTGATCACTACTCATAGAAATATATGAATACGAATGTGCACCCAACTCGGACCAGTTTTTACCACTATCTAATGTACGCATTAAACGATTAGATCCATTCAATTCTGCAATCGCTAAACCTTGAGTAACATTGAAGAAATTTAAATTTGTTACTTTGTTTGTAAGAGAAGAAGGAATATGAATCCATTCATTTGTAAGAAGGTTGTTTGTTGAAAAAATCCTACCTTCATTTGTTGCTGCATATCCTACAAGATCATTTACTGCTGTAACAGAACTGAAATTAGAAGAATAAATTAAATCTTTTGGTGTCAACACAACAGTTGGTTGTAGTTCTAAGTGAAAAAGTGTGCTTTTTTTAGTACTAGAAGAGTAGTTGGTAATGAATATTTTTTCATCAAACACCTCAATTGCTGTAATTTCAATAGATTGGTTATTAAATAATTGATAAACAACAGGTGTTGAATTCGTTGATAAATTCCAAGATATCAGTCCTCCATCTTTTGAAACAATGTATAGGGATGTATCGCCTCCACTGATGTTATAACTGAAATCAATCCAATTTTTACCTTGTGCATTAACTGGCAATGACACCAAAAGATCCCAAGATTGTGCCTGATCCTTCGTCAACAATATTACTCCATTGTTTCCGATTGCCACACCTCTAGTTGATGATAACATTTTTACCTTCTTCAAATCAGAAGCTATTAAATCATTGACTCTCCTCCATGATTTTCCACCATCTTCCGTTGAATATAAATATCCTCTGTTTCCAACATTACCGCTTAGATAACCACTAGATCCATTGAGCATTTGAATTTTAGTTACTACCAAATCTTCATGTAATCCATTTGCGTCTGTAACTTCGAAGGTATTCAAAGGGTCTGTATCAGGTGTATATTGTGCAACTAGTTGGTTAAGACTGTTGTATTCGTATCTTGTTTGCAACGTATGTGAAGTAAATACTGTGCGCTGATCCAATACTCTATCTTTATTAATCTGTTCATTCAAAGAATGATATTCTTCTTTAAATGGAAGTTTATTTACGCCACCTGGAGGAACTGTTTTTATTAAATTTCCTGCTTTGTCATAATAGTATAGTGTGTAGTGACCCTGTTTATCTTCATATGTATGTAACAATTGTTCTGTTGGATTCATACAATAATTCACATATTTAGTTCTAAACACATTCAAAAGACTATCTCGGTATTGATTAAATGCATTTTGTGCATTCACAATCGCTAAGTTTTGCTGTAGTTGAATACAATTATTAACAACCTCCACAACCGGTAATTCTGGCAAATGCGTCTCAGGCATCGAAGGATTACACAGAGCAACTTGATTACATACAAGATTAGTTAGTAGTAAATTGTCAAATGAAGCTTGGTTTATTGGAATTTCTTTTAATCCATTCACCATTGAACTAATAACCTCTGTGTAAGATTGAATACATTGACAAAGATTTAATTCAACAAACTGGTTTAAAGGAATAACTTTAACTTGTAATGCTCCAAGATTGAGTTGATTTAATCGTTGTGTCTGACAAATATATGTTGCATATGCTTCTTGACAGCTATTATCAACCTCGTTTGTAACACCAACACCTGATCCACAAGTAATATTTTCTAAGACGTAATCAAGATCTCCTGCGAATTTGAATCTATCCTCTACTCGTATAACAAATTCGGATGAGTTTATAAAGTTACAAATAGCATCAACACAACCACATAAATTAAGTGATTCAAAAACTTCATATGATGAAACATAGAATGGAGCTGAACCTAATTCGACTTCTAAATCATTAATACAATTCAATAGATCCTGGTATTCATTTTCACAAAACGAAAGTTCTGTGTAAGTGTTTGTAGCTGCTTCACATGTCGTAGTTAAAGGTTCCAACTGTGACGTTAAACTAATAATTGTTTCTTCTGCTACATCGCTTTCTAAACATACCGCACATTCTTTCACTAATAAACAAGATGTTGTTACTGTAACCATTGCTGTACCATTGGTATAATTTGCCTGAAAATTGAATGTATTAGAACCTTCTAAACTATTATGCACATCATCTATATTAAAATTAGATAATGAATTAATATTTGTAAAATTATAGCCATTCGCAAATGAAGTAGGGTCAATTTCAAGAACAATTGTACACCCTTCCGTTGTTTGTATATTTTCAATGGAAATTGTCATTTTTGCTCCATTAATCGCACTCGTTGAAGTATTCGTATTAGCTGGAAGTGCATCAATCAAATTTGGAGTAATTTCAGTACTACTATAAATATTCAAAGACTGATTTGTATAACCTACGAGTAAATCTGGAAGTAATTTTTTAAGATCTTCAAATAATTGATTTTCTTTAGACTGACAAGCTATTGGAGTTGGAAAAGAACAGTCACCGATATTTATAATTTTTTTACCAAGCGTATTATTTTGATAAATATATCCATTTATTATTTGCGGATATCCTGTATTAAAATAGACCTCAACCGAAAAAGAAGATGCACCTGTGCTTTTCAAATTACCAAATCCAATAATGCTATTACTTAACTCAGTTGGAACAGAAGAAATTTCAAGATTAATGAATAAACCATTTGTAGTAGATCCTGATGGATTATAAATCTTAAATAAATCATTCCCTTCATATTTCCAACTTAAAGTTGGCCCAACATTAGCGGCATTATGGATCATTAAACTCACTAAATTAACTTCACTATTTAAAAACAATGAATTGTAATTATTCAGCCCAATTGGTGTTGCACTTTTCAGTACATTATCATTTACTAAAATATTTAATAGTGTCCCAATATCTCGTCCAACTTGATTTGTTTTACATTCTGGCTCAAAAGTACATCCTGTTAAATCAAATCGCGTTATACTACCATTTATAACAATTGTAACATCTCCATTTATAGGGTCAGAAATAACGGAATTCATTGTAAAGGTAGAATTACTTGTAGGTTGCAAATTGTACAGATTTGTCAGCTCATTCCAGTTCACATTCGCTGTTTTTGTCAGTACCATATTACCAAACACTTGATTATTTGCTTGGTCAATCCACTGCGTTGTAATCGTATTTTGATCAACCGTTGCATTGTATTGTATTAGAGGAAGTGGTCCAGGATTCACATAATTTGAACTTGCCTGCATCAAACTACTGAAGTGACTGTAATTATTTAGAATTACTCCTGTTGAAAAAAGTGATTGTGCATCAAACAATTCTTGAATTAAGTATTGCAGAGAATGTGCTGTCGGACATTTTCCTGTTTGCAGGTATTGTTGATATGTTACAGAGTTAACGTCGTAATCGTTTACAATCGCTTCATTTGATTGGAAGCGTTTGATCTTGTATTTGTAATATTGATAAGTGAATAAATTACAAGGAATATTAATATTTACTAAAATATCTGATAAAAATAAATTAAAAGACTCATCGAAAAAAGAATAATTATTCGTGAAAATATTAAAATCTTCATCACCAATACAATTATTTAGAGAGTGACAATCTTTGATTGATTTACAAACTGCTAATTCTTGTTGTATTGTATGTTTTAAACTTAGATACATTGATTTGTACAATGTCCATTCATGATTTAAAATTGTAGAATCGTTTCCTGTACCAAAACTAAAACAACTTGGAGCTGGAGATGCTGGAAAATTGCCACCACATCTTGCTGTAAAAGCTGCAAATTGTTGCATAGAATACCATGTACCATTTACTTTTTTGTAGTTACTAATTTGATCTAGAAATTTAGAACCAAAACCCGTACAATTGACTGTGCTAAAATCTTGATTTCTAACAACAAATGGATCCCATGGATGTAAAGGATCTGCGGGATTGCTTGTAGTGAACCAATTTGTGATTGCATCATTTACGATTAAACCTCGAATTTTTGCTTTCCCATATGTATCGGTATCTTTAAGAAGATTATCAAAAGATTCACTAGTAAAATAATCTCCAGCATTTGACTTAACAGTGTACTCTAAACAAAATTCATAGAAACAATATTCAGGATGGTAGGTAATGAGTGATTTTGCCCACGACATTTCAAACAGACGAATAAAGTCTGATACATTGCTAAGTTGTTCTGGGTAAATATAATACTCATCAGAATTTACATCATATTGTACTAAATCAGGATCAATCGGTTGTGGATAGAAATCTCCATTAACATCACGCATAACTTGAACTTTAGCTTGACCTCCAGCTTCGTCCACATACATTAATTGAAGCCCATTAACTGTTGGTAATTTGGGTGTTCTCCAAGTAGCTGATGCTTGATTTAATATGTTTTTAGGTAAAAAATTAGAAGTATTTAAAACAGAAAGAGGGAAATCATATTTTTCTTGTCCTGTCATTGGATTAATGTGTTCTGCATATTGCCCTCCAGGCATCATATCACCTTCTAACTGTAAACGATAAAAATCACATTGCGAAGGGTCTTCCTCCTGACATAGTGATTCACACTCCTGTACACGCATCTGATATTCATTTGCTGAACCTTGACCTGTACTAACGAAATCTTCTAATGACCCAAGTTGATCTCTACAATTTTCACATGTAATGATACACGCTGAAGTATCTATTGCAGCAATTTCTTCATTTAAAAAGTCTTCATATGTTTTCATACAGCTTGATTGCTCTATCATATCTAAATAAGCATCTATTGCCGCATCATTCAACTTTATTTTTTTGTACAATGTGTAAGTACCGATCGGTAATAAAAGTGTTTCAGAGTTAGAATAATTATAACTACCAGCACATGTTCCATGAAAAGTAATGGATCCATTTGATTCAACAAATTTTCCTATTAACTTATTGTTTAGAGCGTTTGGAAATAACTCCGTACCATAAATATCTTTAACACTGTAGGTTAATTCATAAATACAATTTATACAAATTTCTGGTAAGCATACATCATTAAACGGAATAGACCCTAAATTATAATTAAAAACTGCTTCAGTTTCATCTGTTATTATAAAATTGGTAGAAAATGTAATTGACTGTGTCAACGGATCTACCGTTTGTGAAAGTGAACCTCCACTCAAATAATCAACAGTTAAAACGTCAGTCTCTATCCCTTCTACTTCATTAACATTTTCTGGTGTTCTACCAGCTAAAGCTGTAGCAATTACTTTGTCAGAAATATCAATATAAGAAATTGAAACTTGTCCATTTCCATCGATAACAGAATTCTTTTTATAGTGTTTTGCATAACCCACTTCAGATCCAAACAATCTATTAAGTTCCAATTGATTGGGATTTCCATATAAATAGCGTGTTTCTTTGCCTGAACCTATTTGGAATTGAGGACCTACACCACCTTGTGCCATTACTTTTCCTGTACCATTTGGTTCGTACATTACTTGTTGATAAGGATAACCTTCTGCAGATGGAATATACGCGTTCCATTCATCTTGGTTTGCGTTACTCGAAGAATAATATCTACCTGCTCCAGACAAATCTATCAGAGGAGCTGCTTGCCCAAGCAAATTGTCTTTATCAAAATCATTTTTTGAAAAGGGAGCACCTAAAGAATTTTGATTGAAATTTGGATGATATTCAAGTTTTTTATCTTGTGGATCTGTAACGGGAACTGGTAAAATATTAATTGCTGGTCGTCCTTGATGATCATAAATAGTTTCACCTACGATAATATTGTTATCAGAAGAAACTTTCGTTACTGATTGACGATTACGCATGCTACCGTCAAAGTAAGAAACAACATCTTTTCTTTTTCCTTCCTCTGCAAATGTTGCCGAATGTTGCCAATTTATTGACTTATCTATTGCAAGCGCATCTGTAATCTCAAATTTTGTAGTAAGATTATTCAACATTCCTTTTGTAGGTTGACTCCAATTTCCAACAATAACTTTTGAAATATTTGTCAAGTCAACTCCAATAGGACGCACTCTGTAATACAAATAACCTTGAGTAAATAACAAAGGAATATCATAGAATGTACTTGTAGTAGAAATTCTTGTTGAATTGTTTTTAAAATCAAACTCCAGTTCACTTGGTTGTAAATTCGACTGTACTCCAAAGTTGTTAATGAATCCATATTCTAATTGATATTCTTCAGCTCCCGAAGTGGTATTCCATGAAATTCTAACTCCCTCTGGATTTTGTACATTGATTACTCCAGCTTGTAATCCCGTAACTGTTGGTGTTAATGTTTCATAACGTTCAATATCGATAAGAGTATTTACTTTTAAATTAGGTGGTAATTTGGTTTCCTGCTGCTCATCTACCCAAATAGATAAAATTTCCACATCTACTCTGTAAGCATCTTGAAACTCATAATCATCTAAAATGACAGAATTGTGAAAATTATCATGGTGATAACTAATAGACAGTGTTCGAGTAATTGTAGGTTGTACAACATTTTGTACATTGTAAGGCTTTATCAAAACTTCAACCTTAACATTTTGTGGACCTGGAATGTAAAATTGACTTTTCAAATCCACCTCTAGCTGTACTTTATTACGAATAGATATATCCAACTGGTTTATAGTAGGAAGTGGAGCAATTAATACAGAACTAGCTGTGGGTGTTCCAATAATGACAGAAGCTCCAACCGTTTCTATTGAAATTCTTTGAGGCTCTAGACCAGCTTTCGTTATCAGCACGACCAGTAAAAAGCAAACGCTTAATATATTTTTCATATTGTTATAGAATAACTTTTCCATTGTACAATTTAGTTGTAGTTTAAAATTTATCTTAAATCTATTAATTCAAATGTTTTGAACTTTTCAGTTAAGGACACTTCAGTCTCTGTAATCACAACTACATCAGTCAAACGAAGTAGTGTATTCTCCTTTACAGAATTATTCCCTATTTTAAATTCTTTTATTTTCATCTCAAACTTTGCTAAGTCATTTGGATAAGTATAGTAATCATACGATTGATTACTATAATGAGTGACAGATTCAATTTTATCATTGATCATTGTAAATTCAAGTGCCGCCAGAATATAACCTGGATTAAATTCGATGCTATATATTGTTGAGTTCTTAGTTGTTTTTTTATGTATTTTTTTAGCAATTTCTCCAAGATTCATTAAGTCTCCAGGCTGCTTTTTATAATTGAAATCGATATCACTAGAACTCAAATAAATTTGATTATTAGCAGAATCGATTGTAATTGCAATTAATCCTTCTTGTATAACAAGTAAGTCATTTGTTTGTACATTATATATTTTTCCTGCTTTACACTTTACTTGCATCCGTGTTTCTTGTATCGGAATAGATGCTTCATAGTTCACAAATACTTTACTCGATGATATAATAAAATAATCTGTCGATTCAGGAAAACTAGACTCGATAGCAATTAATTCTTTCAGGTATTGCTCCGTTGAAATCTCAACAAAACTCTCCTGCCCCATTACATTTAGGGAAATAACGATACTTAATAATATAAGTTTTTGCTTCATCACTTTGTTAAATTGATAGAATTCTCTTGAATGGTCATTATTCCTCGTTCTGTTTCTTTTTTTACGCGAATTAACTGTCCTTCCTCATCGTATTCATAAAATGTTGCATAATTTCGTTCATCCAATTGAGCAACTAATCGTAATGTAATGGGATCAAAGGCGTAACTAATCATTGAAGCATCAACCGGATAAAAACGAAAATCATCAAATAGACATGTTCCAGATTTACACCCCAGTTCTATTTGCATAGTAACGGCATTAGCTGGTACGGTAAGAAGTACATCAATACGTTGCCAATCGTCAATAATATTCCCACTTGCTAAATAATCTGTTTTAATGCCATTATTGAAACCAATAGAAACGAAAGGATTTAAATATGTTTTGTTTTTATTAGCTGCTTCACCTCTTGTCCACACAGAAAGGACGTACTGTCCAGGTGTTGGTGAAAAAGTTTTTAAACAGTCTTTACAATCTGTTTTATCTTTATAATCACATTCTTCTAAATTTTCAGAGGACAATTGATATTGAAGGAAATTACCATAATTATGACTAAATAGATACTGATCGAACTCAATTTTTAATATATAGTTACCAACTTGATGATTAATACTTATTGAATTTGTATATGTATTACTTACAGATTCCACTAGACCCATTGAAATTAAGTGACACTTTGATAACAGATTTGTTAAGTCATTAAAGGGTCCATACAAGGTATAAGTTCCTGTATGCCCGCCTGCACCAATCGTAAACGAACCTGCACTACTAAATGATAATTTTGAAAATTGCGCTTGTGGTAAGTTACTTACATTATTGGGTGACTTTACCACCAAAGACGCTTTTTTTAAATTACATTGAACATTTAAAGCTTTCACACAGGAATTATTCACATCTTCCGTTTCTTGTGCAGAAGAAGGGCCTTGAAAAATCGTATCTTGCACGACTTGTGCAGAAGTACTTTGAGAAATAGTTAGTAGTATGCTACTAACAAAAATAGTTATAATTAAATTCTTCATTGTTTCAACTATTTATTCTATTATAATGGTTTCTTTACATCCATTTTTATCTTCTAGGTACACCACAACCTTGAATGCCGATGTACTTGTAAATGATAAACGTGTACCTTGATTTATTTCCTGAATTATTGGCTGAGGATTTCCTTTCAATATTTCATATCTCATTTCAATCCCTTGAAAATGAGGTAAAGTAATATAGGTGACATTGTTTTGAATCGACGAAACATTACTGAAGTCACATAATAAATCGGGAGCACAAGTATTTGATATGGTATCATTAAAGATGATAGGTGCATTATCTGTAACCTTCAAACTATATGATGCTGAATGCGATGTTCCCATTTGTAAATCACTTAGATTAATCGGATTACCCCCTTTCTTCCAGTTAATAAACTTATCTGGACAATGATTAATTGCATAATCTTCAAAGTTTGTATATGCTACTTGTCTTTTTTGTGCATTTGCGGAAACGGCAACTTGTAAACTTTGATTATACCCCAATTGGTTGGTCGAAAATCTATTCAATGGATCTCGTGTTTCCATTACCTCTCCATTTGGACTAAATTCTGTTACTTGAGTGGTTGTGGTCCAATTATTTTTATCAAATTTCCAAACACCATTTTCAAGTTTAAACATTGGATTAAACGATTCATACACACCATCTTTTCTGATATTTGTATTTTCATTTTCAAAATCTTGTGTTCTATTACTCAAATGTACATAAGTAGAAGTTGGAAACCAGTTACCTTTCAATCCAGATTTGTAAGGGTTTAGATTTGTAAAATCATCATCACACGAACAAAAACGCTTCCAATTGAAATCATATTGAATCGCTTGAGCATTTAGTACTTCGTCAAACACATTAGCTCTTAGAGTTAAGAGCGGATTTTTTGATAATGTAATAGTACCAACAGGAACGGATTGTAAATTTCTTCTTCCTGATCGAAGAACTTTGACAAGTCGAATTGTACCATTAAGCGGCAGGTTATCATCACCAATCAAACGAATACCATTAACATTTACTTCTATAACCCATGCTTTCTTATATTGAAAAACTTGTGGATTTCCAGACCCATAGATTTTGACCATTACTTCATCTCCTTCAAAAAAGTTGGTTGCATTTACATCTGAAGTATAACCATCAACAACGTAAATTGGGTTCGTGTTGGTGTATTCAATATTTTTACTTGCTTGCCCCATTCCATCATAAACCCAATGAGCAGGATACGTAAAATTGTAAATCGTATCACGGAATGAGTTATTGACTGATGTCAACAGTAAATCTCCTGTTTCAGCATCATATGCAAGATTGTTTGTTACAATTTTTGATTGATTATCTATTGCAACAGTTTGATACAAAATACCTCTTCTTTCGATTGTCTTAACGAAAGACGCGGTCTTCAATTCTGTATCCGATTTAGATATATTAGCCCCTAAAATCATTGGCAAAAGAATAAAAGGTGCTGTAAAGTTTAAATTGATAGCTGTTCCACCACTATAAACTTTTGTTGTAGACTCCCTAAAATCTGCCACAGCTTCATATGTACGTCCTACCGTAGATTTCGAAATTGTACCATTTTTTTCAATAATTGTAACCTGATTTTTAACTTTAAAAGCTGAGGTTCCATCTACGACAATGGTATCGTATAAATAATTATAATTTACAGATGAAATCAATGCATCTTTACCTCCATAAATCTTAACAGCTTTAGCTTTACCATGCATGTCATTGTTTTCAATCACGAAACCTTGGCTTAACGCTAGTCGGTCACTTACAGATGAAACAAGTATTAAATTTAAATTGAACTTATATTTCTCATTTTTAATACTTGTACGCTTAACAATTGTTGGGAAATCTTTTGCCGTATAAAATTCATTCTCCGTGTATCCAGTTACATTTTTTGTTACACCTGAATAGCTTATTCCCTTAGTGATCACTTTAGAATAACCCACCGAAGGTGATGGAAAAGCAAGCTCACCAAAAGGAGCTTCAAGGTAGTTCCGTGAATCAGGAGCCAAAGTCATCTTAATGTCATTTGCCACATAATGTGTCCATGAATTTTCTTCACCTCCAATTTGAGGTTCGTATGAGGCTACACCTGTGGATTTTCCATTTTCATGATAAAAATACTCTTGTCCATAATGGCTCTGTGTTCCTGCAGGTGCCATAACGTTCCAATTGTCATAAATGATGACTTGTTTTACTCTATAACCTCCTCCTAATTTCTTTGCATTTGGGTTTTTCAATTTAATCCAACTTTTATGTAAAACCAAATTAGTTCCTATTTCATCTTTCCAAAGTGGTAAATTAGGTCCTGTCAAAATCTCTCTAAAATTTACCAATGCAGCTCCTAAAGCCTTCATTAAGGCTAAGGCATCATCTGCAGTAGGTAGAGTTCCACTACTTGAATTAGGGGGAATTAAACGTTGTAAATAATTCCTAGCAAATTGAATTCCTGCAACAGCCATAGGGTTATAATCATTATTTCCATTATCATTTAGTTTTGCACCTTTTAATGTAATAATTCCATAAATTCCATCCGGTGTTGTTGTAATAGATTCTATTTTTGCATATCCAGGTACATAATCAAATGAATTTTTGTTTTTATCCATTGATAAAGCAGCTTTAAAATATATTTCATCACCAACTGCAGCATAATCATTTATTGTTGTACCAGCTAGCAATTTAAACTTTATCTGCCTATTTTTAACAGCATTATCACTGATTGATACAATGCCTTTCGAATCCGGGGTTTGTCCATCAACTCCTTCTATTAAAAACATTTGACTTGCTATTTTGTGTTGAACATAAGCATAATCATCAGCTTCATACTGAACCGTAATTCTACCACCTGTTGGTGTTTTAATCTCTGTTAAATTCCATGCACCAGCCCATCTGTTTACTGAATCACTTATATTTCCAACATAAGGAAAATCTGAATTTTTTAGTTCTGAGTCAATAATCGTGTTATTAATATTATTAGGATTTCTTTTGTAATTTCCCCAACGATCTACATTTTTTTGATTATAATTAGGATTAAATCCATAATTAAACTGATACTTATTTCGCATACCTTTTTTAGATTTTTGATATGTGAAATAGATTTCTTTCAAAGTTAGTTTTCCTTGACCTGTTCGGGTATTAGAATTATAACCAACTGTTCCCGGATAATTTTTACAAAGGGAATAGTCATACGTAAAATGTGCTACTTTAACTGGTTTGGCGGTATTTGGATTAAGTTCATAATCAGCTCTACTGAATAATTTAATACTATCCAACTTCTGCATACTCAGTTCTGGAACATTCGACAAACCTCCATCTCTGTTTTTAACAGATCGGGCATCTAAACGATCTGAAGTGTAAAAAATTACAATGTGATTTTTTGTTTCAATTACATCCAAATAAAATAATTCTTTTTTACCATAAATGAAGTTTGCTTTATCATCACTCACATCAGTATACAAACCTGCCGCTACAGTAATGCTCGCGGTTCCAGCATTGAT
>DAIOWV010000057.1:2360-3066 GCA_036758285.1 Taishania sp. | reverse complement strand
AAATCTCCAATATCTCCTTTTGTTGGGCCTTTTATTCCATCAGTGTCTACATAATTTGGACTTAAAACACATGAAAGTAAGTACGAATGTGCGTAAGCAGGTGTAGTACTTGAATTATAATAATGATCAATCCCTTTCTTATTATTAATTGATGCATCTTCATCAAGATATTGAATGATTCCATGGTTAATATTAGGAATTGTAACATTTGAAAAATCATATTCTTTACCTACGTTGAACGCTACATTTTCTTGAAAATAGGAGAATGCAGGAATACCGTAATAGTATCTCATTCCCTCTGTATTTGTCACTGTAAAAGCACCAATATGATGATCATGTTGTGAACTAGTATTTGCAAATAAACTGGGGTCCAAAGTAGTGTATCCAAAACCTAATTTTAATTCACCAATTGAAAGTGGTGTAAGCACTTGATTCCTTTGAAAATATTGACTTTTCTTATTTAGATTTTTCTTATCCGCAACAGAAACATCATTCACGATTGTTCCTCCATCTGTTCTAAGGTTTGGAAGTAATTTTCTTGATTTGGTTAATTCAAAATAAACTGGTTGGTCTCCTCCCATTAAGTCAAATCCAATTGTCATATTCAGCTTAAACTGTTTGGGGATTAGGAAAGCGTAAAAGTAAAAAATGTTGGTAATTTATTTATTATCTTACCAACATTTTTTTTAGAATATTATTCTGCTGT
>DAIOWV010000057.1:0-2350 GCA_036758285.1 Taishania sp. | reverse complement strand
GATGGGCTCCTCCCAGTAAGTCAAAAGCTCTATCCGATCTGTCATGACCTAATTCACTTGCTTCTCTAAAACGCGGAATACCTGAATTGTATCTATAAAATTGTGAAGCGTCATTGGACCAAGCTTGGGAAACACCTGAGGTTCTCGTAATAGAAATATCTACCCCTGTTTTAAAAGTTGTACCTAAATTCGCTTCTCCTCCTACTGAAGTAGACCCCGACTCAACTGTAACTTTAGGATCAAAAGTATATCCAATATCTTCTCTGTCCATACGATAGCTACCTGCTATACCATGACCCGACACACTGAATATATCGTAAGTTAAATGTGTTAATGGCAGTGCGGGGGTGTTTATCGTAAAATTCCCATCGTTTTCTCTGTTAAAGTCTAACTGAGCATTCGGGTTAGATTGTCCGTTTTGTAAATTTCTGTATCCAAAACTTGGTCTTGCTAAACGATTGTTTTTTAATTTTGATTCATAAAAAGAACCTGAAAACATAAAAGATGCATCAAGACCAACAGCATCTGGACCAAATTTAAAGCGAGCTGTATAACTTTTAGCAACTGTAGGAAACCTTAATTGAGGAGTAAAGGTTGACATACCAACGTTAAATGATGAGCCACTTCCAACACCAACAGCATCACTACCTTCGTTATTTGCAGATTGACTGACATTTTTTTTTAAATTCTTTTTTGTCAATTCAGAAGTTTTTGACAAACTTCCAGAAATCGTTAACTGCTGAATTCCCTGACGAGAGTTAGTAGCACTTCCAACCCCTAATGATCCACTATATTCATCGTTTTTCATGAAGAATCCAACATTCAATCCTACCGTTGCACCCCCAGAAGTAGAGCTAGAAAATTCTTGTCCGATAGTTGCACCTACATTTTGTCCTAACTTTAACGCTGGACCAAACGATAAATCTGCATTTATTCCACTAAAATTGTCATAAGCAATTCCTAATCCAAGATTTAAACTTCCTTTTTTCATGTTTATCGCAAACAACTCTACATCAGCACTAAAAGAAGTAGAAACGATTACATTCTTTTTTAAATTTTTGTGTTCAATCAATTCGTCTCCACTGAAATCATCAGGGATTCCTCTTAGTGAGCGATTGATAACACCTGGATTTAAAGACCAACCTAGTCCAACCCAAGTCGCTTCTTGTTCCATTCCAACACCTCCATTGTACCCAATGTTTATTGGATATCCATCAACCTCCATAAGAGGGATGTTATAAGAAAAGTCTCCAGTAAAAGGGTCAACCATATCAGAAGTTCCCATCGGTGTGAAAGATTGCACTTCGGGCTGATCTGGACCTCCTGTTACACCAGTAATGTGATCCTGTTTTTCAAAGCCATCTATTTCTGTAGTAGAAAAATCAATGGCTGGAACACTAGCACTAACAAATGCAGATACTGATATATTATAATTATTAGCAAATAAATAATACGGAAAAGTCACCTGCAAAAACAAAAGAAAAGATAGTGTTATTACACTGAAAGACATTCCTCTATCAACTGATTTCATATATAGTAGTTATTATTTTATTTCAAATTTTGTATACTGTTTAACACCCTTTGGATCGCGTACTACTAATGTGTAAATACCCATCGGAAGTGAAGCTGTTTTTAAGTAGTAACTGTTTTTAGAGGTAGTAGTAAGTTCTACTTCTGTTTTTAATTTAGTATCTTGTCCAAACTGATAATCAATTTCATTTCCTCTTTCATCGCTTAATATAAATTTTAGTTTTTCAACTGAATAATTTGTATTGACTTTAAAATAGAATCCTTCATTTTTCACAATGTGAGGTGCATTCTGGGGAGTAAGTGCTAACTTGACATATTTTAGCGGAACATTCAATTCTTTTACAATGATAAATTCCCACGCTTCAGATTCATGCATGATAATATTATTAATTGTACGTTGTACACGCCAACCATAACGTTGATTCACCTTCAAGATTGGTGCATCAAATGGATACATTAATTGGAAACCTGATAAATTTTGAATACGAAGTATTGGGGTATTTACTTGTAAAGCGGAAGTAGCGGTTTGCTCTTCATTTATTTCCACAAGTGTAAAAATATATTGCACATCATTTCTATTCTCATCAAGCTGGTTGTAGTTCCATGAAAATAAAGGATAGAAAGTCTCAATTGTATCCCTATCATATGGAGTGATTAAATAAATGTAATCTTGCGAAAAGATGGTATTGCAAATCATTATAGATAACGCAGTGAATATAAATTTATATTTTCTCATATTTTTACTTTTAACCCCACTTTTAATAAGTATGGGAATTGATTATAAGCTGTTTGATAATAGTTTCTATAAAAATTTCCTAAT
>DAIOWV010000056.1:9349-21016 GCA_036758285.1 Taishania sp. | reverse complement strand
ATTTATTTCAATCATGGCTAACACTAAAATCATGACGAATGGTGTTCAAGGTGATACATACGGTAACGAAATAGAAATCATTGGTAATGAATTTGAAGCTGGAGCTGCAAACGAGGGAACTGCAATTGTTTTTGCTGACCACTATGGTGCAACTACTCCTGCTTTTGGAACTGTAACTATTGGTGGAACAGGTGCAACTGATAAAAATGTATTCAATACAAACTTGGGTAACTACATCGTATTAGATGACAAAACAGGACCAAGTGATGCAGTATCTTTATGGGCTCCTTATGCTGTCACAACGATGAAACCAGTTTCTCAAGATATCGAAGCTCTTTACATCAACAACAACTACAATTTACCACATGTGGATGATGTAGAAGTTAAAAACATCGATTCATTAGATAATAATGTATTAGGAAAAATCATTTTAGGTTCTGACTTCCTTGGTTTAGGAAAAATTTCAACAGAAACTATCAAACTTTTCCCTAATCCTACAAGTAATTTCATTACTATTGAAACAGATGGTAAAAAAGCTGTAGAATTAACGATAGTTGATTTATTAGGAAATGTAGTTCTAACAACAAATGTTAATGGTTCTAAAACAATTAACGTTGAGAACTTAACAAGTGGAGTTTACATTGTTCGATTAAACGGAAACAATGAAACAACAAAATTTGTCAAAAAATAATAGTAAACTATTAAACTTATAATAAAACCCCAATAAACACTTAGTTTATTGGGGTTTTATTTTTTTAGCACTTTCATAATTTACTTCAATTAAAAAAATCAACACAACTTATCATCAAACTGTAACAAGCTTAAAAAAGACTTTCATAAATTAAAATAGTGTGTTTATAAACTCTCTTCGTAAGAATAAATCTTGTTAATTATTTTTACTATTCAAATTATTAATAAACACTTAGTTATGAAAAAAACATTACTAACAATTTCTATCATTTTTCAATGGATTAGCTTTTCATTTTCACAGCAATATGAAATAAATGTTGTAAAAACATTCTCTGGTCAATTCGGATCTAATTTTCAATCGTTTATTGAAGCAAATGGGAAATTATATTTTTCAACTCCTGAACCAAATTATGGCCAAGAGCTATGGGTTTCTGATGGAACAACAAGTGGAACAGACATCGTTTCTGACATTATTCCCGGAAACTATGGTACAGGTGCCTACGCAATAACCAGCTTTGATGGAAAGATATTTTTCTCCGGGGACTCGCCTCAACACAATAATACTTATGGGATGTATGTTTCTGATGGAACAGAAGCTGGAACGACATTTTTCCATAAATTTAACGCTACTGGTCACGATTTCATTTCAACCATGAAGGTTGTCAATGATAAATTGTACATCATTGCTACAGACACAGAATCTGATTATTCATTGTTTGTTTTAGACAATAGTTCAGCAGTACCTTATAAATTAAAAGATATAAATCCAACTGGAAATGACGGTGTAAGTCTTCCGGTATCTTTGAACAATACATTATTTTTCTTTGCAAACGATGGTATCAATGGGCAGCAATTATGGTCTTCTGACGGAACAGAGGCGGGAACGGCTTTATTTAAAATAATCAATCAAAATACAGTAAATTCCAATGCAGATATTATTTCGTATGAAAATTACATTTATTTCTCGGCTATTGATGCAAACGGAAAGTATCAGCTTTGGAAATCAGATGGAACTGAAAACGGAACACAATTATTTAAAACAACTGATACTCAATATCCTCTTTACGGAAATCACCTTAATCTCATTTACAATGGGAAATTGTATTTTACACTAGAATCAACCACTACTGGAGTAACAGGGAAAGACATCTGGGTAACAGACGGAACAGAGAATGGTACACATCTTTTTTACAGCCCATTTACGGAAGGTCATAATTCCATTGATTTCTTACTTGAATATGATAACAAATTAGTCTTTTCATTTTACAATTATATCTGGTCAAACGATTATTATATACTAGATTATCGATTGAACATTTCTGATGGAACGACAGCAGGGACTGAACTTATGGACATTGTTAATTTACCTTCATTTATGGTAAATACATATCCAAAAGCAGCTGTTTTGAATAATGAACTCTATATCGAAGGTTACCTAAATGAGGGAAAAGGAGCATTGTATAAAATTACTCCATCTACACTCAATCTATCTTCCATAGAATTAGAGGATTTGATAGTGTATCCAAATCCAACATTGGGTGATTTTACCATCAATTTTGGTCGTGAATTGACAAATGTTGTTATTTCTATTAGTGATCTTACTGGAAAAATTATTTTGGAAAAACAATTTCCTTCTACTATTCAAGAAAATTTCTCTATTACTGGTCAAGCAGGAATGTATTTGGTCAATATAAAATCTGAACAAGGAACAAGTACAAAGATGATCTTGAAAAACAAATAAGTACATTATTACAATAATTTTTAAAAGCATCTTTTCGATGCTTTTTTCATTTAAAAAAGTACCAAAATTATATTTACAAGACAACATCATTCGTTAAAAAGCCTATTTCATAAACTCAAAATGCCATTTAGTAGACTTCTTCGAATCAATTTATATTTTGAACCTACTTTTGCTAACAGAAACACCTATAAATATGAAAAATAACACGTTAAAAGTACTAGCACTAAGTTTAGTAATGAGCAGTCCGATAGTTGGAAATGCACAAATTGGAGGAAACTTAAAAAACCTAAAAGAGAAAGTTGCTGGAGGGGGAAATAGTGAAGAAAAACCCACTGAAGGCGGAGAAGGAAAAACAAAACTTTCAGGAGAAGACAAAGACCGTGCTGCTGAAAAAGCAAATACTTTCTTAGATGAAAAGGACTATCAAAAAGACATGAAAGGAATTGGAGGGGTCTACTACTCTACCGCAAATGTAAAAGCGTTAAATGATCTTCAATCGGGAAGTAAAAACTTGTCAAAATTTTTGGTGGAATACATCTATCAAGAAAAAGAACGCGTATTACAGTTGAAAATTTCGAATCGTTATTCGTATGAAACAACAAATCGTGCAAATTTAGTGAATCCATTAATTTATTCAGTAACTGGTGTACCATCAGATTTTTCAAAAGCGTTTAGTATTGCTGGGTATGTTCACATGAATTCAAAAGGTTTTAGTACTCATGAATCAAAACAACGTAAATATGATCTTGATTTACAACAAAATGTTATACCTAGACACTTAGAATACAAAGGGATTCCAAGTGAAGCTTACGTTGTTGAACCTGGAATCATCATCATTGCTGATAGAACGAATTTCTATGGAAAACAATTATCAATGGAAACACGTATTGCAAATGAACCATTACTTGTTCTTTACAAACCAGAAAAAGAAGCTGAAGCTCAAAAATACATTGGTAAAGATGGTTATGAGAAGATGAAAGAAATTAATGAAAAAATGGATGATGCATTCATTCAACTTGAAAAAGCAAGTGTGGAATTATTAAAACCTATTGCAGCATTTAAAGAACAACCGTCTAATGACCAATTAGTAGCTGCCATGAAAAAAAGAATGGCTGACCATGGATGGAAAGAAGAATTGGTTTATGTTTATCCTGCAACTGAATGGAAAAATGAATATCAACTTTTAGGACTTTTGGCTCAAAACACATTGATGAGAAGAGTGTTTACAGCACAAGCTGTTGTCAAGTTAAACGGTAAGTATAAAGTCTGTCAAGTGCAATTTCAGCAAGACAACACCTATTCTACAGGATCTTTAGAAGGTAATTTTGGAACAAATCCAGTATATGTTTTAGGAGTTGCTGACCTTTGGGAATGCGATGAAAAGAAAGCTTTACAATACAAAAAGTAATCTTCTATATTTAATAAAAAAGAGTGAATCATCAAATTCACTCTTTTTTTATGTTTTTTTACGAGATCTACAATTTGTAGTTCAAAAGTTAAATCAATAAACCAATTACTTAAAATGAATTAGACTTCATTAAGTGGTTTTCGTTCTTTTAAATCCTGTTTTTTGTAATCTGAAGGGGTAATTCCTGTTATTTTTTTAAATTGTCCACTCAAATGAGCAACGCTGGAATAATGTAATTGATCTGAAATTTCACTTAGAGTCAACTCATTGTAACTTATCAATTCTTTCACTCTCTCAATTTTTTGTGCAATGACAAATTTTTCAATAGTAGTCCCTTCTAATTCTGAAAATTGTTTGCTAATTATACTGTAATCAGTTCCAATTTGCTCACTAATGTAATCTGATAGATTAATATTGAGCTGCGTATGCTTGTGATGAATTAAATCAATGATGACATTTTTTACGCGTTCATTCAATTGAAGTTTTTTATCTTCTAACAATTCAAAACCAATTTTTTCTAGATTGTCTTTAAGTTCATTTTTAATTGATTTATCTAAAAAATCAACTAAAACAACTTCTCCTAAACTTACTGATTTTGCTTTTATATTAAGTTTATCCAATTCACTCTCAACAGCTGTAATACAACGATTACAAACCATATTTTTAATCGATATAACTTCTGCCATAACAAATTTATTATAAACATTCAATGATCTAATTTAAGCAATTTTATCTTTTGGTACAAAAAACAAAAATATCAATCCTGCAACAAAGAAAAATATTACTGACAAGATAGATGAACGTAAATCATTTGTCAAATATTCCATCAAACCAAAGAAAAAAGTTCCAAAAACAATCCCCACTTTTTCTGTTACATCATAAAATGAAAAGTACGATGCATGGTCTTGTGTCTCAGGTAAAAACTTTGAATAAGTTGACCTTGAAAGTGCTTGCGTCCCTCCCATTACCAATCCCACTCCAGATGCCAAGAAATAGAACTGAAAAGGTGTAGTTAGAAAATATGCACTAATACACAAAGGAACCCAAATTGATACTGCTACAATTAAAGATTTTACATTGCCAATATAATTTGAAAGTTTAGAAAGTAAGAATGCTCCTAAAGCTCCAAGTAACTGAATTAATAGAATTGCTACAATCAATCCAGTTGTCGCTTGGTTCTCATATTCTCCTGAAAAAATTTCACGTTTAGCATACAAAACAGCCATTAACATAACCGTTTGAACTCCAGTATTAAAGAAGAAAAAAGAGCTCAGATAACGTTTTAATTTGGGTTGTTTTGCAAATTCTTTAAATACCTTTTTTAACTCAAGAAAACCTTTTGATAAAACATTTTTAGATTTCGGTTTGTTGTACACATTGTTGGGTAGAACACGATAAGTCAACTGACTAAATCCTATCCACCAAATACCAACCAATATAAAACTAACACTTGTATATTCTGGGCCAATCCCCATGACAATTGCTAAACAAACAATTAACAAAGTCATGCTTCCTAAATATCCCATTGTATAACCATTTGCTGATATTCGATCATGATCTTCTGGTTCTGCTATTTCAGGTAGGAATGCATTGTAAAAAACCAAACTATTCCAAAAACCTATACTGGCAAAAAATATTGAAATCATACCAACTTCTAGTGGAGCCTTTCCAAACCAAAATAATGAAATACAAGACAAAGCTCCTAGATAACAAAAGAATTTTAGAAATTTCTTCTTACTACCTGTCAAATCTGCAATCCCTGAAAGCATTGGTGACAAAATTGAAACAACTAAAAATGAAATAGATAATGTAAATGACATCAATACGGATGGTGAAAGTTGTGTGCCAAATGCATCAACAACAACATTTACATTCTTCGGTAATTCATCAATTGATTGTAAGGCTAAACCATTTTTTTGATTGTAATTTTCTAAAAAAATTCTTGTTGTTACTGTATCATAAAAAATAGGAAATATTGCCGACGATATAACCAAATTATAAACAGAATTTGCCCAGTCATAGAAGACCCAGCCTCTTATTGTCTTTTTATTTCCTTTTTCTAACATTATACTTCATTTAATTCATTTACATAATCAGATAAATACTGATAATTAGGCATCAACAATCCATTTAAATCTGTTTCTGAACCTCTTTCAATAATTTTATCTGGATCTTCTCTAAACAAAGGTGGGAAAACATTCTTTATCAATTCATTTCCAAAATCTTCCGATGCATCTTTAGGTAATTCACAAGGAAGATTATCAACTGCCATCACAGCAATTGCTTTTTCGTCCATAAAATCAACTTCCGTTTCATTATCAACATGATAACCATATATCGGATCATTAATTTTACTTGGTCTTATTGTACATGCTATCGGTCCATCTATATCACAAGATACATCCGCAACAACTTGTAATTTCAATTTAGGACTTTTAAGTTGTTCTTTAGTAAGAATAAAAGGGGATTTGTTACTCCAATAATGACAAGGAATATACATTGTCATTCCATTACTGACATAAGTATCAAAAACAGATTTATAGTTTTCAGGATTTGAATAAAAATCTGCTTTCACAAATTCACTTCCGTCTTTTGGTTTGTAATAATCTTCTGTGTCTAAATGAGTGAAAATTGGTTCAGAAAAATTCGTTTCTAAAAATTCAGTAGGAGAAACTTCTTTTATCGCAATTAAATCCAAAACTTCTCTTGCTCCATTACCTACCCTACCCCAACCTGTTAAAACAATTTTAGAATCAGATGGAAGTACAACTTTACTTAACTCCCCTTCCATTTCTTTTCTGTTTTCACACAAATGTGCAGGCTTTAACTGATACAATCCTGTTTTTAATCCTAAAGCTAAAAATCCATTATAGCAACCAACGATTCCAGCGTACCTTCCAAATCCAATTATTCGTTTATTGAACTTATCTTTTAACACCTCATAATCAATTAATTGAATTTTTTTATCTAGAATTGATTTTAACAACTTTCGATTGTATGGTTGCTTTTTAATTGTATGTGAAAAAAACATGAATTTCTTCGCAGGAATCAAATCTTCAACATTTACTTCTTTCACTCCCATAATAATATCACAATCAGACAAATCTTCTTGTAATTCAATTCCTAAATCTGAATATTCAGAGTCCTTAAAACAACGAATTTCACTAGGTTGAACAATAATTTTAACTTCAGGATATTGAGCCTGAACTGTAACGCATTGCCTTGGGGTAAGTGGCACTCGTCGATCATGTGGAACTTTTCCTTCTTTGATAATTCCTAATCTAACTTGTTTCATTTTCGATTAATTATTTTCTTTTCGATTAATTCGCTTTATGTTCTGACAAATAAATGTCGATAAATTCTCGAATACAACCATGCCCGCCATTTGAATTCAAAATAACATGTGCATGTTGTTTGACAATTTGTACTGCATCCTTAGGACATGCCGCAAAACCAATTCTCTGCATCACTTCTAAGTCATTAATATCATCACCGATCATTGCAACTTCCGACCAGTCAATTTTCAATTCATCAATAATTCCAGTCAATACACTTACTTTGCTTTCTCTTGTGACAACACAATACTGGATACCAAGCATTTCTGCTCTCTTCTTAACTGTATTGGAAACAAAACCAGAAGAAATAATAGCTATTGGAAAATTGTTTTTTGTTAACTGAATGATTGCCATTCCGTCTTTTGTATTGAACTTTTTGAATTGATCACCACTTTCGGTAAAATACATACCTCCATCAGTCATAACTCCATCTACATCCAAAACCAATAGTTTAATTTTACTTATTTTTTTCTGAATGTGGGAATGAAGAAATAACGGTTTAAATAAAAGTGCATATAAATCAACTTCATATTCTTCTGCGATTGCAGTCAAATCAAAAATGGATAATTCTTGTACATTTTCGACTCCAAGGTCTGACAAAAATCCGACATAATCCACTCCAAATTTAGAGCAGAGACCTTTTATATTTTCGTCTAAAAACATTGTTTTTTTAAACTATTTTATATCCAACAACATTTGCAATAGCCTCTAAATCTGTTTTCAACTTTGTAAATTCATCGTAATTTAACTGTTGAGAAGCATCTGATTTAGCAACCTTAGGATTCGGGTGTGCTTCTATTAGCAAACCATCAATTCCCATTGCTGTACAAGCTTTTGCTAAAGGTCCAACACCGTATGCATAACCCATAGCGTGAGATGGATCTAAAACAATTGGAAGATTTGTATATTCTTGTAACCAGGCAACTCCACATAAATCTAGAGTAAATCTTGTTTTTGTTTCAAACGTTCGAATTCCTCTTTCACATAAAACAACATTTGGATTACCTCCAGAAAGAACAAATTCAGATGCTTGAACAAATTCTTGTAAAGTTGTACCAAATCCACGTTTGATTAAAACTGGTTTATTTGTTTTTGCACATGCTCTCAAAATACCTTGATCGTACATTGCCTTTGCTCCTACCTGAATAACATCGGTATATTCAATAATTTCATCAATGTGTGTCGCATCTCTAGCTTCTGTAATTACAGCAAGACCATATTCTTCACGCATTTTTGCAAGCAATTTTAAACCATCTAACCCTAATCCTTGAAAAGAATAAGGACTTGTTCTTGGCTTGTAACATCCACCTCTTAAAACAGATAGATTCAATGATTTCAACAATTCAGCAGAAGATCTAATTTGTTCTTCAGATTCAACTGAACATGGTCCACCAATTAAAACAGTATTATTTGAATTACCTCCAATTGTTACATTTCCTAATTGAACTGTTCTTTTTTCTGTTTGATAAGTTTTTGACGCTAATTGAATATCTGAATCCATAGCCCAAAATTGGTCTACATCATTTTCTACAGAATTGGGCAACGTTTTTAATCCAGATCCTGTAATTAATACGTCTTTCCCTAAATATTGTATGTGAAATGCTTTTAATTCAGAAGTCAATTCTTGAATTCGTTGTGCATTAACACTATTTTTCAAATGTATAATCATATATTTTGATTAATGAGTCTTACAAATTTAATAATTCTAAGGACTTATAGCAATATCCCTTTCAATTTGAACTATTAAATTTAGATGAAACAATGAACATAGAAGGTTAATTGAAACCTCCCACTATCAAACAACACACTATATATCAATAAAATGAAATGATTTAATTTATAATTCCGCCTTAATTAGATTGGCAAAATTTACGACTCCTAAAGCTTTTCCATCCTCAGAAACTACAGGGATATAGGAAACTGTAAATGCACTATTTTTTACTTTTTTAAGCATTTGAACAACAGTAGCAGTACCAGTAATTGTAATTGGATTCGAATTAATCATCTCATTTGGTTGAACTTTATTCAAATCTGTAAGGTTTTTCATTAGCGCTTTTCGAACATCTGCATTTGAAATCAAACCTATAAAATTATTATCTGAATCAAGAGCAAGTGTAAAACCTAAACTTCCTTTTTCTATTGAAACCAATACATTTTCTAAGGATAATTCAGAAACTTTTACAATAGGACATTCAGCTAATGGAGTCATAAAATCCTCAACTATATAGGCAGATTCTATACTTCTTTTTGTTAAATTCATCAATTGATGACCTACGCTTGGTCCTTTAAACAAATAAGACCCACTCACTGATGATGTTACCCCCATATTTCTCAATATAAAAGAAACTTCACCATTCACTCCACCATCAACATGAATTGATTTTGTAGGGAATTTTTTTCTGAATTTTCTGATTTTATCAAAGTTCACTTTGTCAAAAACTCCTCCACTCTGTCCAGGAATCGTTGCCATAATCAGAATAAAATCAAATTGATCATAATTTTCAAACACCTCAATCGAAGTTGGAGTAATTACAGCCAATCCTTTTTTTCCGGTTATATCTGAAGGAATTTCTAACGATTCTTCTAAATCTTCAAATTGAAATGTAACATATTCAACCGGATTTTCTCTCAACAAAGAATAATACTTAGATGGTTGATTTGTAATTATATGTAGGTCAATTGGCAAATCACACCATTCTCGAATCGAAGCAATATCATCAAAAACAGATAAGTCGTCATTACAATCAACATGAAGCATATCAACTTGATGATCTACTAAATCTTCAATTACTTCTTTTAACGATCGTGATTTATCACTATAAATGGATGCTGAAATTTTCACTTTTTGAACTTTTATACTACAAATATACTGTTTTCGATGAAGCAGAGAAAGGATTTAAAAGGATTCAAAGAGTTTTCAATGTTTTTGAAATTCAAATCTTTTCAGTAAATCATAAACCAAATGCGTTGGAAGTCCAACAACATTGTTATATGAACCAACAATCCCTTCAATTGCAGCAGCTCCAAACCATTCTTGAATACCATAAGAACCAGCTTTATCAAAAGGTTTACAAGTATCCACATAATGAATGATCTCTGCTTTTGACAGTTGTTTAACTGTCACATCAGTATTACAAACCTCTGAATGAATAAAATTTTTTGTTGCGATTGTAACGCCAGTTAAAACCTTATGTTTTCTCCCGGACAACAACTCCAACATTTCAATTGCTTCATCTCTATCAACTGGCTTGCCTAAGATTTTATCATCAACACAAACAATTGTATCAGATGTCAGTAATAGTTCATCTTTACCCAATTCATTAATAAGGGCTTGTGCTTTTTTTTCAGAGATAAACTTGACAACCTCATCAGGAGATAAATCACTCGAAAAAGATTCATCTGTATCTTTCGTTCGAATTTCAAAAGAATATCCCATTTCTTTCAATAGTTCTTGTCTCCTTGGAGATTTAGATCCTAAAATAAGCTTCATTGAGGTAAGAATAAATAAATAATTCCAAAAAACATGGAGATTTTCAGAAGATTTTTAATTGCTTTAATTGATGTTCTATTTCTAGTAAAAAAAGCAAAAACAAAAATCAAAAAATTGGTACATGCAGAAAGAGTGATAGGTAAAGACTTAAGCCAATCAAACGAATCAATCAAATAAAAAGCTGTTGAAAAATAGACAATTGGGTATAAAACCAAAAGCCCTCCAATCAGTTTAATTGTTTTCGTATTTCCTAAAATCATTGCCAAGGTTTTGGCTCCAATTACTAAATCACCTTTTACATCTTCTGCATCCTTAATTATTTCTCGAGCAAAATTCTGAAGAAAAGCCATTCCCATGAAAATCCAGACAATATAAAGTGAAGGTATATTGAACACTGAATCATTCTGAAACTTCAAGATGTTATTCTCAAAAGAACCATCTAGATTAATGAAAACTTGTGTCAAATAGATAACCAAAACGGTAAGCAATGAAACAACAAAATTTCCGATAAATGGCTTTTTCTTTAAAGAAACACTGTACCACCAAAGAAGTGTTATAGAAACAACATGTATTAGTATAAAAACAAATGATTGATAATACCAACTTAAATAGAGAGCAATACAAAAAGCAATTGAATTAAAACACCAATGAGAAACAATTGCCCATCTTCGTTTTATGAATTTACCAATAATTACCCTTGATGGTCTATTAACCCGATCTGCCCTTACATCAAAATAATCATTAATGATATTCCCTCCTGCTGCAATAATTACTGTTGAAAAAACTAGTAACCAAAAATTGAATTCAGAAATATCATAATCATTGACAAATTGAACCATATACATTCTCACACCAAACATTGTCAATATAATAATCAACAAGTTGACAGGTCGTATGAGTCGTATAAAGTACATGTTTATTTAACGATTCGGTATTCTGTCCTTCTATTTTCTTGATGCGCTGCCTCTTTTTCTTTATCTGTAGACAATTTTTCAATCTCAGA
>DAIOWV010000056.1:5771-9323 GCA_036758285.1 Taishania sp. | reverse complement strand
CCATATCCTTTAGCTGTCAACCTCTCTTGTGAGATACCTTTTGAAACCAAATAATCAACAACTGAATTAGCTCTGTTTTGAGATAAAGTTTGATTTGCTTTTGCATCTCCTCTTGTATCTGTATGTCCACCTAATTCAATTTTTAAACTCTGATTCTTTTTCAAGAAATCTACCAATTTATTTAACTCAATAAAAGATTCTGGTCTCAAGGTAGCTGCATTTAAATCAAAAAATACATTTTTCAATGATACTGGAACCTCTGAATTTATTGCTACCATTGGAACATCCATATGAAATGCATCTTGATTGTCTGGTAATGTCATGTTGAAGTTTTGAGAGAAGAATAAATATCCTGGATAAGTTACATTCAATGCATATTCTCTGTTTACAGGCAATGAAACCATAAACTGCCCGTTAATACGATCCGCTTCAGAAACAATCACTTGTTCACCAGTTAACAAATCAATCAATTCAAATTTACCATTCAAAGGCATTTTACTATCCGCATCAAAAACAATTCCGTCAAAATAAACTGTTCTTGTTGGTCTAAATTCAGTTGGTAACTCAAAATAATAAATATCTAAATCTCCAAACCCACCTTCTCTATCCGAAGCAAAAAAAGCAATTTCTCCAGTTGGAGAAACCATTAATGAATTTTCATCATACTCGGTATTAATAGGATAACCTAAATTAACTGGTTTCCCCCAATTACCATCTTTTCCCATTCGAGAAACAAACAAATCAGAGCCACCTAATCCCAAATGTCCTCTTGATGCAAAATACAAAGTCTTACCATCTGGATGAATTAAAACCGATTCCTCCATATAAGGAGTATTAATCACATTCGATAGCGGTTTAGCTACCCCCCAATTTCCATCATCCTGCAAATGACTAACATAAATGTCACTATTTGGAGTTTCACCCGGTCGACTAACTCTTCGAATAAAATATAAGGTTTTACCATCAGCAGACAATGAAGGCTGAGATTCCCAAGAACTTGTATTTACTTTGCCTGGTAAATTCATCGGATCAGTCCAGCGTGAACCTAGTTTTTTTGTGTAGAATAAGTCACAACTTCCCCATCCTTCTCTTCCTTCACCATAATTTCTTCCTGTCTCGTCAGCACAAGCTACAAAAATCAACGAACGTCCATCTGCAGCAATTGTAGGTGCTCCCTCATTATTTGATGTATTAATATTTTTAGGCATTGGTACTGCTTTACCCCAAACTTTTTCTTTTGTATATTGAGAAACGAAAAAGTCTTCTTGCATTCCCATTGGAACACTCGCGTCTTTAATTCTTCTAGTAAACAAAATTGTATTTCCATCTACTGTAATTGTTGGGAAATATTCTGGATCAGCAGTATTTATCCCAGAACCAATATTTATCGGATTGAATTTACTTGGATTTGCCTTTGCATGAATTGAAAATTCAGATTTATTAATGATGATATTTGCTTCTTTCAACAATTGAGGATTTGCATTTCTATTCGCAACATACGTTTGCATATTTTTCAGTGCACCTTTATAATCACCAGTTACGAACTGACAATTTCCTAAAAAGAAGAATGTACTTCCTGTACTTGAATGCAAAGGATTAATGCTCAAAGCTGCTTCATAATGTTTTATTGCTGAAGCATATTCTCTATAATTTTCATAATATTCACCTAACAAAAGATGTGCTTCCCAAAATCTAGGATCTTTCTCTAACGCTTTTTCAGCTAAATCAATTCCTGCTCTGAAGTTTGGTACTCGTTTTACAGGGTCTATTGTTTTATTTGGAGCTTGAATAGCTTCTTCAAACAATTTAATTGCTTTTTTATTTGTTGTTGAATATCGTTGAGAAATACTACAACTTACAGCAAAAAATACAGAAAGAAAAAAAACAAAATACTTCATAGTCTATGGTATATTCATGAATTTATGTGTTTGTAAAGATACTCTCCATTTTGGATTTCTCTTCACAAATTCAATTATTTCTGGCAAAAATCGTTCCTGCTTTGACCATTCTGGCTGTAAATACAACAAACAATTTTTATTTACTCTTAACGCATGTTCTTCGGCCCATTTCAAATCTGAAATATGATTAATAACAACTTTCAATTCATTGGCTTTGTCAAACGCTTCATCAAGTGGTTTTTTAAACTTTTTAGGTGAAAAACAGTACCAATCAATATCACCTAACAATGGTGATGTTCCTGAAGTTTCAATAGCTGTTTCAATAGAATGTGTTTTCAACCTATTTACGATTCCATTCAAATCATACAGTGTAGGCTCCCCCCCTGTTATCACACAAAGTTCTGTACCAGTAGAAACAATTTCAGAAACAAGTTCGTCTAAATTTAAAACCGGATGAAGGTCTGCATCCCAACTTTCTTTCACATCACACCAAACACATCCGACATCACACCCCGCTAAACGAACAAAATACGCTGCCCTACCTGTATACCTTCCTTCACCTTGTATGGTATAGAAATGTTCCATAATAGGCAATTCTAGATTTGTATCAACCTGTTTAAAATGCATTTAATTAAATATAATTTTGTCAAGAATAAGAAACAAAGATAAACAAAGGCAACATTTAATCCTTTATTATTAAATAATATCATTGCATAAAATAAAAAAAACAATAGCAAACATTTAAGTTCACTATTGTTTTTAAACTATTTTGAATAAAAGACTAAGCTTTTTCTTTTGATTGGCCTTTTTCGATTACAACAACCAATCCGTCATTCGAATCATTTAAATCCATTTTAATCACATCACCTTCTTGCAAAGTTGATTTAATAATTTCTTCTGCCAATGGATCCTCAATAAATTTTTGAATTGCACGTTTCAAAGGTCTAGCTCCAAACTTTTCATCGTATCCTTTATCAACGATAAAATCTTTTGCTTTTTCTGTTAATTCAATTTGATACCCTAAATTATTTAATCTAAAATATAATTTAGCCAATTCTAAATCGATAATTTTATGAATATCTTCACGTTTTAATGAATTAAACATAATCATATCATCAACACGATTTAAGAACTCAGGAGAGAACGCTTTTCTCAATGCATTTTGAACTACAATCTGTGCATTTTCATCACGTGCTTCTTCTTTTGCTTTTGTTCCAAATCCTACTCCAGAACCAAAATCTGCCAATTGACGAGCTCCAATATTTGAAGTCATAATTAGGATTGTATTTTTGAAGTCAATTTTACGTCCTAATCCATCAGTCATATGTCCATCATCTAAAACCTGAAGTAATAAGTTGAAAACATCCGGATGTGCTTTTTCGATTTCATCTAACAATACAATAGAATATGGTTTTCTTCGAACCTTTTCAGTTAATTGTCCACCTTCTTCATATCCGACGTATCCCGGAGGCGCTCCAACTAATCTAGAGATTGAAAATTTCTCCATGTATTCCGACATATCGATTCGAATCAACGCATCTGGTGAGTCAAAAAGATATTTAGCTAAAACTTTTGCTAATTGTGTTTTCCCTACACCTGTTGGTCCTAAGAAAAAGAAAGAACCAATTGGTTTGTTTGGATCTTTTAGTCCAAC
>DAIOWV010000056.1:0-5756 GCA_036758285.1 Taishania sp. | reverse complement strand
GAGGTTGTTTCGATGATGTCTGGAATTCCTGACATCATCGAAACAACCTCAGCAACATGATCTTCAGTTACAACAACTCTATTGTTTTTTGATTCTTCTTCCCATTTCTTTTTCTCAACTTCTAGTCTTTCTTGAAGCTTACGTTCATTATCGCGAAGTTCAGCAGCCTTTTCGTATTGTTGAGATTTAATTACTTCATTCTTTTCATCCTTAAGATTTTCCAATTGCTCTTCAATCTCAACAATTTCTTTTGGAACATTGATGTTTGTGATATGAACTCTTGAACCTACCTCATCCAGTGCATCAATTGCTTTATCTGGCAAATGACGATCAGTAATATATCTTTAAGTCAATTTCACACATGCTTCAACTGCTTCAGGTGTGTAAACTACTGAGTGATGATCCTCATAACGTTCTTTAATATTATTCAAAATTTGAATAGTTTCATCAATCGTTGTTGGTTCTACAATTACTTTTTGAAAACGTCTTTCTAAAGCACCATCTTTCTCAATATATTGACGATATTCATCTAAAGTTGTAGCTCCAATTGCTTGCATTTCACCTCTTGCTAATGCAGGTTTGAACATGTTTGAAGCATCTAAAGATCCAGAAGCACCTCCTGCACCAATAATTGTATGAATTTCATCTATAAATAAGATAATATCAGGATTTTTTTCAATTTCCTGCATTACCGCCTTCATTCGCTCTTCAAATTGTCCTCTGTATTTTGTACCCGCAACTAAAGAAGCTAAATCCAAAGAAATCACTCGTTTATTAAACAATATACGTGATACTTTTCTTTGAACTATTCTAAGAGCTAAACCTTCTGCAATGGCACTTTTACCAACACCTGGCTCACCAATTAAAATAGGATTATTTTTCTTTCTTCTTGAAAGGATTTGACTGACCCTTTCTATTTCTTTTTCGCGCCCAACAATTGGATCCAATCGTCCAGCTTCTGCCATTTTTGTTAAATCTCTACCAAAATTATCTAAAACAGGTGTCTTAGATTTTGGATCTGTAGATTTTCTTTGCGATCCAAAGTCTTGCCCTTCCTCTTCCCCACTTCCCGGGAATTCTGCTCGAGGCTGATTCATCATGTCGTTGTTTTCTGTCATCATAGTTTCTAATTCATCACGTACATTATCATAAATGACACCGTACTTATTTAACACACGACAAGCCACACTATCTTCTGCCTTTAAAATTGACAAAAGCAAATGTTCAGTACCAATCATTGTGCTTTTAAATAATTTTGATTCCAAATAAGTTAACTTTAAAACTTTTTCAGCTTGTTTAACCAATGGAATTTGACCTGCATTGTTATAACTGTTAGTCGATTTAACAAGTGTAGCTTCAACCTCTGACCGAATGTGTTTTAAATCAAGATTAAACTCGTTTAAAATTCGAATAGCTGTTCCATCACCTTCTCGAATCAATCCCAACAAAAGATGCTCGACTCCTATAAAGTCATTTCCCAATCGCAAAGCCTCTTCACGACTGTAACCAATGACATCTTTTACTCTTGGTGAAAATTTTGCTTCCATCTTCCTTCCTTATATTATATAACGGATAAAATTGCACATTTATACCCTTTTACAAAATTAAAAAAATAAAATTGTTAATAACTTGCCTAAAAAGTGGATTTTCCACAGAATTTTGTTAGTAATTCCCCTTTTTAAGCAATGTTTTATATCTACATTATGCCTAATTTCGGCGTTTGCTTTTTAACATGCACAAATAACGTGCTAAAATAAAATAAGTGACAAGATGGCAGACGGAGAAAGAATAATCCAGATTAACATTGAGAATGAAATGAAATCAGCCTACATTGACTATTCAATGTCGGTAATTGTATCACGTGCTTTACCAGATGTACGCGATGGTTTCAAACCTGTTCATAGAAGAGTACTATATGGAATGCAAGATTTAGGTGTATTCTCAAATAGACCTCATAAAAAATCAGCAAGAATTGTTGGGGAAGTATTAGGAAAGTATCATCCACATGGTGACTCATCAGTATATGACACAATGGTACGTATGGCTCAACCATGGTCATTGCGTTATCCACTTGTAGACGGACAAGGTAACTTTGGTTCTGTCGATGGAGACAGCCCTGCAGCAATGCGTTATACTGAAGCTCGTCTTCGTAAAATTGCAGAAGAAATGTTGGATGACTTAGACAAAGACACTGTTGATTTCACTCCAAACTTCGACGAGAGTTTAAGTGAGCCAAAAGTTTTGCCTACTAAAATTCCAAACTTATTAATCAATGGTTCTTCTGGAATTGCAGTTGGTATGGCTACAAATATGGCTCCACACAATTTAACAGAAGTAGTTGAAGGAGCTATTGCTTACATTGACAACAATGATATTGAACCTGAAGAGTTATTACAATACATAAAAGCACCAGACTTCCCTACAGGAGGTATTATCTATGGTTATGAAGGAGTTAAAGAAGCTCTTTTAACCGGACGAGGTCGTGTTGTAATTCGTGCTAAAGCTGAAATTGAAGAATACCAAGGAAGAGAGCAAATTATTGTTACTGAAATTCCTTACCAAGTTAACAAAGCAGAGATGATTAAACGTACTGCTGACTTGGTTAACGATAAAAAAATAGAAGGTATTTCTGACATCAGAGATGAATCTGACAGAACAGGTATGCGTATTGTTTATGAATTAAAACGAGATGCTATTCCAAATGTTGTTTTAAATAAATTGTTCAAATACACTTCTTTACAAACTTCGTTTTCTGTCAACAATATTTGTTTGGTTGATGGTCGTCCACGCCAATTAAATGTTAAAGAAATACTTGAAAATTTCATTGAATTCCGTCATGAGGTAGTTGTACGTCGTACGCAATTTGAATTGAAAAAAGCAGAAGAACGTGCTCATATTTTAGAAGGTTTAATTATTGCGTCTGATAATATTGATGAAGTAATTGCAATTATTCGTGCTTCAAAAAGTCCTGAGGAAGCTCGTGAACAGTTAATGACTCGTTTTAAATTGTCTGATATTCAATCAAGAGCAATTGTTGAAATGAGATTGAGACAATTAACTGGTCTTGAACAAGATAAATTAAGAGCTGAATACGCTGATTTAGTAGCTTTAATTGAAGATTTAAAAGATATTTTAGCGAAAAAAGAACGTAGAATGCAAATTATCAAAGATGAATTAAATTACATCAAAGATAAATATGGTGATGATCGCGTCTCTGAAATCAACATGTATGAAGACTTAGACATCGATAATGAAGACTTAATTTGGTGATGAGCGTCGTTCTGTGATAGAATATTCTGCTAGCGAAATGCGTATTGAAGATTTAATTCCAGATGAAGAAGTTGTTGTGACAATATCACATGCTGGTTATATCAAACGTACAAGTCTTTCTGAATATAAAGTACAAAACAGAGGTGGAATGGGATCGAAAGGGTCTGCCACTCGCGATAAGGACTTTCTTGAACAACTATTTGTAGCAACAAATCATAATTATCTATTAATATTTACTGAAAAAGGTAAGTGTTTCTGGATGCGTGTTTTTGAAATTCCTGAAGGAAATAAAACTACAAAAGGAAGAGCTGTTCAGAATTTGATAAATATTGAACAAGATGATAAAATCAATGCATATGTCAAAGTTCAAGATTTAACGGATAAAGAATATGTTGAAAATAATTTCATAATCATGTGTACTAAAAACGGAGTTATCAAGAAAACTTCGTTGGAAGCATACTCAAGACCTAGAACAAATGGAATCAACGCAATTACTGTTCGTGAAGGTGATGAATTATTAGAAGCAAGATTAACAACAGGTACAAACGAAATACTGATTGCTACAAGAGAAGGAAAAGCAATTCGATTCAATGAAAGTAAAGTACGTCCAATGGGACGTAATGCTTCCGGAGTTCGTGGAGTTACTTTGGCAAATGACAAAGATGCTGTTGTTGGTATGATTGCGGTGAAGGATGAAAGTGAAACAATCTTAGTTGTATCAGAAAAAGGTTATGGTAAACGATCTTATTTGAACGACCCAGAAGATGGAGAAGCTGTATACCGTGTAACTAATCGTGGTGGTAAAGGTGTAAAAACAATCTCTATCACTGACAAAACAGGGCCTTTATTAGCAATAAAAATTGTTTCAGATGAAGATGATTTAATGATAATCACAAAATCTGGTGTTACAATTCGTATGCACATTGACACAATTCGTACTATGGGGCGTGCAGCTCAAGGTGTTAAGTTGATCAACTTGAAAGGTAATGCAGAAATTGCTGCTATTGCGAGAGTTCCAAGAAGTGACGAAGAAGATGAGGATGAAAACTTTGAAGAAAATGATTCAACTTCAAGTGAAACATCTGAAGAAAATGGCACAACAATTGAAGGAGGTACAGAAGAATAAAAATTTGAATGAAAAGTTAATCAAAATGAAAAAACAAACATTTATACTTTTAGCCGGAGGATTATTATTGTCTGGGTTGGGATTGTCTCAAAAAACAAATGAAACGAGTGCTGCAGTTGAGTTTAAAAATAAATTTCAACCGTCATTTTATCAAGGTAAAATTGATGATGCAAAAGCTTCACTTTTAAGCGCGAAAAAATATATTGATTTGGCAGCTGAAAACCCTGAAACAAAAGAATCTGCAAAAACACTTTATTATAAAGGTGAAATCTATAGTGCAGCATTACAAGTTTCTATGATGTCAGGCGATTCATCATTCCTAATCAACAATTTTGGGAGTGATGCATTAGACAAATCAATTGAAGCATTCAAAGCAAGTTATACAAAAGATAAAAAGTTTAGATTAGACATTAACAACACTGTTAATTCTCAAATAAACATGCTTTTACCTGTAGCAAGTAAAGCTTATGAAGCTGATAAGTTTGGTGAAGCAGGTGCTTTGTTTTATTATGTTTACAAAATTTCTAATGCTAGAAATGAAATTGACACTTCAAACTTATATAACGCTGGTGTTTGTTTTGAAAAAGCAGAAATGTACAAAGAAGCTGCAGAAGCATATACAGAACTAGCTGAAATTGGTTACAAAGGAGGTGAAGGTTATGCATTAGCGGCAAGTTCTTATTCTAAACTGAAGGATTATTCTAAAGCGAAAGAGATTCTTAATAAAGGAAAAGCTAAGTATGGTAATGATAAAAACATTCTATTAGAATTAGTTCGAATCAGTATGGCTGAAGGTGATAATGTTGCAGCTGAAAAATCTCTTTCTGATGCTATTGCAGCTGACCCTAAAAACAAACAATTGTATTTCATTATCGGAACAATTTATACTGATTTAGGTCAAAATGAAAAAGCTGAAGAAGCATTAGTTAAAGCTGTTGAATTAGATCCAACTTATATGGAGGCACAATACAATTTAGGGGCACACTATGTGACTTGGGCTACAGCATTGAGAAATAAGGCTAATGACATGAATGAAAATGATTTTCAATATGACGTTACACTTAATCAAAGTGCTGAACTTTATAACAAAGCAATTGCACCTTTAGAAACATACATTGCTAAGCAACCAAAAGACGCAAACGTATTATTAATTTTGTTTCAAATTAACCAAAATTTAGGAAACAGCGAAAAAGCACTTGAGTACAAAACGCGTTATGACGCTGTAAAATAATTCATTTGCTTTGATACTATTTTAAAAGAGAATCTTTTTAGATTCTCTTTTTTATTTTCAATAAGTTATTATTATATAATTCATTTAGATTTTTTAACCAAGTCGTCTAGAATCTGAGTTAAAATGAGT
>DAIOWV010000055.1:7259-21085 GCA_036758285.1 Taishania sp. | reverse complement strand
CGCACCTGATTACGGCTCAGGAGGTTTCAGGTTTGAATCCTGACGAGGTCACAAAAAGGAGTACAGAAATGTACTCCTTTTTTTATTTGGAGTTAATAGAACATATTTAAGAATGCTTTTCATTCACAACACAACAATAAGAAAGCCAATGATAATTGGCTCCGATTAGTTTTTTATTTCATATATTTAAGAGTAAACCATCATTACTATTGACATGAAAAAATTAATTTTAATTATCATATCATTTTCTTTCTGTACGTTATTATATGGGCAAAAAGATAGTTTATGGCATCTAAGTGGTCAAACAAATGATGGGACAGTAAAAGCATATTCCGTTAAATCAATCAAAGGATCTTGTAGAAATGTTCTCATTTTTAAAAAAGGTCAACTTTGGGATACACTTGACTTGTGTGGTTATGCTTCTATGCTTCCACATTTCAAAGATACTTGTTGGGTGCAATCCATACAATTGGATGGACAAGGACTTAATGAAATTATACTTTCCTGGGAACGTAAAATTATTGAAAAAAATATCGTGGTATACTATAAATTCTATACCATTTGGGACCTTGATACAAAAAAGAATATCTTTTACATGACACCTGATTATTATCGGTTGAGTACAGGAACAATTTACGAACTTGATCAGTTCAATAAAATTGTTGATTCGATTATGGATCCAGACAGTTGTATTTATAAATGTGATTTTGGAATAAATACTGATGGACAGATTATAGTAAATAATTTAGGCACTAACATACTTTAGTGTACCACCAGAGTAAATACAAAATTTTTAACCAAAAGCACCTCTTAATATAATATTGAGGTGCTTTTTAATTTTCTAAATTATGTCAGATAGACTACAATCTTTAGGACCAACAGCAACCGACAAAAGAGTTACATGACAAAGTTTTGTTGATCATGGAAAATCTAAAAGGCTTGAATGTAAAAACTGCCAATGAAGTACTGTTCTTAGTAAAAGAAGAGATTTCAAAGACTGTGATTTTATAACTTCTTATAGATTGTTTGCAACTTATCGTTGACATCCATCGTTGCAAGTAAGTTGAGATAAGCAAAGAATGCTTCTAAGTTATCATCAGCTGTCTTACCTGTTAGTTCATAGAACTCTTTTTTAAAATGTTCAAAAGTTTTTTTATCCATAATCTCTTGTTTTAAATAGTGCGATAAATATCTAAAAAATATTGTAAAAAGCATTGTTATTCAGTGAATTATTTGTAAATTCATGGTTGAAAATCTCTCAACTTTATGGACTACAAAATTACCTTCAATTCTTTGCTGGAAATGGTTACGAAGTTACCCACAGAGAAGCACTGCAGAGAATATTTGGAGCACATGAGATGGCAAGGTAAGACTTGTTGCGCACACTGTGGAAAGAACAAAACTTATAAACTAAAAGTTGCTGGTGAATTTAACGGATTGTATAAGTGCGCTTCATGTCGGAAGCGTTTTACTGTCAGAGTAGGAACAATTTTAGAAGGTTCTCATATTGGTTTTCAGAAGTGGCTTTTTGCCATATTCATATTTACCTCTCACAAAAAAGGTATAAGTTCGCACCAACTGGCAAAAGATTTGGCGGTAACTCAAAAGACAGCCTGGTTTATGTTGCAAAGAATACGATTAGTATTGGAAAACAGAGAGACCAAAATCCAGTTTACTGGAGTTACAACTATGGACGAAACTTTTGTTGGCGGTAAGAATAAAAACCGGCACAGAGATAAGAAAGTTCCGATGTCACAAGGTAGAAGTCATAAAGATAAAACTCCTGTCTTTGGAGCTATCAATAATGGATATCTTGTAACAAAGGTTATTCCGGATACAAAAGCTAAGACTTTAAAACCTATCATTCGTGAGCTTTGTGAACAAGGAAGTATAATTGTAAGCGACGAATGGAAAGGATATTGGGGATTGAATAAGGAGTTTGGACATGTTGTAGTTAACCACATGCGAAAAGAATATGTGAACGGAGATTTCTCAACAAATAATGTAGAGAACTTCTGGTCACATTTAAAACGAGGAATTTACGGCATATACCATAAGGTCAGCCGAGAGCACTTGCACAGATATACCTCGGAATTTACATACAGATTCAACACACGAGATCTGAGCGAAACTGAGAGATTCGAAAAAGCCCTAAAAAGTTCTAAAAATCTGCGGTTAACGTATAAACAGCTGATCGGAAAATCCGCAGCATAAAAAACCAAAAGCACCTCGATTAAAAGGTGCTTTTTTAACTCTTAAAACTATGAGTAAGTTTTATTCAAAACCTGCCTCCAACTCTTTAATTCCCTACCATTCTAATGCTATTGTAGAACGGCTAAAAGAAATTGGATTGGAAGACTTCGATCTTGAAATACGTTTAACTGCACCTGAAGGTCAGGCGTCAAACGCTGACATACATCCATCCGAAATGAAAATTCTGGATAAAATCAACGCAGGTGAGAATCAAATTCTACTTTTTAAGCGTAGCTTGCCTTAAGATACAAGTATATGCTGTCGGAGTTATAATTAGAAGAGTTTTTGTAACCTTCTACCCATCTTTCCCACACAGACCTATCCTGTTCCACATCTATTGCCACAATGATGTCAACAGCATCAGAAAGTGTCTCAACTTTAGTGTGGTAAAGGCAAGGTTGTTCCCCGATATTGTGTAATCCCCACACAGCGTTAGAGAAAATAGCAACATAACCATTATCGGTATCTACACCAGAGTTCAGTTTCTTACTGAATTCATTGATAATATTGTTCTTCTCTTTTTCATTCATAATCTTTGTTTTTAAATAGTGATTCTACAAGTTTAAGATATTTTGAATTTATATCTGTTAAAAAATAGGAATATTATAAATATTCCCAAAGTAAATATTATCAGATACTTATAATCTATAAATATGGCTCGGAAGTATGCTCTTACTTCGAAAGAATAGGAATTTAAAACTCTAGGTCTGTACGATGGTGCATCAGATGCGTAGTACTTGTCAGCCCAGACATAGTTACCTTCAATTGACATTTCATTGTTAAGAAAGGTGGTGAATCTAACTGAAAGAGGAGTGCTGGCAGTAGGCTGTACATATCTGCCGTAACTATAGGTACTAGCATAATAATTAAAGTGCCCAGAGTGTTCAAATACAAACATCAAAACAGCAGATAGAACAAAACTTGTTATAAGCTGTCTTATGTGTTTCTTATTGATAGTTATTGTTTTCATATCAAAAACTACTATGGCAATTTAAATCCGATATACCATGTGTAATTTCCATCAGAAGATTGTGTATCAAGGCTGTAAAGTTTTACAATACCTAAACTTTTGTATTTCTGAGGGATGATTGTAACTGCTGAATATGTAGCGAAAGGTTTTGAATATCCGGTAAAATCAAGCATAAAAGATCCGAAAATTAAAGAAGATTCCGAATATACAGCATCTTTTAATATTTTGAAAGTTCCATCTCCTCCATAACCAGAAGGAGGAATAGTTAGGATATTACTACCTTCGATCCGAACAGAAGTTTTGATAACTGGTAAGGACCAATCAGCTTCTATTTCCTGACTTTTCTCCCACGACATACCTAAGTATTGTGGTTCTAACTTCTCTGCTTTTTTGTCTTTTTTACAAGAAACAAAAAGAAAAGCAACAATGATTGTTACAAATAAAATTAATTTTTTCATAGTTTTTCTCTTTAAGTGAAATGCAAATATCTAAAAATAATCCTAAAAAACAACCGTATACGGTTTTAATTTGTCAGGTAAATATTCTGAAATATGCGGAGCATGAACAAATCAGAATATAATAAGACCTTCGGAGTTTTTCTAAAACAGAAAAGAGTGGCTAAAAAATGGTCTCAAACTGATTTAGCTTCACATTTAGGAAACAACTCTCAAAACATATCTAGAATAGAGCGTGGTGAACTCACACCTACCATATTTTGGATTGAAAAGCTTGCAACAGCTTTCGGAATAAAAACCTCACAACTTATGTCTGAGTTTGAATCTATGCGAGATGGTATAGATAAGAAAGACTAAAACCTTAAATCCAATACAAAGTTTTGTTTAATTTTCTTTCCTGATTTTTCAGGAGAGGTAATCTTATGTTTTATGAAAAAGTTATTTCACAAGATTCGTAGAATCGTTAGGCTCATGTTCGACATGGAACGACCCGCTGTTGTCCACCTCTGGTACTTTGCGATTTATATCTTGCTTATGACAGCAATTATAGTATCTATAATACGTTGAAGTTGGCTTCCAATATGCAGCAAATATGGCGATAATTGCAACGACAACTGCAGCCGGTAAAGTCCACTTTTGAATAAGCGCTACGGTTCGGGTGTCTTTCATGTGTTGTGCACGCAACTCTTTTTCATCTAGATCTCTCTCATGCTCAGCGACAAAAGAATAGGCAGTTTTAATCCTACCTTTATATGTTAGTGATGCAGTATCGTTATTTACGATTATAAGGTTCAGCTCTTGTAAGTACGTTATAGCTTCATCAAAAGCTTGTTTCCTAAAACCAGTAGGATCTAGCTCGTTCAGAGAACCTTGGTTTCCTTTTCTGTTTACAAAGCTTTGTTCTAGCTTACTATCAAAAGATATTTTGTTCTTCTCTAAATAAGAGAATATTTCATCTACTTTTGCACTGGATAAATATCCATACTGAAGAAGGTAGTTCAAAATTTCATCCAAATATTTGAGGTGTTCAATATCTTTATTCATAGTAAGTGTTTTTAAGTTAAGTTCCTAAACTTAACAAATATTTCATAACTTTGTTATACAATGAAAAAGCCAGTTAAAAAGAAGAAAACATTTGATCCAGTAGAGGTTGCTAAAAAGTATTCTGGTATGGTTATTAAAAAATCATCTAAGACAACAACCAAAGTTGTGAAGGTGGAACCAAAGACTAAAACTAAGAGAAAGTGACCAAGTCTGGTACACTATAATATATTAATGCCATAATTTAAAGCAGGTTGATGGCTGTCCTGATAATTACTGTTGGAAAATGAATAACGGAATTTACTATTATGAAGACAAAAAATTACAGTGGAAAAAGTTGGATAATGGTGGCTAACAAAGGGATTTTTAGTGTATTTATTCGTTACATATGCTTCATTTTTCAATAACTTAAACACAAAAACACCATCGAAATCCTTTGTGAAAAAGTTAGAATTCCCCTACTTAAGATCAAAAAGAACAGTTTATAACTGTCCTTTTCTGTTTTAACCGATACTTCCAAACCCATATATATCTGTGTTACCATTTTGTTCTTCATTCACTGATTATGAAGATAAAATTGAGTCGTATCAAACATACTTTTAACAATAATTATTCTAAGATTTTTTCATAAAAAAAACCGATGTAGAAAAATCTACATCGGTTTTAAAATTGTTTCAAATTAATCTGATTTTACCAATTTTATTTTTTGATAACTTGTCGTTGTACGTTAATCTTATCATTTTTCAGTTGAATAATATATACACCAACTGAATTACTATCAAGTCTCACCTGATATCCATTGTTCAACTCATTATCAATCAAATTATCTTGGAATACAACTTTTCCAGTTATATCCATTACAGATAATTGTAGTGATGTATGTTCAACACCTGATTTCAACATAATAATATCTTCTGTTGGATTTGGAAAAATTGTAAAATCAGCTAAGTTGACATTAGAAATTCCAAGATCTTGATTCGTGATTGTAATCAAGATTGAATCTGCTTTTGTGTTATCTTCAACCGAAACTGCTTTTGCCCAAACAGTACCATTTGACAGCCCTGTTACCAGACCACTAGTTGAAATTGTAGCATTCCCAGAAAGAGTATTAATACTCCAAACAACACTCTGATCTTCTGTTAATGGATAAACGGTAGAGACCAATTGTAATGTTCCTGATGGAGTACTAATTGCAGCTGGAACATTTCCTTGTGTTGAGACAACAACACTATCAATAACTATTACTCTAAAAAGGTTAACTGTGTAATCTTCTATCTCTCCAAAATTATTAATAGCCAAAACAGGACCACATGAAAATGAGTTCAACATTACTTCGCTAGCCATTACAACAACTCTCATTCTTGTTGCACCAGGAAGCGCTGTAGAAGGAATAATAATATTCCCTGTTATTACTTCATTTAAACCTGTACCAAGATTTGTATATTCACCTTCAAGTGAATCCAAAACACCATTTTGGTTATAGTCAATCCAAACACCTACTGATTCATAAAGCCATCCATCTCCTGATGGTCCAACTGTTACAGACATTGGAATTGTAGTACCTATTTCTAATTGAGCTGGAGTTACACTTGTTGTATAATCAGAATACCCAGTTGTAGAATTTCCACAAGTAGAGTTATTATTTATACTTTCAATTGTTACGTTTGTAATAACATCTCCATCTGTACAATTAGCAGGAATCGTATTGATACAATAACAATCATTTGGAATTGACTGATTTACTGATACGATTGATGATTCTAAAACATCTCCTGTAGGTACACATGTAATGATTGCTTTGTAATCAGTCGCTACAGATTGACTTGGTACAGAATAAGAAAGAGTTGTCTGCACAGTTCCAAAGTTATTCCATGTCGTTCCATCTGTTGAAGACTGCCATTGTATACTCAGTCCTGATTCAAGAGGAACTCCAGATAAAGACAATGTAAATGGAGCATTAGTACACACCTCTGCAGCACTACTTGTAGCTGTTGCTGAAGCTGGTAAACCCGTACATTCTGTTGCAGGAATATAAGTAATTCTTATTTCTTGAAGAACATTTTCCACAGCAAGATTAACACCATCTCCAGGATCAGTTCCATCTGCTCTGCTATATGCTTGTCTTTGTGTTATACTTGTTGATTGATTGTACCACTTAGCTGATCCACTACCACCCCATGCGTCATAAACCATAATCATCAAATTATCTTGGCCATATATAAAAGGTGTAGATAAATGAAGGTTTTTCCAACCAGCTGTACTCCCTTGATCTGTATTTTCATCTAAACACAACTGAGCACCACCTGTATAAGCAACCGAGTTCCATGCTCCTGTAGAAAGTGTCGTATTTGCCGTTGTATTCATAAAAACTTTGGTTGGTCTGCTACCAGCCGAACCATTAGTATTTGTTCGATTGTATTCAATATCAGTTATTGTTCCTACTGTACCAATTTCTGATTGTAAATAAATATTCGCATAACGTTGATACCCGTACCAGTGTGTCATAGGACCATAAAAATAACCTGAAGAATTTATCGGTGTAATTGTTACAGTTGGATCAATTACAACAGGGAAAGCTCTATTTGGTTGGTTAACCCAAGAAGCAGGTAAAGCTGAAATAATTTCAATTCCCCCATCTACAAACTTAATTTGGTAAGTAATTGAATACACACTTTGAGACAGTTTTTGCTTTTGCGAGGGTGTAAGTTTTTCTCTTGGAATATTTACTAACATCGCATCTTCTTTAGAGATGTTATTATCAAAAACAATAATTTTTCCAAAATAAATACTAGAATTTCCTAATTTAACAGAGAAATCAGTTGTTCGAGTATTAGAAGTTATCCTTTTTCCTTCTGCATCAAAAATAGACCAATTATTATTCAATGGAATAAATTGACTAAATTCTAAGTTTGAGTTAGAGTTCAACGAAGCAATTTCTGAAGTTAAGGAGTTTAGAATAATATTGTTTTCAATCCCTCCATTTAAGATCACAAACTCCTCAGAAATCCCGTTATAGATATTGTCATAAATCAATTTTTCTCGTGAAACCTGTCCAACAACTTGTGCTGCTTGAAATGATTTTGTGACATTTCCATTGTTTGTTATTTTAAATTGAGGATTTTTCCACCATGTAAAAGTTGCTCCATCCTCAAGCTTCATTAAAACCCCTTCAGTTGATGCGTTTTGAGGAAAATAGCTTTTCACATCATTTTTTACATTCTGAAAAAAGTAACCTTGCACTCCTGTATTTCCTTGTTCTAGAGACAAATCAATATCTTGCCAGTTTCCTGTGGCATCCTTGTAATGATAATTCCCTCCGACTTGTGCAGTAAATGTACCATCAGAATTTCTAAAGTGCTTGGCATTTTTAGCTCTTTTTTCCGTTAACTCTTGTTTAGGGGAGTAGCCATCAAATGAACCACCTTTTTCCCAATTATTCACATAGTTTTGATTACGACCTATCTGAGATTCTACACTTGTAGTATTCTGATTAACTTGTGCGTGTAAAAAAACAGGAAAAGAAACGATCGCAAATGCGAGACTTAGCCTCCATTTTTCATGAGTTGTTTTTTTCATATTGATAATTTTCAATTGTTTATAGGCAAGAAATTACCTAAAAGACAAGTATTAGTATGAAACGAACTTACTAATAAAAACATAACTTTACAAGTTTATGAATATCAAATAATATTATTTACCCCATAATACATTATAAAAAATTACTCAAAGTAGAAAAAAACTTTGTTTAGTTTCACTGACAGTCGTCATAACATTATCAACACATGAAAAACTAATTATTAATGAATTAGATATTATTCAATACTGATAATTAATATTTCAAATCCATCAAATAACCAATATCTGTCATAAGATTACTAGCCAAATAATTTGAGTGAATAACATATTAATCATTATCTATCAAAGAAGAATAACAATAATTCGACGTAACAAAATTAATCTAATTGAATAGTGGATTTAGAGTAATACATTTTAGTTTTTCCATTTATATCCCTATCATCTCAATAAAATATTAGCTTTGTAAAACATTATCAATCTATTTCGGATTGAATGATTATTTAGTCAGATTAACATTAATACACATGAATTTTACAAAAGAACTTGAATCAAGAAGCAATGGAAATTGTGAATTATGCTCATCAAACGAAGATTTACATGCATTTTTAGTTGCTCCAAAACAAGGGAATAATCCAGATCATTTTTCATATATCTGCAACAATTGTAAAACGCAATTAGAAGATAGTAACACCATAGTGGCAAATCATTGGAGATGTTTAAACGATTCGATGTGGAGTGAAACAAATGCTGTCAAAGTAATTGCATACAGAATGTTACACCAATTAAAATCAGAAGGTTGGCCAAACGATTTGTTAGAAATGATCTACTTGGATGATGAAACTTTAGCTTGGGCAAAAGAAGGTATGATTGATGAAAACACACCAAAACATGTCGATTCTAATGGTGTTGAGTTGATTCACGGTGACAGTGTCGTTTTAATAAAAGATCTGAATGTCAAAGGAGCAACTTTCACTGCGAAAAGAGGAACGGCAGTAAGAAACATTAAGCTTGTTCACGATAATCACGAACAAATTGAAGGAAAAATAAATGGTCAGAGTATCATTATTTTAACACAATATGTCAAGAAATAACGAATCATAATCTTTCGTTTCTTTAATTCAACAAATGGTATTCATCATAGTCCATTATTCATAATTTTTACTTAATTTTACGTCTTAAATTTAGAATTATGGGGTGCTCAAGTTGTGGAAGCGGAGGCGGTTCGCCACGTGGATGTAAGAATAACGGTACCTGTAGCTCTGGAGGTTGCAACAAATTAGAAGTGTATGACTGGCTAGCAAATGTAACATTGCCAAGCGGTCAATCGCCATATGATATACTAGAAATTCGATTCAAAAACAGTCGAAAAGCTTTTTACAGAAATAACAAAAATCTTAGTTTACAAGCTGGGGATGTTGTTGTTGTTGAAGCTAGTCCAGGGTTTGATGTTGGAGTTGTTTCTGTAGTTGGAGAACTTGCTAGATTACAGGTTAGTAAAAAAGAACCTGGTTTCAAAGAACAGGAAGCCAAAAAAATTATTCGAATTGCAAATCAAAATGATATTGACAATTGGATAAAAGCGCGTGAATTAGAAAAAGACGTAATGTTTTCTTCTAGAACACTTGCTGTTAACATCGGATTAGAAATGAAAATATCTGATGTTGAATATCAAGGAGATTTAAGTAAAGCCACTTTTTATTATACAGCAGAAGGTCGTGTAGACTTCCGCCAATTGATTAAAGACATTGCCGATGCGTTCAAAATTAGAGTTGAAATGCGTCAAATCGGAGCACGCCAAGAGGCTTCTAGATTAGGAGCTATTGGTTCTTGTGGACGTGAGTTATGCTGCTCTACTTGGCTTACAGATTTCCGTACTGTATCAACTTCAGCTGCTCGTTATCAGCAACTTTCATTAAATCCTCAAAAATTAGCAGGACAATGTGGGAAACTAAAATGTTGTTTGAACTACGAGCTTGACATGTATCTGGAAGAGTTAAAATCTTTTCCAAAATCTGACGTTAAAATATTCACAGAAAAAGGAACTGCTTTTCACATAAAAACAGATGTTTTCAAACGTCAAATGTGGTTTGGATATGCTGGAGAAGCGGCAATTGGAACTGGTTTAATTGCTTTATCTCCTGATAGAGTAAAAGAAATCATTGCTTTAAATAAAGATGGTGTAAAACCTAAAGATCTTTCTGAATTTGTTGAAAAAGTTGAAGTAGAAGCTGTTACTGATTATGAAAATGTAGTTGGTCAAGATAGCTTAAATCGCTTTGAGCATGCGTTCAAATCAAAAAAGAAGAGAAAAAATAAACCAACTGGTAATAATTCAACTGCAACATCTGAGGTTAAAACAGATATAAAACGTGTTCCTCGTGAACCACAAAATAGACCTCAAAATCAACGACTAAATCCTAAAGGGCAAAGTCAAGGAGGAAAACCTCAAAACAAACAAGTAAATCCACAACCACAAAGTAATAAAAGTGAATTAGGAAATTCGGGCGAATCAAATCAAAACAAAAAAGAAGGTCAACCAAAACGACATAATAATCGCAGAAGAAATCCTAATTTTAAAGGGAATAAACCAGACACAAACAAAGGTGAAAATCAATAATTATGAAAATTAATACATTCATATTACTCTCATTTATAGCAACTTTATTAATTAGTTGTTCTGAATCTCCATTTTATGAAAAAGTGTATAATTTCAAAAATAATGACTGGAAACAAGATCAAAAATCTGTTTTCAAAGTAAACATTGATGACACCACTGCTGATTATCGTTTTGTATTAACTTTAAGAACTACAACGGAATATAAAAACAGCAATATTTGGTTGTTCTGGACTTCAGAAACTCCTCTAAAAGAAAAAGTTAGAGAACCTTTTGAAATAAAAATCGCAAATGAAGATGGAAGTTGGATTGGAAAAAACACTGGTACCATCGTTGAAAATCAACTTACATTTGCAAAAAGAAAAATTACAGTTCCAGGTGAATATAAATTCACAATTGAACAAGCTGTAACTCAAGAAGTACTGGAAGATGTACTTGACATTGGATTAAGTATTTACAAAGAAAAATAAATAGAAATTAACCACTTAAGTGGAAAATTTAAAATTTAAAACCATGTATAACAACATTTTATCAGAAAAGAAAGATCAAATTCAATTAATAACAATTAATCGTCCTGCACAATTAAATGCATTGAATAAAGAGACAATTGAAGAATTGAGTAAAGCAATAAAATCTGCTGAAGAAGATAATACAGTTGGAGTAATCATTTTGACTGGTTCTGGCGAAAAATCATTCGTAGCTGGAGCAGACATCAAAGAATTTGCACATTTTACGATTGCACAAGGAGGTGAATTAGCACAAAAAGGTCAAGAATTGCTTTTTGATGTAATTGAAAATTTATCAAAACCAGTTATTGCAGCTGTAAATGGGTTTGCACTAGGTGGTGGATTAGAATTGGCAATGTCAGCTCATATTCGTGTTGCATCAACAAATGCCAGAGTTGGATTGCCGGAAGTTTCTCTTGGTGTAATTCCTGGTTATGGAGGTACTCAACGTTTAACTCAACTTGTTGGAAAAGGTAAAGCAAATGAATTAGTTTTTACTGCTGGAATGATTAAAGCTGAAGAAGAATTAACTTGGGGACTTGTTAATCATGTCGTTGAACCTGAAGAATTAATCAACAAAGCGACTGAAATAGCTGAAAAAATTCTTGCCAATTCTGGAACAGCAATCACTTCTGCAATTAGAGCAATCAATGCAGGTTTGAAAGATGGAGTTGATGGATATGAAGCTGAAATTTTAGAATTTGGTAAATGTTTTGGAACTACTGATTTTAAAGAAGGTACAACAGCATTTGTAGAAAAGAGAAAACCAAATTTTAGAAGTTAATATAACTTTATAAGTCTGAATCACTTATTCATAGGAATGTGCAATAGTGACAATCAAATAAATGGAGAATCCAATAAAAAGATTACTTGGGCAAACTGCTGTTTACGGCTTAACCGTCATTCTAGGTAGAGCTCTTAACTTTTTATTGGTTCCTCTCTATGTTTCCGTTTTTGCCGATCCAAAAGATTATGGTGTCGTTTCAATTCTCTATGCTTGGGTAGCTTTTTTAATTGTACTTCTACCTCTCGGAATGGAAACCGCTTTCTTTAAATTTATTAATGACAACAAGGAAAAGAAAGATTCTATCTTTCAAAATAGCTTCCTATCAGTAGTAGGTTTCAATAGTTTTTTTCTATTAATTACCATCTTATTCAGCTCAAAAATAGCCAATTGGATGTTGTTACCTGAACATCCAGAATACATCATTTTACTAGCTTTAATTGTTTGTATTGACGCTATTTCTGCTCTCCCTTTGGCAAAATTAAGATCTGAAAATCAAGCAAAAAGATTTGCTACCATTCAGTTTTCATCAATCATGGTGAATATCTTCTTCAATGTCATTTTACTTTTATTCTTTTTTGACAATTCAAATCCACACCAAGGAATACTATTTATACTCATTTCCAATCTATTATCATCATTAGTTAAACCACTTTTTGTTTACAAAGATTTATTGAAAATTCGATTTGAATTGGATTTTGCTTTAATAAAAATGATGATGATTTACTCGATTCCACTTGTTTTAGCTGGATTTGCAGGTATAATTAACGAAACAATTGACAGAATTTTACTTCATAATATTTTGTATGAAACACATTTAGCAGCAATTCCTCCAACACTAGATGCTGAAAAAAATTCAATTGCTTATGCAGAAGGTCAAGTCGGAATTTATAGTGCTTGTTATAAACTGGCCATGCTAGTTACAATTTTCCTTCAGGCATACAGATACGCTGCTGAACCATTTTTCTTTTCAAATTCTCAAAATGTAGATCGAAATAAACTCTATACAAAAGTGATGAATTACCTTATCGCTGCATTATGCGTAGTTTTCTTAGGAGTCTCACTAAATTTACAAATATTCAAATATTTCATTCCTAACGAATTATATTGGGAAGGATTAAAAGCTGTTCCGATACTTTTACTTGCAAATATTTTTCTTGGAATTTATTTCAATCAAAGTATATGGTATAAACTTTCAGGACAAACAAAATTTGGGGCTTATATTGCTGTTGCAGGTGCAATCATAACAATTGGAATTAATGTACTTTTCATACCAAAATTCGGTTATATGGCAAGTGCTTGGGCAACTATGATTGTCTATGCATTTCAAATGATAGCATCCTATTTACTTGGGCAAAAATACTATCCGATTAAATACAATATTCGAAAATTTGGGCTTTATCTTGGTGTCGCATTAATGTTGTTTTTTATATTAAAAACAATTGCAATAAATGATGGTTTTGTGCAGTTTGTTATTCACAATATAACAATATTAATTTTTATCATTCTAATTTATTCGTTAGAAAAACCAAATAAAAAAATAAATAAAAAACCTGATAAAGAAGAAGTTAAAATATACACTACAGATTAAAAATAAAAAAAGTAAATTTTAATTTGTTTATTTAAA
>DAIOWV010000055.1:6154-7243 GCA_036758285.1 Taishania sp. | reverse complement strand
CACACAAATACAAGCATAATTTAAGCGTAGCACATAAGATGATGTGTTGTTGCTTTATTAATCAAACTTGTATCGGGTAATTATAATATTTAAATAAAATTGTTAAACTCCTCCGATACTTTATCTGAGGAGTTTTTTTTTACTAAAAAAATAATACAAAATGAACACATCTTTTTTAAATCAGGCATCAAGCGTAAATAATGAAAATTTATTTCATTGGTATTTTAAGTGTCAATTAATGATGTGTTGTTGCAAGCAATACAAAGAATAATACTGTGGTAATTTTTATAATAGTTTCTATCAAAGGGCTTTTACTCACAGTGTAAAAGCCCTTTTTTTATTAAAAATTCAAACATAAATCAACATTTTTAATTACAGAATCATGACAGCATTAACATCATACTCAATCGAAGAAAAAATTATAGAAATTGAAAATCAGATAGGTAATACTCCACTCATTCCTATTACTGGTTTACACCACAATACTGATGTAAAAATATATGCAAAAGTAGAATGGAAACAGCTTTCTGGAAGTGTTAAAGCAAGAGCTGCATTCAACATTATTAAAGAAGCAATAAAAAACAAAACATTAACCGAAGACAAAATACTTCTTGATGCAACAAGTGGAAATACAGGAATTGCTTATGCTACCATAGGTAGAGAACTGGGAATAAAAGTTGCACTTGTTTTACCCGAAAATGCGTCTACTGAACGTAAAGAAATATTAACATCACTTGGAGCTGAAATAATTTACAGTTCAAAATTTGGAGGCACAGATGAAGCTCAAGAACTAGCTAATCAAATAGTCAAAGAATTTCCAGATAAATATTTCTATGCAAATCAATATACGAATGACAACAATTGGGCTGCTCATTACAACGGTACGGCTGAAGAAATATATAAGGAAATACCAGAAGTTGATTACTTTGTTGCAGGATTAGGAACAACAGGAACCTTTACCGGAACATCAAAAAAACTTCAAGAACTAAATGCTGAAATCACAACGGTGGCGTTACAACCCGACAATGCCCTTCATGGTCTTGAAGTTTTTTTGATGTTCCGGTAAAGGTTCCTGTTGTTCCTAATCCT
>DAIOWV010000055.1:0-6139 GCA_036758285.1 Taishania sp. | reverse complement strand
ATTTTCCAACCTGAATTTGCTGATAGAATTTTAGAAGTAAGTACTGAATATGCCTATCAAATCATCAATGATTTTTATCAATTGAATGGGATATTATTAAGTCCTTCTTCTGCTGCAAACATTGTAGGAGCTTTGCTTTTAGCTGATACAATTAAATTTGGGACAATAGTGACCATTCTTCCTGATAATGCGGATAAATACAAAGAAATTACTGATTTAATTCTTGCAAAATGATTCAATTTGATGAAACAATAAAAAACGAATTGACACTAGATGCATTTGATACATTCCCTGATGAATGCTGCGGCTTTTTATTTGGAACCGAAGATGGAAACATTCGAAATATCAACAAAATTCGACCTGTTATCAACTCAAAAGAAGGAGATAAAAGACGACGATTTGAAATTTCACCACTTGATTATTTAAAAGCAGAACAATATGCTGATGAAAATAATACAACATTAATTGGAATCTATCATTCACATCCAAATCACCCTTCAATTCCTAGTGAACACGATCGAATTGCAGCTCAACCATTTTTTTCTTATGTGATTCTTTCCCTTAGAGAAAATGAACTAGTATCAATTCAATCATGGACATTAAATGAAGAACAACAATTTGATGAAGAAAACGTTTTAATTTTACAAAATACACAACAATAATTCAAAACTATGGCAACAATTATCATTCCCACACCACTTCGTAAATTCACCAATCAAGAGTCGCGAATAAATGTACAAGCAAACAATGTACAAGAGGCAATTAATGAATTAATCTTAAATTTCCCTGAGGTAAAAAAGAGTCTTTTAGATGAAAATGAAAACATTAGAGGGTTTGTGAACTTTTTTGTCGGAGATGACGACATCAGAAGCCTACAAAAAGAAAATACACCTTTAGAATCTAATTCAATTTTAAGTATAATTCCTGCTATAGCAGGAGGAAGCGGATTAGATGAAATCACATTCTCTAAAGAAGAATTAGCTAGATACAACCGTCATATTATCATTCCTGATTTTGGATTAGATGCCCAAAAAAAATTAAAAGCTGCAAAAGTTTTAGTTGTTGGTTCGGGTGGACTAGGGAGTCCATTATTATTGTATTTAGCTGCCGCTGGTGTTGGTACAATTGGAATTATTGATTTTGACACAGTTGATGATAGCAATTTACAACGTCAAGTATTATTTGGAATTGATAGTGTTGGGACTTTAAAAGTTGACGCAGCAAAACAACGTTTAGAGCAACTAAATCCTTTTATAAAAATCATTACTTATAATGCTCAATTAACAGCAGCTAATGCCTTAGAGATTATTTATCAATATGATGTTGTTGCAGATGGAACGGATAATTTTCCAACTAGATACCTGGTAAACGATGCTAGTGTTTTGGCAGGAATTCCAAATGTTTATGCATCAATTTTTCAGTTTGAAGGACAAGTTTCAGTATTTAATTACACAAATAAAGATGGTGTTACTGGTCCCAATTATAGAGATCTCTATCCTACTCCACCAGATCCAGGTCTAATTCCAAATTGTGCTGAAGGAGGTGTTCTTGGTGTTCTTCCTGGTATAATCGGAACATTACAAGCCAATGAAGTTATTAAAGTGATCACAGGTGTAGGTGAACCATTATCAGGGCGTTTCTTTGTGTTTGATGCATTAACATTTGAAACGAGAACATTAAAAATAGCTGCAAATCCTTCAAGTGAAAAAATCACACAATTAATTGATTACGAACAATTTTGCGGCGTAAAAGTAGTCGAGAAATCAATAAAAGAAATTTCAGTTGACGAATTCATTAATTGGATTAATAACAATGAAGATATTCAAGTAATTGATGTGAGAGAACCTTCTGAATATCACGATCGAAATATTGGGGCTTTGCTTATTCCATTGGGATCAATCGCTCAAAGAGCAAATGAAATTGATAAAAATAAAAGAGTTGTGATTCACTGTAAATTAGGAGGTAGAAGTGCAAAAGCAATTCGAGAATTAGAAGATTCTTTTGGATTTACAAATTTATACAACTTAAAAGGTGGAATTGAAGCAATTTCAACAGAAGATACAATAGCAATAGCATAACAAATATTTGGTGCTGTGGCCGAGTGGCTTAGGCACAGCTCTGCAAAAGCTGGTACACCGGTTCGAATCCGGTCAGCATCTCTAATATATAAAACACATAAAATTCAATAACATGGCAACATTAAGATTGGGCGATATTGCTCCAAATTTCACAGCAGAAACAACAGAAGGAACACTTGATTTTTACAATTTCTTAGGAGATAACTGGGGAGTATTCTTTTCTCACCCTGCTGATTTCACACCAGTATGTACAACGGAACTAGGTGCAACAGCAAAATTAAAAGATGAATTTGAAAAACGCAATGTAAAAGCAATCGCAATTAGTGTCGATCCTATTGATCAACATCATAGTTGGATAAAGGACATTAACGAAACACAAAATACAGTTGTAAATTTCCCTATCATCGCAGATCCAGATAGAAAAATTGCTGAATTATATGATTTAATTCACCCCAACGCAAATGAAACATTTACAGTTCGTTCTGTGTTTGTCGTAGGACCAGACAAAAAAATTAAATTAACATTGACTTATCCAGCATCAACAGGGCGTAATTTTGATGAAATTTTACGTGTAATAGATAGTTTACAATTAACTGCAAATTATCAAGTTGCAACTCCTGCAAATTGGAAACATGGTCAAGATGTGGTAATTGCTCCAGCGGTAAAAGACGAAGAAATTCCTGGAAAATTTCCAAAAGGACATACCCCAATTAAATCATACCTGCGTTTAACTCCTCAACCAAATTTATAAACTAACATGCTAGTTTTGAGGCTTAAAAGTAAGCCTCAAAACTAATTTCTCTTTTTTCTCTACATTCAAAAAATAGTTAAAATGAATTTACCAAAAAACCTCTCCGAAAATATTAAAAATGAACACATTGATGGGATATTCCCTCTTATAGAAATTGAATTAAAAGGTGACTTTTATTTAAAGCAAATTATTGAAACTTTACAAAATCGATATAAAATACCTTATAACATTATCAAAGCAGATATCGAGTATTCTGGAAAAGCAAACTTTGGGAAAATTTTGATTCATTTAAAAGGAAAAAAAGAATCGAATGATGAAGTCATTCAATATTTTATGCAATCAAAAATTACAACTCAATTGAGAGGTTACGCAGCATAATCAATTTCCATTTACCAAAAGAATTAACTTTGTCAGATATGTTAATTAGAAAAGCGATAATTGAGGATAAAAAACAAATAGGTAATTATCTTTTATTAGCAATGAAAGATATTGTTTATGAATTTATTGGGCAAAAAGACGAAACAAAAGCATTGAAGTTTATGCTTGATCTTGTTGGTCAAGAAAACAATCAATATTCCTATCAAAATTGTTGGGTAGCATTGGAAAACAATGAAATAATTGCCGCAATATCGATTTATGATGGTGATTTATTACACGAATTGAGAAGACCTGTTTCAGATTACATTCAGTTGAATTATAATTTGCCTTTCAATCCAGAAGATGAAACGAATGGAGGGGAGTTTTACATTGATTCATTTGGAGTAAATCCTAACTTACAAGGTAAAGGAATTGGTTCAAAAGTACTTCAATTTTTGATCGATGAATATGTACATAAAAGCAAAAAAAAATTAGGTTTACTAGTTGACAAAGACAATCCTAATGCAAAAAAACTATATTTGAAGGTAGGATTTCAAATTGTAGGTGAAAAAACATTGGTTGGAAAACAAATGGAGCATTTACAAATTGGTTAAATTTTAAACTATGCAAATTCAATATTGGTTTGAATTATTTGGTACTGCTTTTTTTGCAATTTCTGGAGCTCTTTCAGCTACTGAAAAATCAAATATTGATTGGTTTGGTGTGACTTTCATTGGTTTCGTTACAGCCCTAGGAGGTGGTAGTTTACGAGATGTATTATTAGGTAGTTACCCAATTGTTTGGATCAAAGATGTTAATTTTGTTTATGCAATTTTAGTTGGTGTAATAATTGCTCGTTTTTTTTACAAACCTTTAATTAAACTTAAAAAAACATTTTTCCTTTTTGACACTTTAGGAATTGCTTTGTTTACAGTAGTAGGTACTTCAAAAGCTATTTCATTGGGAGTTGGAAATATCAATGCAGCTGCAATGGGGATGTTCACTGCTGTATTTGGTGGGGTGATTCGTGATATTTTAACGAATGAAATTCCAATAATTTTTCGAAAAGAAATCTATGCAACAGCCTGTTTTACAGGTGCATTATCATTTTTAGCTTTATCTAATTTAGATGTAAACTTCAATCTAAACCTGGCTATATCAGGCGGTTTAATAGTCCTTATCCGTATTTTAGCTGTCGTTTATAATTGGCAACTCCCACGTTTCATAAATGAAAATGAAAAGACAAAATAATCAGTTTTATTGTTCAATCATCACAATGAAATCTGAATTGAACGGTTGTACATTATCGACTATTTCATCTAAAACAGCTTTGTAATTCCCTGTTGGATTCAATTGAAAGAAATTTGTATGACGTTCTTGTAAACCATTTTCAGGAAATAGCTTTTCCTTTAATTGCTGAATCGTTTTCAAATTTTTATCGTGCTTCCCCTTTACAGTTTTATACAATCGATCTTTAATTTGAGTCAACTGTTTTTCCATTCGAACACTTTCTGCTGTTGCAAATGCTTCTAATGATGAATCAACCATAATTGTTGTATCTATCAATTGTTTTTTAAGCAACTCCATCTGTGCATCTAATTGACTAAAATCAACCTCTTCTGAAGCATTTTTTTCCAAATATTCTTTATTCAGAATGTGTAATTCTTTAAATAAATCAATTGGTGTGAGATCCAATTTATCCATTTTATCAGATGAATTTTTATCAATCCACAATACAGAATTTCTAGTTTGAAGAATTGGGAATGGAATATTTACAGCATCAAAAACTCCTTTTAATTGCAACCAATAATTTATTTCTCCAGCACCGCCAACGTAACAAAGATTTGGCAAAATAATCTCCTGATACAAAGGGCGTAATGATACATTTGGTGAAAATTCTTCTGGACTTTTCTGCATCCAATTAACAATCTCAGCTTTCGAAAAAGAACCTTTTCCTTGAATCTCAATCGTTGAACCTGTATCAACCAAACGCTCACGAATACCTTTTGAAATATAAAAAAGATTTATTTCTCTGGGCACAATTTGCGATTTACCGCCTTGTTGAACAAGCTTATCAGTCGTACGAGTAATTGCTTTAAACGAAAATTGATCATTTACATCCTTTAGCATTATTGGCAAAAACTCTCGTTTCAATTCTTCATCATCAGCGTCAATAATTACAACACCATATTTACCAACCAAATGATTTATTAATCTTCGATAAGCCTCTGAATAGTTCGAACCATTAAAGACCTTCAACAATTCAAATAATTCACTCTCTGGATGATTTTTAAACAAATCAGTCAACTGTTCAAAGACAAGATTCCAATCTTTCATTTCAAAACGTCCAACTGGCCCAGTTTGCTCTGTTTCCCAAGAAATCGATTTATTGAATAAATTGAATGATTTAATTTCGTCATAATCATGATCTTCTGATGCCATCCAAAAGATTGGAACAAATTGATTTTCAGAATATGTAGCTTTCAACTCCTCAGTTAAACGAATCACATGAGCAATTTTATAAATCAAATACAAAGGACCTGTCATCGCAACCATTTGATGACCAGTAACAATCGTAAACGTATTTTTATTTTCTAATGCATTTATATTTTCAGAAACCAATGAATTGACATCAAGATCTTTGTATTGCTTTCTCAAAACATTTACCAAGACTTTTCTCTGTTCTTCCGAAAAAGAACCTGCTTTCTCCTCTATCTGTGTTTTAAACGATTCTCTAGAAAATGATCTTGAAAGAAAATCTTTGTACACTTCCTGATCGTAACACATATCTAATTGTTGCTTGGAGAAAAAACCTGTTTGTTCTCGATTAAATGTCGAAATTTTCATAACACAAATGTAGATGTTTAATGCATAGTATTCGATGGATAAAGATTCTTTTTTCCTAAAAATTCCTTAAAAAAATCAACTTGATAAAGTTTAGGAATACAATAGT
>DAIOWV010000054.1:0-21104 GCA_036758285.1 Taishania sp. | reverse complement strand
GAAAATTAGATAAGATAAGTAATTACAAAAATGGTAAATATTGACCTTCGGTATAAATATTACCTGATTCATAATAGTTTTTATAGGGTCCGTCTAGTTTACCATTTTTGTAATTACTTATCTTATCTATTTTTCCTGAATAAAAATAAAAAGTCCACTCCCCATTTTTTTCTCCATTTTCAAAAGACCCAGTAAGTGTTTTATATCCATAAATACTACGTTCTTCAAAATCACCATGTTTTAGACCATCTTTGAAATTATACCATTCTTTTACTCCACCAGTTGCGTAGTAAGTTCCCATTACCCCTGTTCCATTAATAACAGTCTGTGTATGATTTGAGTCGGGCATCCAAAAAGATTCCATTAAGTTTTGTGAGTCTTTTGTGATTTCTTCTGATTTTATTTTCCCATCCAGATAGTAATAAGTCCATTTTCCAAATGGTTTGCCATAAGAGTACATTCCTTCTGTTGCCAATTTTCCAGTTTCATTCCATTCACGGTAAACACTATCTGGTTGATTTAAATAAAAATAGCCTTCTTGTTTGGGTTTAGAGTTCGGATAAAACAAGATCACTTTTCCGTGTAGCATATCACGGTAATAATTTCTTTCTTCTTCTATTTTCCCGTCGCGGTCATAATAAATCCACTTGCCGTGCTTCATTGAAGTTGCTCCCAGATTGTCAACAAAATAAGAGCCAAGTGATTGAATTTGAGTTTTATTAAAATCCCAAAAAAGTGATTCTTTTTTAGTTAAATTTTCTTTCAACACCTTGTATTCATCTTGATTAAATGCTGTTTGAACAACAACAAAAATGAATACCAATGACAACTTCCACATAGTTTAATGATTTATTTGTATAACTAATAAAATGAGTGATTGTTACATGTTTTTAATAAATCCTTGAAGGATTAATACTATCCCGAAGGCAACAAAAACAATTCCTATCAATTGATTAAGAGAGCGTAATAAGTTATTCGTTATAAAAGGTCTCAACTGTTTAGCTCCTAATATTTTTAGAATATCAATTGTAAAAAATGTCATTAAAATGACTCCAACAAAAATTAGCAAAGTAAATCGTGTATTTAAGCCTTCTATTTTATGAGCATCTCCCAGAGACATAACGCTAAACCAATAAAATATGACTAATGGATTTGCAATGTTTAATAAAAAACCTTTTAAACAAAGCACTCGATATTCTTTCCAATCTGCTGGTTCTCTATCTTTTGAAAAAGTTAAAGTAATCGTTGTTGGTTTCTTAAAAAAGGTGATTAAACCATATACAATGAAAAGTATTCCCCCTACAACTTTTGCAACTTCCTTACTCTCTCCATCTGCCAGAGACTTTACTTCATTATAAAACAAAAAGGCAATTAATATATAGATGACATCTGAGATAAAAACACCAAAATCTAAAGCTAAACCTGCACGAACTCCCTTTCTTATACTGGTTTCAAGCAGTACAAAAAAAACAGGTCCAATCATTACACTTAGAATGAAACCCGTTATGACACCTTTAAGAATTAAGTCTAACAATCTATGATGTTTAATTCGTTTCTTTACAAAAATACATTTTCCGACTAAAAATAGCTATTTTGCATGAAAAAACAAGAAACAATGGTGTTTTAATGGAATTTTGGATAAAAAAATTCATCTTTTAAAAGATAAAACTAAACCTAATTTTTAATCAGCTTGACAGTACTTTTCGTTCCTCCTTCACCTGTCAGCTCTACAAAATAAATTCCGGATGAAAGTTCAGCAACGGAAAACTCCTTTTGGGTTGGATCCAGTGTTTTTATGCGTTTACCCAGCTGATCTGTCAGGTATATTTCCAGAATATGTACATCCGTATCCACCTGAAATAATTCTGTTGTCGGATTCGGATAAACAGTAATTACAGGTTGATGTTCAGGCTGTTTGGAAGATAACCAGACAGGTAAGGTTCCTAATTCAAGCACATGAATGTAATTTTGATTGACCATCCATAGATTTCCCAGATTATCCATTTCAATGCTGCAATTTGAGCTGAAATTCAGATCCGAATTTCCTGCATCATAATACATATCCCAGCTTTTTGACTGTTGGTCATAATGAGCTATCGAAGTAGGGGTTTGTGCATCCGTCCCAAACAACGCCCAAATATTATCACTGGCATCAAACTCAAAATCCAGAATAACTCCGGATGGCATATCGGTAGTATTATCGGGAGCAATGCTGTCAAAAAATGTAAAATTGTGTAAAAGAGATAATCCTTTGTTACCTGCTACATACAATGTGTCATGATGAGGAGAAAATTTGAAATCGAAATTGCCATTATCCATTAGGATGTTAGTATATGAACTATGTATTCCATTTATATCATACAAAGCTATTCCGCTATAAATCCCTATTCCACCAGATATCCAAAAGAAATTATTTCGTGCAATTATTCTTTTAGATGTTCCTGCATTAAATAAATATTGGGTTGTTCCATTAACTAATTTTGCCATTGGATTATTATTTCTTAAAACATATAGTGTATCTTCATCAATCGTTAACCCATTATAGATACCTGAAGATGAATACATCATTGATATATTGTCATTTTCATATAAATATACTCCTTGATACAGATCCAGAATAAACACTTTTCCAGGAGCAAAATCAAACGTAGCAAACTGAAAAGGGGATTGAAAAGCAGGGGTATTAATTACATAAAAAAGAGAGTAGCTTCCATCAGAAGATATTGTCTGAACTCGAGATTGAGTAGCCATCCACAAGGAATTGTCATAAGGATTGATACGAAAATGACGACCTGTTACTACATCATCATTATCCACTAATTGATAAGTTGTACCCCAGTTATTTCTATGAAATTTCCTCCACTCTTGTGCAGATACTTCATTCATACATAGAATCAATAAAAATATGATCATTTTTTTCATAATTTCAGCCATTTTTTTGTTAGTATTTTTCCATTATCCAGATATACGGTAACAATATAACTCCCTGTTTCAAGAGCATGCGTATCAATTCGCACAGTTGATTTTTTTGATAACGATTCTTCCGTAACAATTCTTCCGGACAAATCCAGCAACATGACTTTTTCAATATGTTGACCTGTCTGCGACTGAATAGTCAGTTGGCTTTTACCTGGATTGGGGTAGATTATTAATGTATTTTCCTGTTCAATCTTATAGAGCGATGCCTGATCATCTACAAGCACATTCGCAGAATCGCAGGGAAAATCAATTCCTACAGCCAGACTGTCATAAAGATAGAGGCTATATGCCATTTGAGGGGTTTGATTATTTGGATTAATTGGATACCAAACACTAGTAATAGATGTTAAAATTTCATTTGTATAATCAAAATGATTTAGATAGAAACCTAAAAAGTTATAATAATATCCTTCTAAAGTAATGATTCCATTTATCGGATCAAGCTGTACGATCTGTGCATCTGGTTCTATTTGAAATGTATCAATAGAATAAGGACTGTCAATCGTATCCTGTAGCTCTCTTAGTGAATTGGTCTGGCTGTGTCTCAGCCATACATCCAACAGCTGTGCTTCTGATGAGCTCAACGGAGGGACTAAATATTCGGAAAAATTATAAGTCAATTGGTATTTTCGCTTTTCTACTTTATAAATCTTGTCTATATCAGAAACAAAATTACTTCCAATAGGTCCCTCTTTATCAGCATAGATGGGGTCTTTCAGATAGATGTGAATGGTGTCGTGCTCTATCAGGTCAATCTGAATAGGAGGAGATTGTGGGTGAATGATCTGGTATTTCGGGTATTCAATCATTTGAAGGGCTTTCAGCGCATCCAGCCTTCCCCAACCCGAAGAATCGTCGTACCCTACTGGGCTTAGGTCTATGGCAGACTTTTGTAGAATGTACTCTACATCAGCAGGGTCTAAATTCTGGTTGGAATAACAGGGCTTATTGTAATAGCTTAACATCAGTGCCGCAACTCCCGCTACATGAGGGGCGGAAGCCGAAGTGCCGTTAAATCTCATGTATTTATCAGAGTGAATGGGAAGCATTGTAGAGCTCCTGAGTGTTGCCACATTGGAAAGACTTCCAGGAGCAATTAAATCAATGTTTCTACCTAGGGGCGAATACCATCCTTCACTGGGAGCATTACTTACTGGTCCTGTATTCCCTGTATCGTATAGCCTTCTACCGTTTGTCCCGCTTGCTCCAACATTGATAACCCAGGAATCATCAAAACGCTGAGGAATGCTTTTCTTTTCAATATCATACGGGTTGTCATTGTAATTTTTCCCATTTCCCCTTGAGACCACATTGATAACACCATTTTGTAACGAAAATAAATAAGCTTCCATACATAAATGACATTCTTGATTAATTCCATTCAAGTCAAAAGTTGTTGTATCACCAGCAAGATCTTTCGGACCTGCTCCTTCTTCATGCGTAGCATCTGCTACGCGAACAGCGTAGCTGTGATTGTTAATGTGCACACCATAACCAGGCATGTTTTCAACAAAGTGGGGATATTCGTTGCCATCATCATCCACATACACACCTCCCATAACGCTTTGCCAGTTGTAGTATGTTCCCACAGAACGTGATGAATTGATAATGCCTACACTTATTTTGTTAGGATCTGAAAAAGCCCCCTCATATCCCTCATATCCAAGTACTTTAAAATCAAGAATACTAACCCCTGTAGAATCGCTACCATCTCCTCCTGCTATGCCTGCTATACCTGTTGTGTTATTTCTTTTTGCCCCAATGATTCCCGCAACGGGAGTTCCATGTCCAATAACATCTTTTCTTGCAGACATAGGTTCAAATGGAGAAGAGAACATTTGCAAATAATGCTCTCCGGTAAGTACATCTATATCCTGATGCGAAGAGTCTATCCCTGTGTCAAATACTCCTACTTTAATATGTCTCTTACCTGTTTCTATGTCCCATGCTGAAACTACATTTATTCCCCCTTCAAAGGAACTGGTATCCAACAATGATTGTTGATAATGGAACAATGTATCGTTTGGAACATTCATTAGCTCAACTTTAAGTGGTGGATCAATATATACCACTAAAGGGTTTGAATTCTGAACGGTTGTAAAAAATTGTTTTCCACTCATTTCTTTGGATGGCTTTACTTGAAAGGTAGCCCAGAAAGGAGGGATATATACTTTGTTTCCCTGGCGGGATATAGATACTGTGTCATATGTTTTCCAGTTATAAAACATCTTTTCTACCTGAAGTGTATTGAAATTTACACCTTTTTTTGATAATGAATCAGCTATTTTTCTTCCTTTTTCATTTAAAAACGAAGAAAGTACCCCTTTGGTTTGATTTTCATCATTAATTACATCATAATTTAACAATGTATGATTAAATCTAACAACGTATTCGGAAGCTTGTGATAAGCTATAAAAATTGAAAACCAATATTAAAAAAAGAAACAGTGAGTTTTTAAATAGTGAATTTGGCATGGTTTGTATTATTTAGGACTCCAAATGTAATGAAAAATCTACAACATCAAAATAAAATATTGATATCTAAATATATACATGTTTTTAACTTGTAATGCGTTAAAGATTCTGTAACTAATAGGTCAAATTCACTCAGCACTTTTAGTTGTTTTATCAAAATAACGCCATCATGAACACCTCAAAAAGATATAAAACAGTAAAATTAGTTTACTCTACTGATAATAAAGACGTAGCTTTCTATGAGTTGAAAATCAAATATTTCAAAAAAACATCTTAAATATTATTTGAAAAATACACTTTGTTTTTGTCCACTGTATTTTTCAATTCTGTGAAAAATTCACCTTGTTTTTCTTCAGGTATTAAGTTCAAAGGAAGTCTAAATTGCATTCCTTCTTCTTTGAAGTCGAAAAATAATGTTTGCTGTTGAAATGATATTCTTCTTAATCCAGTAAAGTAAATGATTACTACATCTCTATCTCCAGCGAGCAATGCTTTTGGAGTAAGTCCTACTCTAAATTTATTCGTATTTGCTCCATAAAAAGCAAAAAAGATTCCGTCGATTGCACCAACAGCCAAACCTATAAATGGTAATAAGGCTTCAGGTGTTAAAGCATAAACTCCATATCCTAAAGATAACATTGCAAATGCCTCCAAAAAGTTATATAAGTAAACACGAGATTTTCTGTCTCTACTAACAATTGTGTTCCATTTAAACTTACCAAGTTGATTAACCAATCGCATTGCAACCCATCTACGAATACTTCTTCGGATATTAATGAGTAACAGAATTATACCTAATACTATAAATACTTCTTTACTAAAGGTCAAGTTTTGTCCTGAAGTATTCAAAAAGGGAAGAGGGGTATCAAACCCAACAAAGATAGCGAGTATCATTGTTGGGATAAATACAAGTATTAATAATACGTTAAAGAATTTATTCATTTGGAATTAACTTAATTCTTTGACGAATTGTCAAAATTTCATCTTTTGCTCTAATTATTTTTTTCTCAACCTCTTTTTTCAAGGCATCTGCTCCTTTGGAGTTCGCAAAGAAACCAAGGTTGTTTTCTAATTGAAAAACATCTTGCTGTAATTGTTCGATTTTCTTACGTAAATCAGCTTTTTCTCTTGCAAATAATTTTGAAGAATCTGGGCTTCCAGCTAATGTGTCAAGTCGTGCTTGAAACATTACTTTGTTTTTCTCTTCTCCTTCTAATTTTAATTCTGCATAATGCTTATCCAATGCCGATTTAAATTCATTGTAAACAGCATCTTTAACTTTCATTGGAACTTTACCAACTGCATTAAAGTCGTTTGCAAATTGTTTCAAATCATTTAACGCTTGTTTTTTATCATCAATTACATATGCATTAATCTTAGCAATGATTTCATTTTTAGCCGTTAAATTTGTTTCAAATTCAGCATCTGCAACTTCAAAATGTTTCTGACGATTGTCAAAAAACACATCGCAAGCACCCCTAAATAATTTCCATAGACGTTGTTCGTTTCGTTGTCCGGAATTCCCTAAAGTTTTCCATTGTTTTTGCAAATTCACCAATTGAGTAGCCGCATTTTTCCAGTCTGTAGAATCTTTCAGAGCATTTGCTTTATCAATTAATTCTTTTTTCTTATCCGCAACTTTATCGAACTCTTGTTGAATATTTGCAAAGAAATCTTTTTTTGCTGCAAAGAAACGATCACATTGACCTCTAAAAGCTAACCAAACTTCTTCATTTTCCTTTTTTGGTCCAAATCCAATTTTTTTCCAATCCTCTTGAAATTGAAGGATTTTTTTGGTTGTTTCGTCCCAGAAATTCAAATCTGTCTGTGCAGGAATTTGATCGATTATTGCTGTGATATTTGCCAACAGCTCATTTTTCAACTCCAAATTTTTGGTAAGGATAACGCGTTGTTCTTCATAGTGAACATTAATTCTAGAGTAACAAGCATGAACAGCTTTCCAATACTCGTCTTTCATCAATTCCCACTCCTCATTATTAACTGGTCCGATGTCTTCCCAGTCATTTTGAAGAGCTTTTAATTGTTGTTCAACCTCTTTGATTGATGTAACAGTTTCTAAGCTTTTTAATTTAGCAATTACGTCTTGTTTCATTTGAGCATTTCGCTTCAAATCGTGATCTTTTAATTGCTTATAAATATTGATGTTGTAGAAGAAATCTTCAATCAAACGAGAATATTCCGTTTGGATTTCATCTCTTTTATCTCTGGGAATATCTCCTATTTCTTTCCATGTTTCTTGAATTTCCTTCAATGAACCAAAAGCCGCACCAATATTTTCTTCGTTTTGAATCGTATCTCTTAACTTGTTAATGATCGATTTTTTCTTTGAAAGATTAGTTGATTCTTCTGCATTTTTTGAATCAATGACTGTTTTACGTTTTTCACGAAATGCTTTTAATTCTTCTTTAAACGCTATTTTTAAATTTGACAACTCCAAATTTTCAGGAATTTCTTCTCCCTTCTCTTCAGCATCTAATTGTGCGATTTGCAATTTACGCTCTTCTTCAATCATGTAATCCTCAAAACGAGCACTTAACTCATTCACTTCGCGACCAGCCGAAATCACATCTTCCTGTGATGTTAATGCTTTCAACTCTTCTAAAAATGCAGTACTTTCCATATTCTCTTTCAATTAAAAATTTAATCAAATAGTTTGAAGCATATCAAAATTTGCTATTTGAACAAATTTTTCGATGCGATTATCAACGTTTTCTCTTGTTATTTCTTGTAATTTTTCTGTTCCGAACTTCTCAACACAATAAGAAGCTAAAGCGGATCCTGCAATAATTGCACGTTTCATGTTTTCAAATGACGTATCATTTGTTGATGCAATATATCCCATAAATCCTCCAGCAAATGTATCTCCTGCTCCCGTTGGATCAAATACATCTTCTAAAGGCAATGCTGGTGCAAAAAACACTTTTTCTTCGTGAAATAATAAAGCACCGTGCTCTCCTTTTTTAATAATTAAATATTTTGGACCCATAGCACGAATCACTTTAGACGCTTTTACCAAAGAATATTCATTTGACAATTGTCTTGCTTCTTCATCATTAATGATTAAAACATCCACCATAGATAATGTTTGTTTTAAATCATCAAGAGCAATGTCCATCCAAAAATTCATTGTATCCATTGCGATTAATTTTGGACGTGTATCCAAACGCTCAATCACTTGTCTTTGTACTTGTGGACTTAAGTTACCTAATAATAAGTAATCCACTCCTTGGTAAGATTGAGGTATAACTGGATCAAAATCACCCAATACATTCAATTCTGTAACCAATGTATCTCGGGAGTTCATATCGTTGTGGTAACGTCCTGACCAAAAGAAAGTTTTTTCACCTTTTTTGATTTGCAGACCAGCTGTATCTACTCCTTTTGACGCAATTAAATCAATCATCTCTTGAGGAAAATCTTCACCAACAACTGATACCAATTTTTGATCTTTTTCAAAGAAAGAAGCTGCTAAAGCGATGAATGTTCCTGCTCCCCCAATTATCTTATCTGTTTTTCCGAAAGGTGTTTCTATTGCATCAAATGCTACACTTCCAACTATTAATAAACTCATTTTATTTTTATTTTATGGCACAAAGATATGTTATTCATACGAGCTAAGACAATTTTTTAACGGATTTGACAGGATTAACAATCCTTATCCATTAAATACCTTTACTCAATGTTCAAATTATTTATTTTATTTCAATTCCCAATTCTTTTAATTGTTCATTTTTAATTGGAGCCGGAGCATCAATCATAACGTCACGACCTGAATTATTTTTAGGAAACGCAATGTAGTCACGAATTGAATCAGATCCGCCCATTGTAGCAACCAAACGATCCAAACCAAACGCCAACCCTCCATGTGGTGGAGCTCCAAATTCAAATGCATTCATCAAAAATCCAAATTGTTCCTGCGCTTCTTCTTTTGTAAACCCTAACAAATCAAACATTTGAGATTGCAAGTCTTTGTCATGGATACGAATAGATCCTCCTCCTAATTCTACACCATTCATTGCTAAATCGTAAGCATTTGCTCTGATTTTACCAGGTTCTGTAGCGATCAAATGAAAATCTTCTTTCTTTGGTGAAGTAAATGGATGGTGCATTGCAAAATAACGTTGAGCGTCTTCGTCCCATTCTAAAAGAGGGAAATCTAATACCCACAAAGGTTTAAATACATTTGGATTTCTTAATCCAAGTTCATTCCCCATGTGTAAACGCAATTCGTTCATTTGTTTACGAACTTTGTCTAAATCACCGCTTAAAACAAGAATTAAATCTCCTGGTTTTGCATTTGTTAATTGAGCCCATTTCTCTAAATCTTCATGCGAATAAAACTTGTCAACAGATGATTTTAATGTTCCGTCAGAATTGTATTTTACATACACTAAACCTTTAGCTCCGATTTGTGGTCTTTTCACCCAATCAGTTAATGTATCTAATTGTTTTCTTGTGTACTCTGAACAGTCTTCAGCATTAATTCCAATAACAGCTTCAGCATCATCAAAAATTGCGAATCCTTTACCCCCAGTAACAGGTTTTAAATCAACAAATTCCATTCCGAAACGAATATCAGGTTTGTCAGATCCGTATTTTTCCATTGCTTGATCATAAGTCATTCTGGGAAAATCACTTTCAAACTCAACACCTCTCACTGATTTAAATAAATGTTTTATTAATCCTTCAAAAGTGTTTAAGATATCTTCTTGCTCAACAAATGACATTTCACAGTCAATTTGTGTAAATTCCGGTTGACGATCGGCACGTAAATCTTCATCACGGAAACATTTTACAATTTGATAGTATTTATCGATTCCAGATACCATCAATAGTTGTTTAAACGTTTGTGGTGATTGAGGAAGTGCATAAAATTGTCCTTCATTCATTCGACTAGGTACTACAAAATCCCTTGCTCCTTCTGGTGTCGATTTTATCAAAACTGGTGTTTCAACATCCATAAAGCCTTGAGAATCTAAATATTTTCTGGTTTCTAAAGCCACTTTGTTTCTCAAAACCAATTTTTGTAAAACTGGATTTCTACGAATATCTAAATAACGGTATTGCATTCTCAATTCATCACCACCGTCCGTTTCATCTTCGATTGTGAAAGGAGGAGTAATAAAAGCATTCAACAACGTTAATTCTGAAACCTTAATTTCAATTTCACCTGTTGGAATATTATTGTTTTTACTTGCTCGCTCAATTACTTCACCTGTTGCCTGAATTACAAATTCACGACCTAGCTTAGAAGCTCTTTGAAGTAATTCATTCTCGCTATTATCAAAATTAAACGACAATTGTGTGATTCCATAACGATCTCTAATATCGATAAAAATCAGATTTGCACTTACTTTTCTAATGGTTTGTACCCATCCAGATAGTGTAACATTTTGTCCAACGTTTTCAATTCGTAATTCTCCGCAAGTGTTTGTTCTGTACATATTTATTTTATTTGGCACAAAAGTATAAATTAAGATTGAAAAAATCTGCTTGAATCGCTCATTTTGAATTTGATTCATAAATAAAAAATAGGCAAAACTGAATTCGAATAAAATTCATTCAAAAAGTTATCATTTTAGATTTATTAATTACTTTGCACTTATTAATCGATAGAAACCATGCAACATAATTTTGAAAGCAAACCTCAAAAGAAAAAGAAATTTTACCAAATACTATATGTTCAGGTAATTTTTGCCATCATTATCGGTGTTTCATTGGGTTATTTTTGGCCTTCTTCAGGTACTAAAATGCAACCTTTGGGTGATGGATTTATCAAGTTGGTAAAAATGATCATTGCCCCAGTTATTTTCCTGACAGTTTCTACAGGAATTGCTGGAATGAGCGACTTAAAGAAAGTAGGTCGTGTTGCAACAAAAGCATTCATTTATTTTTTCTTTTTTTCGACTTTAGCCTTAATTTTAGGACTTGTTGCTAGTCATTTTCTTCAACCTGGATCAGGTTTAAATGTAGACCCTGCTAAATTAGATGTGTCCAAAATCAGCAAGTATATCACTGCTGCAGAAGAAAATTCAATGGTAAATTTTCTTTTTAATATCATTCCTGAAACCTTATTCAGTCCTATGACTGGAGATATGATTTTACAAGTTTTACTTGTTGCTATTTTATTTGGAGTTGCACTTGCTCTAACAGCTGAAAGAAGTCAGCCTGTTATTGATTTTCTTGAAGTTTTAACAATTCCAGTTTTCAAAATCGTTGAGCTATTAATGAAGTTGGCTCCAATTGGTGCTTTTGGAGCAATGGCTTACACAATAGGTGCTTTTGGAATTGAATCGCTCATTTATTTAAGTAAATTAGTTGCTACTTTTTATCTAACTTCTTTCGTATTTATCGTTTTCATTCTTGGATTTGTAGCTCGTTTAAATGGGTTTGATATTTTTAAATTCATGAAGTATATTAAGGAAGAAATTTTTCTTGTATTGGGAACAAGTTCTTCAGAACCTGCAATGCCAGGTTTGATGAGAAAGTTGAACGATGCTGGTTGTGACAAAGGAGTTGTAGGTTTGGTTATACCAACAGGTTATTCTTTTAACTTGGATGGCACAAATATTTATATGACATTAGCTGCATTGTTTATTGCTCAAGCATGTAATATAGATCTAAGATTTGATCAAATAATGGTTTTATTATTGGTTGCAATGCTCTCGTCAAAAGGTGCTGCTGGGGTTACAGGCGCTGGATTTATAACACTTGCAGCAACTTTAGCTGTAGTTCCTGAAATTCCAATTGCAGGTATGACTCTAATTTTAGGAATTGATAAATTCATGTCAGAATGCAGAGCTTTGACAAACGTTATTGGTAATGGAGTTGCTTGTGTTGTGGTTTCAAATTGGGAAAATCATCTAGACAAAGAACAATTGAAGAAAACTTTAGGTTAGTTTTTATAGAAAAAATCTTATTTTTATTGCAAAAACTGTGAATCGTATTCAATCATTTTTCATTGCTGTTGTATTATTTATAACAACTTTTAGTTATTCTCAATCATTTGAACGTACTAATGAAATTGGTCTTTTTGTTGCTCCTGGTACACAATTTCTAACTGGTGTAAATTATTTATCCCCTGGAAGTAGAAATCTTACACTTGCATTTGGAGGTTTTTATATGCGTCCTTTTTCAGAAAATTTTAAATGGAAAGCTGGTTTGTCTGGTGCATATGAGTTTACCAAAAATGAATTTGTCAATCAATCAACTAAAAGTATTAATTATACAGTTTTATACTTGGAAATACCTGTTCAATTTCAATACATTATAAATCCATCAAATAGATTTCAAGTTTATGGTGGCTTGGGTATTAATTTGAGAAGAAAATTTAGTACAAAATCTACTTTTCATTCAACAAATGGAGATGTTTCAAGTACCACAATAAGAAATCAAAAAATCGCAATGGAAGTGTTGCCTGTATTTTTACTCGGATTTAATTTGGAAATAAATGATCAATTGACATTGTTTTTGCAACCAGAATACCGACCTATTTCAATTGAAAAATTAACAAATACAAGATTAAGAAATTTTAATGCTCAATTAGGATTTAGCTATCGTTTGTAAATCAACTATTAAAACCTTACAATTCTTTTAATTTGTTGGCTACGAGTTTATCTATTGGAAATGTAAATTCATCTTGTGAAATTGTTGTTAATGATATCCATCTAAATTGCTCGTCATTTGACAACTCGCTTGATCTTATATTCGCAAAATTCAACTCATTTAAACGATTATATTTGACTTTGTAGTATATACTTATTAACTGATCCGTATTTTTAAAAGCTGATTCAATAAAAAAGTCAGTACAATAAAACAATTCATCCACTTCAATTTGAATACCTAATTCTTCTTGAAACTCTCTTACAAGACAATCTTTAATACCTTCACCCCATTCTAATCCACCACCTGGGAATTTTGTAAAAAAGAAACCAGACCGAGATTCGTCAGAAACTAGGATTTCATTTTTATCGTTTATTAGAAGTCCATAAACACGAATGTTGAATTTTTTTTCAGACATTATCCACTAATAGAAATAGATTAGTTGTCATTGTTGGGTTCTAATTTTGCCTCCCTTCTTCGAACAATCAATCGCAATGATGAATTATAAGTAAAGTAATTCCATACCCAATTAATAAAGATAATCCATTTGTTTTTTATTCCAAAAATTGAGCGTAGATGTACAAACATCCATATAAACCAAGCGAAAAACCCTCCGAATCGTTTTTTAGGCAATTCTACAACAGCTTTATTCTTTCCAACAGTGGCCATTGATCCAAGGTTTTTATATTTAAAAGGTTTTTGAGGTTTATTTTGTTTTTTAGCTTTTAAGTTTTTTGCTAAATTTTTTGCTTGTTGAATTGCTGGTTGAGCCATTTGAGGATGCCCTCGAGGATAATCTTCTGATGGCATTGCAGCAATATCTCCAATTGCAAAAACATTATCGTAACCTTTCACGCTGTTAAATTCATCAACAAGCAATCTATTTCCAGGTAAAATTTCAGCATTTGAAAGTCCATCAATCATGTTACCTTTGATTCCTGCAGACCAAATCAATGTTTTCGATTTAATTGCGGCTGTATCTTTTAATTTAACAACCGAACCATCATAATCTTCAACAAGTGTTGCTAAACGAATTTCGACACCTAAAACTTTCAAATAATGATGTGCTTTTTCACTGGATTCTGGATGCATAGCTCCTAAAACTCTAGGACCACCTTCAACCAAAATGATTTTCATTTTTTCAAAATTCAATTCAGGATAGTCCTTAGGTAAAATATTACTTTTCATTTCCGCCAATGCACCAGCCAATTCAGTTCCTGTTGGTCCACCACCAGCTACAACAAATGTAAGATAACTTTCCTGTTCACTTTCACTAACACTTAAAGCCTGTTCAAATCGTTCTAAAATAGCATTTCTTAAACGTAAAGACTGTGATAAGCTTTTCATTGGAAACGAATATCTCTCTATATTTTCATTTCCAAAGTAATTATTTCCTGCTCCAGTTGCTAAAACTAAATAATCGTATTCAACTTTTCCTAAATTCGTGTTAATAGAATTTTGTTCTGGTAGAATCTGCTGAACAGAAGTCAATCGAAAATGAAAATTATCACTTTTATGAAATAATTTCCTAAAAGGAAAAACGATAGATGATGATTCCAAACCACAAGTTGATACTTGATATAAAAGTGGTTGAAATTGATAAAAATTATTTCTGTCTATTAAAACTACTTGATAATCTGACTTTACTAAATCTTGAGCTAATTGTAAGCCTCCAAAACCACCTCCAACAACGACTACACGTTTTCTTGAGTCTTTCTTAATACGAATTTCCATACCTTCCTTTTTGATCGGTTAATAACATGGATTTAGATTACAAATTTAAGAAAGTATCATGAACAGAAGGTGTAAAAAAGAAAAAATCGAATGAAAATTTCATTCGATTTTTAATTATTAATAGTAAAAAATTTTACTTAGATAATATCTTAAATTCTGTTCTTCGATTTTCTTGATGAGCAGCTTCTTTTTCTTTTACTGTTTTCAATTTATTAATTTCAGCATCTGTAAAAATTAACTGTTCTTCACCGTATCCTTCAAATTTCAAACGACTTTCAGCTATTCCTGCTTTCACAAGATATGAAACAACTTCTTTTGCTCGATTGGTAGATAATTCTTTATTTGATTCATCGGAACCCCTAGAATCTGTATGACCAGAAAGTTGAATTTTCAATGTGGGATTGTCATTCATTAATTTTATTAATCGATCCAACTCTGTTTTAGATTCTGCTCTTAGAGAATATTTAGCTAAATCATAAAAAATATTTCGAAGAACGATTATCTCTCCTACTTCGATTTTCTTCATGTAAATTTCTTTATTATATTCCTGATAATCTGCACCTTTTGGGATGTCGAAATTCTCTGAATGAAACAAATAACCATCCGATTTAACTGCAATTCCATAATTTTTACCTGCAGGCAATGACACAAGAAACTTTCCAGTAACAGGATCTGACTCAAACACAGCCAATGACTCACCAGTTACATTATCAATCAATTCAATAAATGAATGAATCGGTTTTTTTGTTTTATCATCGTAAACAGTTCCTTTTAGAAGTGCAAGTTCACCTCTTCTATTTGAAACAATCGGTTCAACTGTTTTTTCTGAAATGATTACATCTAATCCTGCTAATAATAAATCTTCTGAACTTAATATTGGTTGTTTTTCTTCTCCTAAGAAAGTGATTTTGTATAGGTCCTTTTCTCCAAATCCATCTTCTCGAAATGAAGTCATATAACCATATCTTCCACTTGCAGTTACTACAAAGAAAACATCATCATCAGGAGTATTGATTGGAGTGCCTATATTAAGTGGATCTGTAAAAGTTCCATCTGGACGTAATTCAGAAAAGAAAATATCATATCCTCCAATTGAATTGTGACCTTTTGAAGAGAAATACAATGTTTTCCCGTCTGGGTGAATAAACAAACCATCTTCATCATATATTGTATTTATATTTTCAGGTAGTCTTACTAAGTTATCCCATTTCTTTTTATCATTATTCCATGTTACGTAGTAAATATCTTTGTCTTTTGCTGATTTTTCCTTACCTCCTGGAATTGGTCTGTTCGATGTAAAATACAAACGTTTACCATCATTACTATACCATGCAGATGACTCGTGAAAAGGTGAACTTATAAGATCATCCATTTTTTTTGGTTTACTCCATGTTTCGCCTGTTCGAACACTTTCATATAAGTTCCCATCACCTTTATCATCAATATAGATAATCATTTTCGAACCATCCGGACTTAAGGCAACAGCTGCATCATGACCTTTCGTGTTGATTGGTGTACCGATATTAGAAGCATTTGTCCAACTATTTTTATCCTTTTTTGCATAATAAATATCTTCGAAATAACCTCCATTAAACTCATCTACACCCCCACCTGTTGTCGTATTTCTTCTAGATGTAAAATAAATTTCAGAACCATCTGCATTCATTACCATACAGTAATCAGGATATTCAGAATTGATTGCCGAACCCATGTTGTCAATAAAAACTCTTATCGGTGTCTTATCTATTTTTTTACCTGAATTACATTCTACGATTTTCTTTTTAGCGATTACTAGTAAATCTGTATTTGCCCCTTTTACATTGGTATTTTGAGAAATATATTCTTCATAAGACTTAATTGCCTGATCCCATTTTTTATGTAATTGATAACTATTACCTAAATAAAACTTCAAATCTGGGTTAACTGTTGGATTCAATTGAATTGCCTTTTCGAAAAATGGTAAAGAACGAGTTCGAAAATTGGTGTTTAAATAACAAATTCCAATTTTGTAATTTAATTCAGCATTATTTGGATTAAATTCATTTGCTTTTTCAAATAACGGAAGAGCAGTTTTATAATCAGCAACAGGTACTGCTGTGTAAGATTTGTCGCCTAACTCAATATTTTTCACTGCTTCTTTTAATTCATCTTTCTTTTCTTTAAATGAATTTTTATCAAATGGTGTATCTACTTGAGAAAATAAAATTCCAGTAACAAGTAGAGATGTAAGTGTAGAAATAAACTGTTTCATAATTGTTTCTTAGAATTTATAACATTCATTGTTTGAGTAATAAGAATTAGCAATATTAACTCCTAATTCTGCTGCTTTCGACCAATCTTCACACGCTTGCTTATCATTTCTAAGCATTTCATAAGCAATTCCACGATTATAATATGCATAACCATAGGTAGAATTAATTTTAATTGCTTGATCACAGCTTTTTACTGCATCATTCCATTTCTCTTGTTTAACATAAACAGCTGATTTGTTTACATATGCATAAAAATAGTCTGATTTCAATTTGATTGACTCATCAAAATCACTAATTGCTCCTGTATAGTCACCACTCTCATACTTGGCATACCCTCTATTATTAAAAGCTAAATAAAACCCTTTATCTTGTTTAATTGCTTCAGAATATGCTTGAATGGCTAAATCAAATTGACCATTTTTTCGATAAGCTGTTCCTAAATTATTGAAAGCTATTTTGGATGTTGGATCTTGAGAAACTGCTTTTTTATAATCTTCAATTGCTGCTGAAAGATTTCCTTTTTCTCTATTTACACTTCCTCTTTCATTATAAACATTAGCAAATGATGGGTCAATTTTAATTATTGCATTTAAATCTGATAACGCTTTATCATATTCTCCCTGTTGAAAATAAATCAATGCTCTTCGATAAATCACATTCGGTTCTTGACCTCCAATTGATATTGCTTTATCGTAAAAATTCAGTGCATTCGAATAATCTTTATTTTTCTCATGAACAGCACCAATTTCAAAAATTGCTTTCTGATTTGATGGATTCAATTCAATAACTTTATTAAAATCATCAATTGCTTTAGAATTTTGATCCAATGATTCATAACTCAACCCTCTGTTATAAAATGCTAGTTCAAAGCTTGGATAGACTTCTATTGCTTTTGTGTATTTTTCAATCGCAAGTGAATAGTTTTTTGTTTGAAACGCTTGAATACCTTCATTGTAAGCTGTTTCTGCTTCCAAAGGCATTTGACTCTTTAATGACTCAACTTCACTTTCTGATAAAACCTTAATTTCATCTTGTGAATAAATGCAATCAATACTTAAAAAGATTAAGCTGATAAGTAATAGCTTTTTATACATTTTATATAGTTTAGAATTATAAAAATATAAAATTGATTTAGATATTTGGTAAATAATATAACACAAAGCTGAAAATGAAAAATAAAAATGGCTATTCAAATTGAATAGCCATCTAATATTGAAGTAAAATACTATAAATTATTATCTAATCAAAGAAAATACTTTCGGGTTTTGTTTCCCTACTTCTAGTTTATAAGACCCTTTAGATAAGTGGTTTAAATCTAACTTAACCAGATTCTGTTGTGACTCTGTTTCAAATACCAATCTACCAACCATATCATAAATTTTGATCTGATCTAGTTGGAATTTAGATTTAATATTCAATATGCCATCTGTTATTGGATTCGGATAAACTGAAATATGATCCTTACTTAACTCATCTAAACCTAAACTAATAAATTGATTACTGTATATAGTAATTGAATCATAAACAGTACAATTAGCATTGCTAACAGCAACTGAAACTACAACTGAATCGCTTCCTGCTGGGAATGTCAATTGTGGGTTAAAAATCGTGGAAATTGATCCATCTGGCATTGTCCATGATAGATTAACAATACCTGCACCACTTACCCATAAAGAAACGTTATCACCAGGATCTACACTGTTATCACTTGCAATAGTAGTAAACACAGGAATTGGATTAACAGTTAATGATATTGTTGTTTTAACAGAATCACACCCTTCTTGATTTAATAAGTAATTAGTATATACACCTTGTGTCGTGTAAGTCGTACCATTATAAACATAAGACTCACCCTGACAAATAACTGGATTTTCAGATTCTGTTGGTAAAAGTCTTTTTATTTTAGAGAATATAAAATTCATGTTATCATTTGTAATTTGAACATGCATCTCATTCTGTGTTGGTGCAAAATAGTCATCAAAAGGTATTAAACTTTCAAGTGAACCACCAATAATTGGATTGTGCATATTAGACCAAGGAGAAGCAATAGCTAGTGAAGATATCGTTGGGATAAATGAAGTTACTGGCTGATATGTATTTATATTACTTGCACTTATCGAAGCAGTAATACTTGGCACAACATCAGCTTCTATAATGTCAGTCAATCCTCCAGGAGCATTATCTGCTAAAGGTGTTGAAGCAGGGTAAAAATAATCATCTTCAATTGCCTCAAAAAAACCAGTAGGGTTATCATCAAATTTACCATGAAAAAAATTATTACCACCCGACATAACTCTTCCGTTGCTAGCATACATTTTAGCCACCATAGATACACTTAAATACCATGGGTCATAATCACAATCTAATAAAAAATCTCCAGCTCCAAATGGCAATACAGCTCCTACTCCAGAACCATTTGCAACACCAACATTCCAAACTGTATATTTAGGCATTCCATATAAATCCATCTCACCATACAAATCATCAAAAACACAATTATTTGTTGCAGGATAATATGTCTTATGAAACTTCACTAATTGTCTAGCTGCTGGAGAGTTTAATTTATTCCATGATTGTAATGCTCCTGCATTACCACCTTCAACACCAATAAAATGGGCAAAAGATTGAATTGCAAGTGGAATATTCGCTCCTTTTTGTGGAGAATCAAACGATACGAAATTTTTAATGTGATGTTTATACCCTACTTTCTCCATTCTCATAATTCCATAACGAGAAACAATTCCCCCCATACTTGTACCAATGACATCAATAACAGGGCAACTATTACCATTAGCCATAATACTGTCATTAAGTTGATGAATTAATTTCTCAAATAACTCCGCATTTTTTTGAATATAATCTGAACCATTCTTAAAATCAAGTAAAATAACATCATGACCATTAAATCTCAAAGAATCAACCACTTGAGGAAGCATTGCAATGGCTGGTAGACCAGATGCAACACCAGTTACAAAACTATCCCATCCAAATCCACCAAAACGCAAAGTATCTGAATAATCAGATTCAACTAAAACTGCATTTGAAAAGTCAATTCCTTCAACAAATACAACTGGTTGTGTTAATTTATTATTTCCCTGAGCATATAAAACGTGTGCTTTTCCTCTAGCGACTCCTTGATTACCATCACATGGCGAAACATAAGGAGTAGTTCCTACTAGAGTCATTGTGAAATTTGGAAGTAAATATCCAGCTTTAGTTGAGCCTGAATCATCTTTACTGCTATGATTAAATGCAACATTCCATACAGTTTCAGTACTGATGACAGTTGATCTATTACTTTTTAAAGTTAAAATTATTGAAATGTTCTTCTTCCCAGAATCACCGTACTTAACATCTAAAATTTGTTCCTTTTCTGTATCAATTAATCTTTTACCTTTTCCATCTCCAAAATCAACCTCTAAATCATATAAAGAATAATCATTCGTTGTTGTTATTAAATTTGAAGGAGAGAATTTAATTTTTAAATCAGAGTGATAAAAATAATCTTTTGAAAAACAAGGAATAAATTTATAAATTGAAAAAGTCTTATCATTATCGTCCTTTAACAAAGAGAAAAACTGCGCTTCATCACCAAGACTAGCGTCTTCCAAAGTTTTATCAATAGAACTGAGTTTATTTTTTAATAAACCTAATTTTTCTAATTCACCTAAATTTATTCGAAATTTAGTTAGAGAGGTTTGTTCTACATGATTAATATTTTGTGAAAATAAAGAAGGTACCATCCCAAAACTTAAAAGTAAGATAGTGAATAGCTTAATCGTGTATTTCTTTTTCATATTATTGAGTAATTGAGTCAACTTATAAGTAATAATTGAGTTTAAATATAAACAATGGTAGTCATTTTTTCAAATATATTTTATATAAGTCACAAATTTCTTCTATAATATTTTAAATCTAATAAATTGACAAGTTTGGTAAGCGAAAAATACCTTCAAATTGATTATAATTATCTAATTTCAAGCTTAATTAAATCTTTGGTTTATTTTTCAGTTTTTGATTAAAAAGTTTGTTATTTGGTTAT
>DAIOWV010000053.1:0-21480 GCA_036758285.1 Taishania sp. | reverse complement strand
TAGAGTTCACAATTTCATTCCTAGTAGTTATCGACTAGATATGCAGCGAATGACTCCTTTCATCATGTTGGATTATAATTCAAAATTTAATTTTGCACCGAGTACAAAACCAAAAGGGGTTGGAGTACACCCACATAGAGGTTTTGAAACTGTAACAATTGCATATAAAGGTCGTGTTGCTCATCATGACAGTAGTGGTGGTGGTGGAATCATAGGAGAAGGAGATGTACAGTGGATGACAGCGGCTTCTGGAGTACTTCATAAAGAATATCATGAAGAAACGTTCAGTAAAGAAGGTGGAATCTTTCAAATGGTTCAATTATGGGTGAACTTACCTTCAAAAGATAAAATGAGTACTCCAAAGTATCAAGCAATTAAGAATGCTGAAATACCACGAGTAAAACTTGACGATAGAGGTAGTGAAATTGAAGTTATTGCAGGTAATTATAATGAAACAAAAGGTGCTGCTTCTACATTTTCACCTGTTAACATGTTAAATTCAACCTTAAAAAAAGGAGCAACTGCAAATTTTGAATTTCCAGCAAACTATACAACATTATTGTTAGTAATTGAAGGTAATGTAACCATAAACGGTACAGAGACAGTCCCAACAGATCATTTACTTTTATTTGAAAATGAAGGAGAAACATTTAATATTTCTGCAAATGACGATTCAATCGTTCTTGTATTGAGTGGCGAACCAATTAATGAACCAATTGCAGCACATGGACCTTTTGTTATGAATACGAAAGAAGAACTTATTGAAGCATTTAATGATTTTAATCAAGGTAAATTTGGATATTTGGAAGATTAACAATTAATAAAAATCATAAAAGATGCTTCTCAAAATTTAATATCTTTGAGAAGCATCTTTAAAAAATAAAAACATGTCGAATATTCAATTAATTATAGAAGAGCGAGCTGCTGATATTGGAAACTTTCTAGTTGGTAGACTTCTACCTTTTAGGGAAAAACGCTCTGTAGGACCTTTTGTTTTCATAGACCATATGGGGCCAGCAAAATTAAAGGATTATCAAAATCTGGATGTTCCACCACATCCTCATATTGGATTATCTACGTTAACCTATTTATTTGAAGGTGCAATTTTTCATAGAGATAGCTTAGGAACAGAATTGGAAATTCAACCTGGTGCTGTAAATTGGATGACTGCTGGGAAAGGTGTTGTCCATTCTGAAAGAACACCAGATTACTTAAGAACCTCCGAAAAAAGTTTACATGGTTTACAAATTTGGGTGGCACTTCCAAAATTATTGGAGCAGAGTGAACCAAGTTTTTATCACATTGAGGCAAAAGATATTCCACATTGGGAACAAGATGGTGTATCAATTAAACTAATTGCTGGTTCAGCATTTGGAAAAACCTCCCCAGTTCCAACTCATAGCCCTTTATATTTTATTGAAATAAAAAGCACTGAAGCCGTTACTATTGATATTGGATCACATTTATTTGGGGAAAGTGCCCTTTATATTTTAGAAGGTTCTATCACAAATGACGGCAATGAATATGGAACAAAACAAATATTGGTTGCAAAAGACAGTAAATTATGTAAAATGCAATTAGCTGAAAATACAACCATTTATATTTTTGGTGGTGATGCATTTCCTGAAGAACGATACATCCATTGGAATTTTGTTAATTCAGACAAAAATATCATTGAAAAAGCAAAGTATGATTGGTTGGAGCAAAAATTCCCTAAAGTGCCAGGAGAAACTGAATTCGTTCCTTTACCAGAATATTCTATCAAAAAATAATGTGTATTTTACGAACGAAATAAAGAATATTCATTTATCAAACCAATTATGGATCAAGTAAAAGCTATCACAAAAAAAGATAAATACAAAACAATCATTACTTCAGATGATCACACAATCATTGCCGATGAACCATTTGATTTAGATGGTCAAAACCTTGGTATGAATCCAGGGGAATTATTGTGTAGTTCTTTAGCTTCATGTACTTCTATTACTTTGCGAATGTATTCTGACAGAAAAGAATGGAATGTTTCTGAAATTGAAGTAAATGTTGAGTTAAATAAAGAAGATAAGGATAATACATTTTTAGCTCGAAAAGTGTTGATTACTGGTAAATTAGACGAGAAACAACAAAGTAGAATGCTGGCAATCGCAAACGCATGTCCCATTCATAAACTATTAGAAAAGGGAATTGCAATTTCTACAGAAATAGAATTTAAAAATTGAATTTATATCATGGAAATAAAACAAGTTAACAACGAAGATAAGGGCTTTTTCAAAGCAGTTGAAGGAGAAAAACAAGCTGGAAAAATGACCTATTCATGGGCTGGAACAGAACGATTTATTATTGACCATACCGAAGTTGAACCTGAGTTTAACGGACAAGGAGTTGGTAAAAAAATGTTATTAGCAGCTGTAGATTTTGCAAGAGCGAATAATAAAAAAATTCTTCCACTTTGCCCATATGCTAAAAGTGTTTTTGATAAAGTAGAAGAAATTAGAGACGTTTTATAGTCGTTCAAAAAGTAATATTTTGACCGAGTTGATGAAAGCCAGCTCGGTTTTTTTGTTTTTCAAAAATTATTAAGCAGTATATTTGTTCTAAGCAAAGTTATCGTGAAACAAATACTTTTTATTCAAACAGCATTCTTGGGAGATGTAATCCTATCGACATCAGCAATATCTGAAGCCAATCGGTTGTTTCCAGATGCTCAAATTGATGTTGTTGTAAAAAAGGGTAACGAATCACTTCTGGAAAACAATCCAAAGATTCGACATGTATTCACTTTTGATAAGAAAAACGGAAAAATAAAAGAGTTATTCCGTTTGAGGAAAGAGTTCAAAAAAAGAAAATACGATATCGTTTTCAATTTTCATCGATTTGGTAGTTCTGGCTTCCTTACAATTTTATCTGGAGCACAAAAAAAGTATGGGTTCAAGAAAAATCCATTTTCCTTGGCATTTACAAAAAAATTTGACCATTTTATCGGTGATAACACTCATGAAGTTTCTCGGAATCTTCAATTATTAGAAGAATTTGGAGCTCATTTATCATCAAAACCAGAGTTATTTCCTTCTCAGCAATCTTTTGAAAAAACCCAACAATACAAATCAACTTCCTATTATTGTTTATGTCCTGCATCCGTTTGGTTTACGAAACAATTACCTGAAAAAAAATGGAACGAGCTAATTCAAAAACTAGGTAATCAATCAACCATTTATCTATTGGGAGCTCCTTCTGATTTTGATCTGTGTGAACGAATTAAAAATAGGAGTGCTAGTAATAACGTTGTGAATTTAACTGGTCAGCTCAATTTACTTGATTCAGCAGCATTAATGAAAGATGCAAAACGTAACTTTGTCAATGATTCTGGCCCATTACACATCGCCTCTGCTATGAACGCCCCCGTAACAGCTTTCTTTTGTTCAACAATTCCAGAATTTGGTTTTGGACCACTTTCTGATGATTCTCAAGTACTAGAAGTTCAAAATTTAGATTGTCGCCCTTGTGGTCTTCATGGTCACAAAGAATGTCCAAAAGGAAATTTTAAATGTGGGGAGATAGACTTGTCATTCGTTATTCAATAGTTGACATATCTTCAACAATATAAGCAATTCTTAACAATCAGAATATCGACAACATCTAGAATATTCATTAATTTTATATCATCAAATTCTCCAAGTGAAAAAAATCATCAAATATTTGCTTCGTTTAATTCTTATTCCAATTGAAGTAACATTTTTACTAGTTTTTATACTATTTCTATTTGTATTGTTTTCAGCAACTGTTCCGACACCTGAAGTACCAAATATTTCGATTGGACAAAGAGAACAAATAGCTGAAAACTATTATGTATTGGGTGAAAATTACTTAAGGAAAAATGAGTTTGGAATATGGGAAATGTACATTGAAGGAGAACCATATGAACGTGGGTTAATATATGGAGAATTAGCAAAAGAACTGAATCAAAATCAAGAAGAAATTTTTGTTGGACAAATCAATCAATTTGTTCCTAAAGGTGCTTTTCAGAATTTTCTAAAAATCATGATGGGATTTTTTACAAGTTCTATCCCAAAACACATTTCATTGGAAAATCAACAAGAAATTTATGGTATTTCACAAACTTTTACAGATAAATTTGATTACATCGCTCCAAAGTATACACGTATTTTAGGTTATCATGCAGCTCATGATATGGGGCATGCACTTAACGATTATAGTGTCGTTGGCTGTACATCATTTGCATTAAAAGGAGAAAAAACAACTACTAAAAATCTTATAATTGGAAGGAATTTTGATTTCTATGTAGGAGATGACTTTGCCAAGGAAAAAATTATTTTATTTATTAACCCTTCAAAAGGATATAAATTTGTTTCTTATTCATGGGCGGGATTTACAGGAGTTGCTTCAGGCATGAATGAACAAGGTTTGACTGTAACAATAAATGCTTCAAAATCTGATTTACCGACTGGTTCAAAAACACCCATTTCCATTCTTGCAAGAGAGATTTTACAATATGCTAAAAACATCAATGAAGCTATTGAAATAGCTAAAAAAAGAGAAACATTTGTTTCAGAAACATTAATGATTGGATCAGCAAATGATAATAAAACAATATTAATTGAGAAATCACCTACAAAAATTGGAGTTTTTGAAATGATTAATGATGAATTAATTTGTTCAAATCACTATCAATCAAACGCATTTAAAAATGACGCTATCAATAAAATAAACATAAAAAATAGCGACAGTAGATATCGTTATGATCGAGTAAAAGAGCTGATTGATAATCATAAAAATAGTTTTAATCCAACAGATGTTGCAACATTATTACGTAATCAAAATGCTAGCAATAATGACACGCTAGGAATTGGAAACCCGAGAGCAATCAATCAATTACTGGCACATCATAGTGTTGTAATGCTTCCAACTGAACGAATGTTTTATATTACAACTAGCGATTTTCAATTAGGTAAATTTATAGGTTATGATTTAAACCGAACATTTCAAGCTAAAAAAGCAATAATAAACGATTCAATAAAAGAAGACGCATTTATTAATTCGAGTGAATATGCTGGATTTTTAGCATTCAAAAAAACCAAGTATGCAATTTCACAATATTTGATGTTTGACAAACAATTGACACTTTCTGAACAAGATATTCAACGCTTTATCAATCAAAACAGTGAATCCTATGTTACATATGAAATGTTAGGTAAATATTATTCTAAAAAAGGGAATTGTATGAATGCAAAAAAATATTTCAAAATAGCATTAACAAAAAATACAGCATCAAAACAAGTTGATGAAGAACTAAAATTATTAATAAAGAACTGTAATTAAAAAATTAACGAGTCATTTCTCCTAGTTTCATTTCCCAAACAATCTTTGTATTCCCTCCAAACTCCTTATTCACTTTTTTAAAGTAAACTTTTTGATGAACCTTATTATTTATTAAATAATTTGAAGCAGTGACTTTTAATGTATATTCATTTATCCAAAATTGATTTTGCAGAATATCTAAGGTTTTTTGGTCTATGATTTGAAATTGATAGTTTTTACCATCTATCTTTTCAAGAAATTCATTCAAGGTTATTGATGAGAAATTTGTATTCGTTACATCAATAATTTCTTCATTTGATGAATTAAATAAATTTTGGATTGAAGTTTTAAGTTCATTTTTAAGTTCTTTATCCTTTTGATTTGAATACAATGAAAGGTACTCATAAAAATCAGTGATTTTTTTTAATGAACTGTACTGATGTGCTGAGATTTCCTTTTTAGTCAATGATTGATTGAAGGAATTATCCATTTCATTTAAACTACTTTGACAAAAAGAAAAGATAGTTGAAAATGAACATAAAAAAATGACAAGTAACTTTTTCATTGTTTTCTAATTCTAATAAATTTTATTTTTTTTTCAAAATTGGTCTCTAATTGTAATATTTCCCATTTTTTCGTTTCGCTTGTTGGGATAATTAATTTCGATGCAAAATCTTCTTTATTCATATACTCAGCTCCCAAATCATTTTGAAACAAGAGAATAACTTCAAGTTCATCTGATAGAATTTTATCCAGTTGACTTTTTCTTGTCTTCCAATCTTTCAAATCTGATTCAATAAACGTTTTTAAAACCATTGCATAATCATCTGGCTTAATCAAAATCTGCTTTTGTTCATGAGGATTTACAATTTCCTTTGTCTCAAAAAATGGGCTTTCTATCACAATTTTTTTATCATCCTCATTCAATTCAATTTTTGAATCATTCACAACAATTGGAATTTTTTTATCATTTTCAACTTTGTAAACCGTTACTTGATCGACTTGAATTGGCTTACCTGTGTACTCGTTTTTAAGTTCTATATCCTTTTTATTCTCTGAATTAAAATATTTAATCGTAAGAAAAATGGTGCTAACGAAAAGAAGTAAAAGCACGATTAAACGTATAATTCTCGTTACATTCTTTCTTTTTGGTTCAGCTATATCAATTGTGCTTTTAAAAAGAAACTCATCCCATGAATTACAATCAACGAATTCGGCCAGTATGTTTAATGTATCTTTTCTAGGTAACTTTTGATTGTCAGCAGGCTTTAAATGCGTATAAATCCATTTTTCACTTAATGTTTTACCTGTTTTTTCTTCGATCTTCTCAATTAAATTTCGGATGTCTTCTGATGAAAATGATTTCCAATCACCATTAAAATAGGGGTAAAAAATTTTGTACTGATTTAGTACTTGGATTTTAAGGTCAAAAAAACTATTCAATTCATTCATTGGAAACATTATAATTCCAAAAATAATTAAGTTTATCGATAATTGAAGCTTAAACACTAAACTACAATTTTCTTATTCGAAACTATTAACTAAACCTAAAATTTATTTGGCAAAAGCACAGCAAACATACTGTAAAGTGATTATTTCTTAATTTCTTCCATAGGACCAATTGAATATTTAAATCCAATTGCTGTTATTATTAACAAAATAAAGGTTCCAAGCCACAATATAGAAAAGCCAAATTTAGTTGCAATAATCGTCCCTAATAATGGCGAAACAATCAGTCCAATTCCCATTGAAAGACCGTTAACTCCCATGTAAGCTCCTTTATTTTTTGAACCCGAACGAAAAGCTGTAACAGTTGACATGAATGGTAGAACCAAAATCTCACCTATACTCATTAGTGAAATAGCAAAATAAATCAGTAACAACGATTGATTTATTGTATATAAGAAAAAGCTTAATCCTGTGATTAAAGTACCCCAAAACATGATTTGAACAATGGTTAATTTTCTGTCAGCTATTGCAACTAAAGGCATTTCTAGAACAACAATGACAAAACCACTAAACCCCATAACGAATCCAATCTCTTTTTGAGCCAATCCAACACCATTTTCTAAAAAAAGAGGCAAGGTATTCAGTAACTGGAAAAATGAAATGGCAAAAAATGAACAAAAAAGTGTAAATAGTAAAAACTTAGTATCCGTATAGGGCGATCTAACTGATTGATTAATTGCATCGTAATCTTTAACTTCATCTTCAATTAATTCATTCCGTTCTTTTCGATTCTTAAAAAATAAAATAAATACGATTGCAGAAATAATACAAGCAAATCCATTTATATAGAATAACAAATGAAAGGAATATGCAGACAAAATACCACCTATGGCTGGACCAATTGAAAAGCCCAAATTCAAAGCCATTCGATTTAATGAAAAAGCTCTAGTAATATTTTCCTTTTTAGCATACTTTGTTATTGCTACAGAGTTGGCAGGTCTAAACATTTCATAACAAACACTTAAAAAGAAAAGTAAAATACAAATATCTCTTAATGACGTAAATTCTGGAATAATAAAGTAAAGTGGAAAACAGCAAAATAAGCTTAATAATTGAGTTTTAAAATTACCTATTTTATCACAAATCAAGCCACCTAACCAAGAACCTACCAATACACCTACTCCATAAGCGCTTAATACAAATCCCGCATCACTTAATTTATATCCTAATTCTTTATGTAAGTATATCCCCATAAAAGGCATAACCATTGCTCCTGATCGATTAATCAACATTACAATGGAAAGCATCCAGGATTCTTTTGATAATCCAGAGTAAGAATTGAGATATCTTTGAAAAAGTAAATTCATATTACTGCTAATTTTAAAAAAAGCCAAAGTAGGTTGTTGCAAAGATATCGTGTATTAATCTAAGGAAATCTTTCAAAAGATTATCTTAATGTTAAAAGAAAAAGGGCTTGTAAAAATTTTACAAGCCCTTTTCTTAATATTATGAAAAAATACTATTTAGGTACTTTTTTAAATTCAAGGTAACTTGCTGGTGCTGCTGGTGCAGTAGCTGGATCAAAATCCAAGCTTAATACTTTCCCTTCAGTACGACGATTCCACTGATGCATCTGATCAAATAACGCTTTATTTGTTTTTTGATAAGAGTTAATCAATTTTTCAGTTAAAACAACTTCTGACCATCCTTCTAATAAATCTCCATCTTCAGTTCTTGGAGCAGATACAGCATAATTATCTCCATTTTTGTAAACTGTACGAGGCTCTATTTTACCTTTTCCAACAGGAACGATTCTTCTTGGATCAACACCTTTCTCTACAACTAAGTATTCATAACATTTATGAGCACGATTTTCAGAAAGTACTTGATTCGAAGTTGCTGTACCTCTAGAGTCAGTATGTGAACTAAGTTCCAATATCATTCCAGGGTGTTCTTTCAATAAATCAAAAACGAAATTTAATGAATCTTTTGAGTTAAATGTAGAATCAACTAATAAATCCCATTTAGCCAAAGGGTAACGAACTTCTGGTAGACGGATTGGTTTTTTAGGTAACAATGCCAAATCAACTAAGAAGTTTTGATCATATTTCAAATTAACAGTTGTAATACGAGATCCTGCTGCATCGTGGTATCCATCTTTAGAAACTTTAATAGTATAAGTATCTTCTTCATTGATAAATCTATCACCACTTGGTTTTTTATCCCAGAAAACTGTTCCTTGTTTGTTTGTATATCCTTCCCAAGTTTCACCTTTTGATGATGTTACAATAACTTTAGCATCTGCAACTTTAACACTCTTCTCGTTCATGTCAGTTACAACAATTTTCAAGTCATAAACATATGGAGGAATTTCATATTTATAAATATCTGGTTTTCCTTCACCGTTAGCACTTTTTCTTTCAGAAGTAAAGAAACCTGTTCTTTCAGTATGCTCAATCATTCCATAATCATTGTTTGATGAATTGATTGGTGAACCTACGTTTTCAGGATTAGACCATTTTGAATCACTTTGCTTCTCTGCACGGAAAATATCTAAACCACCTAGTCCTGGTTTTCCATCAGTTGAGTACAATAAATCTCCATTATTAGCAAATGTTGGGAACATATCATCTCCAGCTGTATTAATTTCAGGACCAAGATTTACTGGTGTTGACCAAGAATCTGATTTTTTAGTATAAGTAGAATACCATAAATCTCTACCACCAAATCCACCTGGTAAGTCAGCTGTAAAAACTAAAACTCTTCCATCTTCAGAAACTGCTGGATGACCAACTGTTAATGAATCATGAGATTTTAATTCTAATTTTTTAGGTGCTCCCCATTTGTTTTTTCCTTTTGACTCAGAAACCCAGATTTCACAACCTAAATTTTGTTTCTTTTCATTTGGACAACGAGTAAAAAACATTGTTTTTCCTCTACCGTCAAATGCTACAGTACCTTCATTATCTTCAGTGTTAATTCCTTCACCGTCAATTAAAACTGGTTGTTTCCAGTTTCCATTTTTATCCAATTCAGCAATCCAAATATCCATGTAGTTATCACAAGTACGTGGATCTTTAGAAGAACCTGTACTATTTTCTCTACTTGAACCAAAATACATCATTACGTCTTTTTTATCACCAAACATTGGAGACATGTCGTATGATTTTGAATTGATTTTTTGTTCATTATCAACTTTAAGTTTAGTTGACAATTTAGAAACATAAGAATCTCTTTTACTGATTGACTCTAATCCTATATCAGCACGTCCATCATTAGGAACAAGTTTTTTATATGCCTGATAGTTTTTTGTTGCCTTATCTTTTTCATTTAAGATAAGGTACATATCAGCATTGTATAAATAAACCAATGGATTTGTATTGAAATGTTCTAATAAAATAGCTCTTTCATACCACTCAGTAGCGTCTTTAAATCGCTCAGTTAAACGGTAACTTTCAGCAGTTTTAAAAGCCATATCGGCCTTAGACTTTTTAGCTGAAGCTCCTTTTCTTGTGATTTTCGAATAAGCCAAAGCACATTTATCCGCAGCCTCACAATAATTTTGGCTAGCATACATTTTTTCTGCATCCAAAATTTGTTTACTCTGTGCTAAAGAAACAACAGAAAAACCAGCAAACAATGCTGTAATGATAACTCTATTTGTCATAAAATTGTTTTTCAATAGTAATAATTGAATAGCTAAATTACTAAACAATTTTGAACTAACAAATTATCCAACATGGAAATGTTAATTCTAAAATTGGTCGTAAATGTAATATTTTAAAAATTAAAAATTGCCATTTTTTTGAAAATTAATAACTTAATCCAACAAAAAACATCACAAACAACTATTATTAAGCATTTTAAAACAAAGACATTGGACACAATCAACATAAAAACCATTCATCAAGGAGCTTCTCAAGCTTCGGTTTATGTAAAGATTTACTGCAACTAAAAAAGTTGGCTGTTGTGAATGAATTTTAGACTATTTTAGCATAAAAACAAAGAAATGAGATTCAATTTAATAAAGTATTTAATTTTATTTTTCATTCTTACCAACAGCAAACTAATAGCTCAATTAACGTTTGAATACTCATCTTCTATTGATGTGTCAAGAAATGGTGAATTATTAAAGAATCCATGGGCCGGAGGTTTAAACTACCCTCAATTTTCATCCATTGATTATGATTTCGATGGAAATTTAGATTTATTCATATTTGATAGAAGTTCTGATAACATTCGAGTCTTTCGTCAAGAAGAAACAAACGGTGTGAAAAATTGGAATTTCATTCATGATGCCAACAAAAAATTCCCAACCAATATAATATACAGAGCAACATTAGTGGATTATGACAATGATGGCAAATTGGACTTATTTACCTACAGTATTGGCGGGTTAAAAGTATATAAGAATACTGGTGATTTTTCAACAGGTCTTCAATGGGAACTATTTCAACCAATCGTATTCTCGGATTACAATGGATTCAGATCTAATTTATTCATAGCCTCGAGTGACATCCCTGCAATAATTGACGTTGATTTCGATGGAGATATAGACATTCTGACATTCCATCAAGGTGGACAACATTTAGAATATCACAAAAACATGAGTATGGAGAATTACGGAATTCCTGATTCACTAGAATTTGTATTAACCAATGAATGTTGGGGGAAATTTTCAGAAGATGAAGTAGGTAACACTGTTATTCTCAATGATCCAAATTCACCTTGTATTGGCGGAAATTTAACAAATCCTGAATCCATCAAAAACAATTCAAACAACACAGAAAAAGATGAAGGCTCCAGACATTCGGGATCAACAATATTAGCCTTAGACTATGACAACTCTGGCGTTTTAGATTTAATACTAGGAGATGTTTCTTATGATAACTTGCTTTTACTTATCAATGGTGGCACTTCCCCAAACACAAATTCAGCCATGATAAGTGTAGAAACAAACTTCCCAAGTAATACAACACAAGCTTTAATCAGCTCCTTCCCTGCTCCTTATTATCTTGATGTAGACTTTGATGGAGTAAAAGATTTGATAGTTGCTACAAATGCAAAACACATTTCTCAAAATGAAAAAAGCGTCTTATTTTATCACAATTCAGGAACTGACAACAACCCAACGTTCAATTATGTAACAAATTCGTTTCTACAAAATCAAATGATAGAACATGGAAAGGGGTCCATACCTGTAATTTATGATGTCAATAATGACGGATTGGATGATTTATTAATTTCAAATTTATACAGATATGAAAATAACACAACCAGATCAAGCTCTATTGCATACTATCAAAATACTGGGACAGCAAGCCAACCTGAATTTACATTCATAGACTCCAATTGGCTCAATTTATCTTCTCTCAACTATGGACTTCGTCTTGTTCCCACTTTTGGCGACATCAACGGAGATGGAACGAAAGAATTAATCTTAGGCAGAGAAGATGGAACTCTAATTCTATATGAAAACAATGGAACAAACTTCATTAATCCAACAATCAACTTGCGAGACAACAACAATGACGTCATTCAAGTTGGAGGATCATCGTATCCACAATTATTTGATTTAAATGAAGATGGTTTATTAGATCTTGTAATTGGGAATAGAAATGGTACCCTACATTATTATCAAAATATTGGCACTTTTAATTCACCATCATTTCAATTAATCAATAACAAATTAGGAAATATACAAATAACAGATTTCAATTTCCCTGAAAGCTATGCTTCTCCTCACTTTTTCAAATTGAATGACACTACACATTTATTTCTCGGTGCTTCTGATGGGAAAATACATTATTATACAGAAATCACCAATAATCTTTCACCAGGTAATGCATTCAATTTAATTAGTTCGAGTTTTTTAGATATTAATGTTGATGCTAACTCCACTTTTTTCGTCAAAGATATCAATGACAACAATTTATTAAATCTTTTTGTTGGCCAGGACTTAGGTGGTCTTTTCCATTATGAAGTAAATCCAAACAGTCATCTTTCTCTGGAAAAAATAATTACACCTCCCACTTATAATATCTTTCCAAACCCTACTAAAAATACTATTTCAATACAATCATCATCAAACGAATCTTCAAATATCAAATTGTTAACACTTGAAGGAAACATATTAATTGAAACGACAATATCCAACGAAACTACAATAGATTTGAATAAACTTGCTACAGGAATATATTTACTATTAATTACAGACAAAGAGAACAACAAATCAACACATCGAATCATAAAACAATAATTTTTTAATTTATTCACTATAGATTGTTGACTTCTTAAAATAAATTAATATCTTTGTCGTCCAAATTTTATATTAATAATTAAATTAAGCTATATGTACGCAATTGTAGAGATAGCAGGGCAGCAATTCAAAGTTCAAAAAGACCAAAAAGTTTTTGTTCATCGTTTGGATGCTAAAGAAGGAGATAAAGTTACTTTTGATCGAGTTCTTTTAGTTGACAATGACGGAAAAATTACTTTAGGCGCCCCGGCTATAGAAGGTGCTAATATAACAGCGGAAGTTGTTCAGCACGTTAAAGGAGACAAAGTAATCGTTTTCAAAAAGAAACGAAGAAAAGGTTATCAAAAACAAAACGGACATCGTCAACAATTTACGGCGATTAAAGTTACAGGTATTAAAGCGTAATTAAGAACTATATCGGACATTGTCCGGTTAAAATTATAAAAACATGGCACATAAGAAAGGAGTCGGTAGTTCTAAAAACGGTCGTGAATCTCAAAGTAAAAGATTGGGTGTTAAAATTTTTGGTGGACAAGCAGCAATTGCTGGTAACATTATTGTACGTCAAAGAGGAACACAACACCACCCAGGAGCAAATGTTGGAATTGGAAAAGACCACACATTGTATGCTTTGACTGATGGTACTGTAGAATTCCGTAAGAAAAAAGAAAATCGTTCTTTCGTATCTGTTGTTCCTTTTGAAACAGAAGCGTAATTAACATACGAAAGTAAAAATTGAGCGAACTCACAATGGGTTCGCTTTTTTTGTCTCAAAACTATGATTCTCTTAATCATTTCATTAATTTTACTCACAAACTCAAATTTATGTTATTAGAAAATAAAACAGCACTTGTATGTGGAAGTACACAAGGAATTGGATGGGAAACTGCTAAACAATTGGCGGATAAAGGTGCAAATGTTGTATTAATAGCTAGAAATGAGGAAACGTTAAAAACAAAAGTACAAGAGTTATCTAAAAACGCTGATCAAAAACATGGTTACTTAGTTGCTGATTTCAGTAAACCTCAAGAACTAAAACAAGTTTTAGAACAATGGGTGAATGCAGGTAACATTGCTAACATATTAATAAATAATACGGGGGGACCAAAAGGTGGACCAATAATAGATGCTGATATTGAGGAATTCACATCAACATTTAATCAACATTTAATTTGTAATCACATCCTTGTCCAATCTTTGTACAAAGGCATGATATCATCTGGTTATGGGCGTATCATCAATGTAATTTCAACTAGTGTGAAACAGCCATTAAACAACCTAGGTGTTTCAAATACAATACGTGGTGCAGTTGCAAACTGGAGTAAAACATTAGCCAACGAATTAGGTCAATACGGTATTACTGTGAATAATGTTTTACCAGGAGCTACAAACACTGGCCGATTACAAAACATCGCTGATGCAAAGTCAAAGAAAACCGGAGAATCGACTTCTGAAATTTTTGATGAGATGGCAAAAGAATCTCCAATGAAACGAATTGCTGAACCTAGTGAAGTAGCCAATGCAATAGTGTTCTTAGCATCTCCAGAGGCTTCTTATATTAATGGGATCAATATTCCTGTTGATGGAGGAAGAACAAAATCTTTATAAGATCAATTATTGACAATTAGGACAAATCCCTGACAGAGTAAAGCTCATTTCATTTACCGAATAATTTGTTGGTATTTTAAAACTTGGCTCAACATTTTCCAAGCAAGTTACTTCTTTACATGTCTCACAACTAAAATGCACATGATTGTGTGCATGAACATGTTTCTCTTCTGAAGCACATGTATGGCAAGACGCATACTTCACAACTCCTTCTAAATTAACAACTTTATGGATTTCATCTTCAGAAATCAATCTTTCTAAAACGCGATATATAGTCACTCGATCACATAAACCATTAAGTTCATTCTGAATTTCAGAATGAGACAATGCAACGGGGGAATGGTTAATCAGTTTTAAAATTTCTGACTTAGCAACTGTATTTCTTGGATTCTTCATTTTAAAAAAAATAAACGCAACATTGTTGCATTTTAAAAAATAATTTGTACTATTGCAACATAATTGCAATTATACGAATAAAAGTTTATATACAAAAATACATAAAATGATGAAACATATACTTATATTATCAACTGTTGCTTTGCTAAATGTAACATCTTCTATTGCCCAAGAAGATACATTACAAAACCACGCACAAGGACTACCTTTGTCAACAAATGAATATACAGGATCTAGTCAATGGGGGTTTTACTCGGGAATGAGTCACAAGAAACAAGAAGCATTTGGAGAAAGATATGAAATAAGCGAACATGGAGATGTTGTAGGCGTTATTATTCATGCAACAGGAACTGTTACAAATGAAGAAAATGAAGCATTTGTAAGAATTTTGAATGTAGGAAACGATGGAAAACCAAGTTCAGAAGTACAACATGGTCATGTTCACTTTCATGATATAAATCTTGATGGAAGTGCTACTGTTGTGATGCTTGACAATCATGCACATGTACACGATGCTTTTTTTGCTGTATTTGACATTGGTGATTATGCACATGGTGGCTATGAGGGGGATACAATTGGTATTTTATATACTCCCGATGGATCAAGATCAACTACTGATTTGAGCACATTGTATCGAAATGTAGTAAAAGAACATGGTCATGGTGCATCAAACTGGATTGATTTTTACACAGGAAACTTCACTCCTATTGCAACACACTTTGCAATTTATCCAATCGTTGAATTTGAGCATGAGGAATTAGGTGTGGATAAATTAATTTCTGATGGTATATTATCCTTTAAATCACCTTATCCAAATCCAGCAAACGAATCACTTATTATTCCATTTTCATTAAAAGAAATATCAAACGTACAAATATCTGTACTAGATTTAACTGGAAAAGAAATACTTTCAAAAAACATAGGTCAATCAGGGATAGGACAACAAGATTACACACTAGATTTGTCTACAATTAATAGTGGACACTATATTGTAGTTATAAAATCTGAAAAAGGTTCTTTAGCAACAAAATTCAGCAAAAAATAAATCTATATTTGTATAACAAGAGCCTTTTTTATAGAGGTTCTTGTTATTTTTAAATTATTAGTCATGAAATACATTGGAATTATATTATTGGTCTTTTTAAGTTTTTCTTGTAAAAAAAAGAAAGTCGAAGACACTCCAAAAAGTGAGAAACCAACGATAACAATTGTCAATCAATCGATACCTGTTACTACAGAAACATTGTGTGGTTCATCTTTCAATAATGTATTAAAAATTCCTGTAGGAGACACCCTAAAATTTACTTTCCTATTCAAAGCGGCAAATCCATTATCTCAATATAAAATTGATGCACATGCAAATTTTGACTGTCATGATCATGGAAAAAGTGCTGAATGGACAGTAATTAAAATGGGAGATTTAACTGGATCCGAACAAACAATTACAGAACAATTTGCAATTCCAGTTAATGTTGCAGAGGGAAACTATCACTTCATGATACGTCTGCTGGATATCTATGGTTATGAGGCCGAAACAAAAGAATTTAATGTCATTATTTACAATCCAATTGACACAGAAAACCCAGAAGTAACGATTAATTCACCAGCAAATTTAAGTACACTTGTAAAAGGAAGTCAAGTTTCTTTTCAAGGGTTGATTACTGACAATTATTCCCTTGAAGGTGGAAAGTTTCAATTCATGTTTACTGATTCACAAAACACGCTTTACAACTTAAATGAAGAATTTTATCCAACCGGAACAAATACAAGTTATTCAATTAATTTCAACTATACAATTGGTTCATTTATTCCAACAGGGCAAGGATATTTTACAATTAAAGCATTTGATTCAGTAAACAATTTTAGTACAAAAATTGTCAATGTAACAATTACAGAATAGTGAGTCAAAAATCATTTTTATCATTCGTACTGATTTTGTTCAGTTATCAAACATTCTCACAAACGGATGATTCAACCCATCACATAGAAGAAATAAGCGTAATTGCTTCACGAAAGTACATTCCTATTCTTAAAACACTAGATTATATCCATGTTAGTTGTGAAGATTTATTAAAATATCAAGGAAATACCTTATCAGGTTCACTTGAAAGAATTCCAGGTCTAAGTTCAATCAATACTGGTACAGGCATAGCAAAACCAGTTATCAGAGGACTATCATTAAATCGAATCATCGTCAATGAATTTGGGATTAAACAAGAGGGACAGCAATGGGGGTTAGATCATGGTCTTGAAATAGATCAGTACAATGTACATCAATTAGAAATTATTAAAGGGCCTGTTTCATTATTATATGGTTCAGATGGAATTGGAGGTGTGATAAATATTCTTCCTGCACCAATTTTACCCACTAATACGTTTAAAGCGGAAGCTTTATTAAATTATAAATCAAACAATGATTTATTTGGTACCAGCGTAGCAATTCGAAATAATAAAAATGATATTTATACAGATTTCAGATTGACTTACCAAGAGTTTGCAGATTATAGGGTACCTGCAGAATCATTTTACTACAACAGTTATATCCTACCAATCCATAATAAAAGACTAAAAAACACAGCTGGAAATGAATTAAATCTTTCTGGATTAATAGGAGTGAAAAAAGACTGGGGAAGAACAAGTTTGTATGTATCAAACGTACATCAAAATGCAGGTTTTTTCATTGGAGCATTTGGTGCCCCAAAAGCATATCAGCTTGATGATGATGGAGATTATAGATCTATTGAGCTTCCAAAACAAGTAATTAATCACTTTAAACTTATTTCAAATACTCAAATTCTCACTAAAAATGGATTTGTAGAAATGGACTTAGGGTATCAAAATAATCACCGACAAGAATTATCTTTACCTCATGCACATGGATTTGGACCTACGCCAGAAGGAAATCTTTCTCTAGGTTTGACATTGCAAACACTTACTGCAAATATCAGAACTCCTCTTTATTCAACGAACAATTGGAAGGTACTGTCTGGAGTGAACTTGCAATACCAAACAAATCAAAGAAATGGGTATGAATTTTTAATTCCATCATTCAAAACTTTTTTAGGTGGAATAAACACATATGCTGAATACACTCCTTCAAATAGGTGGATGTTTTCTTCCGGAATTCGATTTGATGGAGCTTACCAAAATGCAAATAACTCAATTATAAACTTATACAATGAAAATGGTGAAATAGCGGGAACGCAACAAAGAAGTCCTGCAATTAATAAATCATTTTTTAACGTAAGTGGTTCTTTTGGAACAAAATATACAATTGGTAAAAATTCAGACATTAAAGCAGATATCGGAACGGCATTTAGAGTTCCAACAATGGTAGAATTGACTTCTAACGGGGTGCATCACGGTACATTCAGACACGAGATGGGTGATTCTTCTTTGGTCTCTGAAAGAGGATATATGATGAATTTAAATTATCATTATTCAAAAAATAAATTAACCGTTTCAATATCACCCTTCTTAAATTATTTCAATAATTATATCTATTTACGTCCATCATCAAAATTTTCTCCACTACCAGATGCAGGACAAATTTATCAATATACACAAGGATCAACGTTATTTACAGGTGCAGAATTTAGTGCGAAATGGAATGCAACTAAATGGTTATCGAATGAATTGGGAATAGAATATGTTTACAATCAAAACTTAGATTTGAGCATGCCCCTACCCTTTACTCCACCATTTTCAATAAGAGAAGAAATTGAAGTAAAACCCAATTTTAAAGCTGATTGGCTTCAAAATTCATACTTTATGATTGTAGGTCATTACTTTGCAAAACAATCAAGAACAGATATCAATGAACCAACAACAGATGGTTATTTTCTTTTACATTTCACTGCTGGAAACACGTTTCTTCTTGGTAAGAATAAATTAGGTTTAAGCTTACAAATTCGCAATCTAACAAACGCAACATATTTGAACAATATGAGTAGATATCGAATATTAAATTTACCTGAACAAGGAATCAATGTGAATGTTACTTTGAGATACGAATTCAATTAAGATATTTCAATCGATATTGACTTTCGGAAATTTCTAAGAAAATAGTTACATTTGTTTCATGGAAAATAATACAATTTATACCCCTGCAAATAAAGTTAGAATCGTTACTGCAGCCGCACTTTTTGACGGTCACGATGCTGCAATCAATATCATGCGCCGTATCATTCAGTCTACTGGATGTGAGGTTATTCACCTTGGACACGACAAAAGTGTTGAAGATGTAGTAAATACAGCAATTCAGGAAGATGCAAATGCAATCGCGATGACTTCTTACCAAGGAGGTCACAACGAGTATTTCAAATACATGTATGATTTGTTGCAAGAAAAAGGAGCAGGTCATATCCGTATCGTTGGTGGTGGTGGTGGAGTCATTCTACCTACAGAAATCAAAGATTTGATGGATTATGGAATCACACGTATTTATTCTCCAGATGATGGTCGTGAGTTAGGTCTTCAAGGAATGATTAATGACATGGTTCAAAAATCAGACTTCCCTACTCCAGATTTGAATTTACCAAAAGGAAAAGATGTTTACCAATCGCTAAAAGACAACGATGTAACAACGATTTCACGTTTAATTTCATTGGCTGAAAACCGCGAGGATGAATTCTTGAAATTGTTTGATTTTAGCAAAGCAGAAAACACAAACACACCTATTTTAGGTATTACAGGAACAGGTGGAGCAGGAAAGTCATCAATGGTGGATGAATTAGTTCGCCGTTTTTTAATTGATTTTCCAGAAAAAACAATCGCATTGGTTTCTGTTGACCCATCAAAAAAGAAAACTGGTGGAGCACTTCTAGGTGACCGTATTCGTATGAATTCCATCAACAATTCACGTGTTTACATGCGTTCGTTGGCAACACGTCAATCGAACTTGGCATTGTCAAAATACGTGGACGAAGCATTACAAGTTTTGAAAGCTTCTAATTTTGATTTAATCATCCTTGAAACTTCTGGTATTGGTCAGTCAGATACAGAAATTTTAGATCATTCAGATGCTTCATTATACATTATGACACCTGAGTTTGGTGCTGCAACACAATTAGAAAAAATTGACATGTTGGATTTCGCTGACATTGTTGCCATCAATAAATTTGACAAACGTGGAGCTTTGGATGCGTTGCGAGATGTAAAAAAACAATACCAACGCAATCACAATTTGTGGGATGCAGACCCGTCAACAATGCCAGTTTTTGGAACAATTGCTTCACAATTCAACGATCCAGGAACGAATCAATTATACAAATCAATCATGGATAAGATTGTAGAAAAAACAGGTGCAAGCTTGAATTCTACTTTCGAAATCACGAAAGAAATGTCTGAGAAAATCTTCGTCATTCCACCTTCAAGAACACGTTATTTGTCAGAAATTGCTGAAAACAATCGTGGATACGATCAAAAAGCACTTTCCCAAAAGGAGGTTGCTCAAAAATTGTACGGTATTTTCAAAACAATCGAAACGATTTCAGGAAAAGTACCTACAATTACACAACACGGAATCGAAATAATAGGTAAAGATGGTGCAGATTTGTCCAAATTATTGTTGGCAGAATTTGACAAATTGAAAATGAATTTAGATCCTTTCAACTGGGAAGTAATCACTTCTTGGGATGTGAAAGTGAACAAATATAAAAATCCGGTTTATTCATTCATGGTGCGCGACAAGGAAATCAAAATCCAAACGCATTCTGAATCCTTATCTCATTTGCAAATTCCGAAAGTAGCTTTACCAAAATACGAAGCTTGGGGAGATATTTTACGTTGGGTATTGCAAGAAAACGTTCCAGGAGAATTCCCTTTCACATCTGGTTTATACCCTTTCAAACGCGAAGGAGAAGATCCAACGCGTATGTTTGCTGGTGAAGGTGGTCCTGAAAGAACAAATCGTCGTTTCCACTACGTATCAAAAGGAATGCCTGCAAAACGTTTGTCTACTGCATTTGACTCGGTAACATTGTACGGAAATGACCCTGGACACCGTCCAGATATTTATGGAAAAATTGGTAATGCTGGAGTTTCGATTTGTTGTTTGGACGATGCAAAAAAATTGTATTCTGGTTTTGATTTATCCCACCCTGCAACATCTGTTTCCATGACAATCAACGGGCCAGCTCCGATGTTGTTAGGATTCTTCATGAATGCCGCAATTGACCAAAATTGTGAAAAATATATCAAAGAACAAGGCTTGGAAGCTGAAGTAGAAGCTAAAATCGTTTCAATTTACAAAGAGAAAGGAGTTGAACGTCCACGTTACAATGGTGATTTACCAGAAGGAAATGATGGATTGGGATTGATGCTTTTGGGTGTTACAGGTGATCAAGTTTTACCTGCTGATGTTTATGCAGAAATCAAGAAAAATACATTGGCACAAGTTCGTGGAACTGTTCAGGCAGATATTTTAAAAGAAGACCAAGCACAAAATACGT
>DAIOWV010000052.1:0-21907 GCA_036758285.1 Taishania sp. | reverse complement strand
GGTGAGATTTATAAAGGGTATGTTTATTTGAAAAAATAGATAATAAAGAGATTCAGATAATTCGAAAGAGGTTGTCATATTTATGACAACCTCTTTTTTACTTGGTATATTTGACTAATTGAATTTCTAAATATTATTAAAAAATAGTTAGATTTTTTTATTAAGTTTGGGTTATCTATTACCTAGACTAATTTTATGCTTAAAATAACTAACTTATTTACTTTCAGTTTAATTATTCTTTCTACATCCATTGTATTTGCAGCAGACTACTTTTGGGTAGGAGGATCAGGAAATTGGAGTGATATAAATCATTGGGCAACAACTTCAAATGGAACGACAAAACATGCAGTTGTTCCTTCTCAAAATGATGATGTAATTTTTAATGCATTTAGTGGATTTGTTATTGGAGGAATGGTCAATGTAGATGTGATCGCTAATTGTCGAAATATGACATGGAATAGTGCTCCCAATAATCCAGGTATAACGAGTAATACAATTAATTCATTGAATGTTTTTGGATCATGGACACTTCAGCCTGGGATGTCATATGATATTAAATCGACTTTTTTCTTATCTTCATCACTTGGTAAGACAATTACTACAAGTAATGTTTTTATTAATGGTCGAGTTACGTTCGATGGTACAGGTGGGTGGGAGCTAATGGATGATTTTTCTGGAGTTGGCTCATCAGGTTCTTTTGCATTTAATAAAGGAAGATTAAATACAAATAGTCATTCGCTTACAATTGGAGGTTTCTCTTCTGCTACTAATGATCCACGAACATTAATTCTTGGTAGTTCTATTATTAATTGTTCAACAGTAGGATCAGGCTGGGTATTTACAGGAAGTAATACGGTTTTAAATGCAGGAACAAGTCGAATTGTTATAGACGGTTCTGTATTTAGAGCCGAAAATGGACAAGCTTATCATGAAATACTTTATACAAACACACATTTAGTTAATGGAGTTTTTCAATGTAATCCATCTGCTGGAAGTTTAACCGTTAATAAATTAACTTTTATAGGTAATGGTACTGTTGATGGTAATAATCTTTTTGGCACATTGATTTTATCACCAAGTAAAAAATACACTTTTACTTCTGGAAGAACCCAAACAATTAATTTACTTTTAGATGCGAATAATCCATCATGTGTAGGTTTGTTAGAATTAAGATCTTCTGCAAATTCAACGGCGACATTAAATATAGGTCCTTCAGCTACGGTTAATATAAGCAATGCTTTAATTGAGAATATAACAGCAAGTGGTTCAATACCAATCACAGCCAATAATTCATTTGATTTGACTGGTAATAACAATATATTGTTTCCTCCAGCAGTTGGTAAAACACTTTATTGGGTAGGAGGATCAGGAAATTGGAATGATGTAAATCATTGGTCTTTGGTTAATGATGGTGTTTATCCTCCTGTAAATGGTTGTGTACCAACTCCAATTGATGATGTAGTTTTTAATAATAATAGTGGTTTTACTTCAGCAAGTAGAACTGTGAATTTAGAAGGTGTCAATCATTATTGTCATGATATGAATTGGGTAGGAGCGTCTAATAATCCTATATTTCTCGGAGGACCGCTAAATCCTTTAAGTGTCTACGGGTCGTTAACTTTACAAAACAATATGGCTTTCAATGTACATTCTACATCGTTTTTATCAAATGATTTAGGAGAAACAATTACAACTAATGGGGCATTTGTGAATGGGAGAATAATATTTAATGGGGATGGTAGTTGGGGGTTTATGGATAATTTTACTGGAGCTAATACTGCAAATTCAATTTCATTGATTAAAGGAACTCTGAATACAAATAGTAATTCAATTACTACTGGGACATTTAATTCAACAGGTATTTTATCTCGTACATTGTTATTAGGGAGTTCTACAATAACATGTCAAAGTGTTTCATCTCCATGGATTTATATTGGAACAAATACTTTCTTAAATGCAGGAACAAGTCACATTATTTTCTCAGGGAGTATTGATGGAGGTATTGGTTTTAAAGGAAATAATGGACATACTTATCATCATATAACATATCTTAATTCAAATTCTTTGGTAGGGAATTTTATGGCTGATCCGTTAATTGGATCTGTGACAGTTAAAAAATTGACTTTTAATGGGAATGGCACAATAAGTGGAAATAATATTATAGATACATTATATTTAACGTCTAGTAAGAAATATATTTTTGAAAATGGACGTACACAGCAAATCACTTCTTTGCTTGAAGCAAACAGTGCTCCATGTTCAGGTCTAATTGAACTTCGTTCTTCATCAGCTTTACCTTCAAATCTAAATATAGGATCGTCAGCGGTAGCCAATGTTAGTAATGCATTACTTGAAAATATTCAAGTAAGTGGAAACATACCAATCACAGCTACAAATTCATTTGACATGGGAGGAAATACTAATATACTTTTTCCTCTAGGGGTTGGAAAAACATTGTATTGGGTGGGAGGAACAGGAGATTGGAATGATGTTAATCATTGGAGTCTGGTAAATGATGGGGTTTATCCTCCTGTCAATGGTTGTGTACCAACACCAATGGATAATGTTGTTTTTAATAATAATAGCGGTTTTACTCCATCAAGCAATAATGTGAATCTAACAGGTGTAAATCATTATTGTAACAATATGACTTGGATTGGAGCATTAAATAATCCATTTATTAATGGATCCATAACAAATCCTTTAAATGTTTATGGATCTTGGACTTTACAAAATGGAATGTATTATAATGTTGAAACTACAAATTTTTTATCTGCTAACCTAGGAAATACGCTAACTACGAATGGAACTTTTGTAAATGGAGTCATTTTATTCAATGGAAATGGGGGTTGGGAATTTATGGATGATTTTAGCGGATTAATTACTACTGCTTCTATTACTTTTATTAAAGGAACTCTGAATACAAATAGCAATAATATTAACACAGGGTCTTTTGTCTCAAATTCCAATTTTTCTAGAACCCTTACTTTGGGAAGTTCTGAAATTGAATGTTCAGATAGCCCACCTTGGGTTTATGTGGGGAGTCATGCAACTTTAAATGCTGGGACAAGTCATATAATCATGACCAATGCAGTTGGTGGAGGAGCATCTGGATTTAATGGTCAAGATGGTCATGTTTATCATCATGTTTCATCCGTTAATTCAGGGACGTTAGTTGGAGGATTTGTTGCAAATCCCTTGAATGGAAGTTTACATGTTCAAAGACTAACTTTCATGGGGAATGGTACACTTCAAGGTAATAATATGATTGATACTTTGATATTTTCTACTGGAAAAACATATACTTTGTATTCAGGACATACTCAAACTATTAATAATAGAATTTATGCATCCGGAAGCCCTTGTTTCATAACTTACTTACAGTCTTCGACTGTTGGCGTTCAAGCAAATTTAAAAGTATTAGCAGGAAGTATTAATTTTGATTTTTTAAACATAAGAAATTTAAATGCAACTGGCTCTTATTCAATGTTAAACATTGGGGGGAATAGTACAAATGCTGGAAATAACACATATTTTAATTTTGCTCCTTCATCTGGAGGTAGCATTGTTGGTTTAGGAGCAGATATAGTTGCACCTTGTCCCTTCATTCCATTTTCTTTAAATACAAATAATTTTTTTCCTAATCCATTTACGGAATTTTTATGGCAAGATAGTACAAGATTAGATTCTCTTTGGGTTACAGATTTAGGACAATACTCTGTTCGTGTTGAATATGGAAATGATTGTATTGTACATGATACAATTCTTATAACATCGGTAGATAATACTCCACCACTTATTTCTGGTTGCCCTTCAAATATTTCGATAGGAACTTCACCTACTTCATGTGACGCGGTTGTTACATGGGCTGTACCTGTAATTACAGATGAATGCAGTGTTCCAAATGTAATAGCTTCACATTCAAGTGGAGATGTATTTCCAATTGGAACGACTACAGTTAGTTATATTGCAACAGATTCTTCTGGAAATGTTTCAACTTGCTCATTTACAATTACAGTTGTAGAAGATATTAATCCGGTAATAACCGATTGTCCTTCAGATATTATACTTGCGAATGATACAGGAGTCTGTGGAGCTGTAGCAACTTGGACGATACCTACAGCATCAGATAATTGTGGTATTTCGACGTTTAATAGCTCTCATGTTAATGGGACACTATTCCCAATTGGTACAACAGTTGTAACATATACTGCAACCGATTTAGCTGGTAATGTTTCAACTTGTTCGTTTAGTGTCACTGTAAATGATTTGGAAGCACCCATAATTTCATGTCCATCAGATTTGACTTTAATGAATGATCCAGGTATATGTGGTGCAATTGCTACTTGGGTCACTCCAATAGCATCAGATAATTGTGGAAGTCCAGTTGTATTAACTTCACATACGAATGGAGCTATATTTCCAGTTGGAACAACAACAGTGTCTTATAGAGCAATTGATAATTCAGGAAATTCATCCATGTGTTCATTTACAATAACGGTTGTTGATATTGAAAATCCGACAATAAGTAATTGTCCTTCTGATATCATAGTGACTAATATAATTGGAGAATGTAGTGCTGTTGGAGCTTGGGGAAATCCTGTTGCAATGGACAATTGTGGTGTTTCTAGTTTTACAAGTTCACATTCAAATGGTTCCGTTTTTCCTGTTGGAGTATCAATAGTAACATACGAAGCAATCGATGCTGCTGGAAATACTGCAACTTGCTCATTTAATGTGACAGTATTTGACACAGAATTACCTCAATTTGTTAATTGCCCAACAGATATTGTTGTAGCAAGTGTACCAGGTTCATGCAATGCTGTTGTAAATTGGATGGAACCATCAGCGTCAGATAATTGTACAATTCCAACAGTTGTAAGTTCTCATGTCAATGGTTCAATCTTTCCTATTGGAATAACGAATGTAATTTATACAGCAACAGATACTTCTGGCAATATAAGTATTTGTAATTTTTCTGTTACAGTTGTTGATCATGATAAACCGACTATTTCAGGTTGTCCTGCAGATATTTCAGTGATGAATGATAATGGTCGATGTGGAGCAATCGTTTTCTGGTCAACAATTCCAATAGCAACTGATTTATGTGGAACAGCTACCTTAACAAGTTCACACACAAATGGTGGTTTTTATCCTGTTGGAACAACGATTGTAACTTATTATGCGATTGATGCTTTTGGCAATAAAGATTCATGTTTTTTCAGTATTAACGTTTCTGATACTGAATTACCTCAAATAAATATTGCAAATGTTTCAGCTTCTTATTGCTCTGGTGACTTTATATCTTGGACCGAGCAGATTTCTGATAATTGTGGAATTGCAACAATTGTTTCTTCGCATAATGTAGGAGATATATTTCCTGTTGGATCAACATCGGTTAATTACACAGTAACAGATGTCAATGGAAATATTGCAACTTATTCTTTTACAGTTATAGTAAATGAACTTCCAAGTTTTAATCTTTCTGAGACTTCGATTGATATTTGCAAAAAAACAGATGTTACAATGTCAATTAGTAACCCAAAAATGACAGATGTTTATACTTGGGATTTTAAAGGTGTTCAGGTAGCAACAGGTTCTTCTCATACAATTTTAAATCCACAATTATCTGACGCTGGAGTTTATACTATTACAGCAATCAATCAATTTGGATGTGTTTATGATACTTCTTTAACCTTAAAGGTAATTACTTGTGGAGTTGTTATCCCAGAATCTTTTTCACCGAATGGGGATAATAAGAATGAATTGTTTTTTATCGATGGGCTAGACGACTATCCTAATACAAAGATTTGGATACATAATCGTTGGGGTACTTTAGTTTATCAAAGTGATGATTACCAGAATAATTGGGATGGTAAATCAATTAATAAACTCAATGTAAATGGTGATGATTTACCAGAGAGTACTTATTTCTACATTCTTGAACTAGGAGGTTCGGAAGGACAAATCGATACTGGCGATATTTATAAAGGATTTATCTACTTAAAACGATAATAAAAAACGACATCGATTATTTTTTTAGTCGATGTCGTTTACTATGATCCATAAAAAGAAATCTATAAAGTTAAATGTTGACCAGTATAGCTCTGTTTACAGTTAATTAAATCTTCAGGTGTTCCAGTGAATAGTATCTGTCCACCATTTACACCTCCTTCGGGACCTAAATCAATAATCCAATCAGCGCATTTAATTACTTCTCCATTGTGTTCAATCACAATTATAGAATGTCCATCATCAATTAATCGATTTAATGCGATTATTAATTTATCAATATCATGGAAATGTAATCCAGTTGTTGGTTCATCAAAGATAAATAGGGTAGAAGGGGCTTTGCTTCCTTTTGAAAGAAAAGATGCAAGTTTGATTCTCTGTGCCTCTCCACCACTCATTGTACTTGAAGATTGTCCCATTTTTAAGTAACCCAATCCAACGTCAAAAAGAGGTTGGATTTTCTCAATTATCTTTTCTTCAGTTTTTCCATTCCCTTCTTTAAAAAAAGATAAGGCATTTTCAATATCCATGTTGAGTAAATCAGAAATATTTACACCTCTGTATTCAATTTCTAAGGTTTCAGATTTATATCGGGCACCATTACAAGATTCACAAGTAAGATGAATATCTGCCATAAATTGCATTCCAACAGTAATTTTTCCTTCACCTTCACACATTTCACAACGGCCACCTTCAACATTAAAACTGAAAAAACCAGGTTTATAGCCACGTGTTTTTGCAAGTGCCTGTTTCGAATATAATTCACGAATGTCATCAAAAGCTTTAACATAAGTAACAGGATTACTTCGAGATGATTTTCCAATTGGATTTTGGTCAATTAATTCAACAGCTTTTATCATTTTCCAATCCCCATCAGTTTCAAAATTTTGAGTGCTAAGAGCAACTTCACCTAATTTATTTCGAACTGCTGGATAAACAATATCCTTAATTAATGTTGATTTACCAGATCCGCTGACACCTGTAATGCACACTAGATTATTTAAAGGGATGCTAACTTTTGCATCGTTCAAATTATGTTTCCTAACGCCTGAAAAATGAAGAGCATTTTTTTGTTTTCTACGTTGTGTTGGGACTGGAATTTTTCGTTTACCAGTTAGATAATCAGCTGTGATACTGTTTGCTTTGACTAAATCTTTGTGCGTTCCTTGGAAAACAACTTCACCACCATAGATTCCAGCCATTGGACCAATATCTAAAATTTCATCAGCTGCACGCATAATATCTTCTTCATGCTCTACTACAATTACTGTATTTCCTAAATCACGAAGTTTATGAAGAACCTTTATCAGTCGTTCGGTGTCTCTTGGATGTAAACCAATTGAGGGTTCATCTAATATATACATGGAACCAACTAAACTACTTCCAAGTGAAGTTGCTAAGTTAATGCGTTGAGACTCGCCTCCAGAAAGAGAATTAGATTGACGATTAAGAGTCAGATATCCCAAACCAACATTGTATAAAAAATCGAGTCGATTTGTAATTTCTGGTAAAATTCGTTTTGAAACTTGTCGATCATAATCTCCAAGATCTAATTGCTGGAAAAAAGGTAAAACTTGATCTATCGGGGTTAAAACGATATCAGTAATTGATTTCCCATGTACTTTTACATAATTCGCATCACCTCGCAATCTTGTCCCATTGCATTCTGGACAATAAGTTTTCCCTCTATATCTGGAAAGCATTACACGATATTGAATTTTATATGCTTGTGTTTCCAGAAATTTAAAAAAATCATTTAATCCAGTAAAATACTTATTTCCTTTCCAAAGTAATTGATATTCTTCTTTTGTTAAATCTTTTATAGGTCGATGGATAGGGAAGTTGAATTTTGAAGCGTTTAAAATCAATTGATTAGAGTATTCACTCATCGTTTCACCTTTCCATGGTAAAATAGCGCCATCATAGAGACTTAAATTTTTATTGGGAATAACTAAGTCTTCATCTATTCCAATAATTTGACCATAACCTTCGCATGTTTTGCAAGCACCAAAAGGGTTGTTGAAAGTGAAAAAATGTTCACTAGGAACTTGAAACTCCATTCCATCTAATTCAAATCGAGTAGAAAAGTTCGTTTCTTTTAGGTCGTTCATAGTTAAAATACTACATTCTCCATTTCCTTCTGTGAATGCCAAATGAACGGAATCCCCTAATCGGCCTAGTGCTTCTTCGCTTGATGTGTCAGCAGTTAAACGATCGATTATTAATTTAATTTTTTCAGTATTTTTTGGAATGTTATCTTCAATGTCAGAAATATCAACTACTTCGTTGTTAATGAAAACACGTGAAAATCCTTGTTGTATTAAGATTTTTAATTGCTCTTTTATTCCATATGATTGGATGTTTGGTAATGAAGAAAGAATTAAAATCCGATCATTATCAGGAAGTTGCTTAACGAAATCTATAACATCTGAAACTGTATGTCGTTTAACTTCATTTCCACTAATTGGAGAGTAGGTTTTTCCAACACGTGCAAATAACAATTTTAAATAGTCATAAATTTCAGTTGTTGTCCCAACTGTTGATCTTGGATTATTTGAAATGACTTTTTGTTCAATAGCAATAGCAGGTGCAATTCCTTTTATATAATCCGTTTCAGGCTTGTCTAACTTTCCTAAAAATTGGCGTGCGTAGGAAGACAGACTCTCAACATATCTTCTTTGTCCTTCAGCATACAAGGTATCGAATGCAAGCGAAGATTTTCCAGAACCTGAAAGTCCAGTAATTACAGTGAATTTTCCATGAGGAATGTTTACACTTAGGTTTTTTAGATTGTGAACTCTTGCACCTTTTATTTCTATGTATGATTGCTTTGCCATGTTACAAAAATAACGAAACTTAGACGTTTATTGAATAAAGAAATCAAGATATTTATTCGTTGATTTTTGCTGTTTTTCGTTTATTTATATATATTAGTTCAAAAAAATGTATGAAAAGAATTTTTTTAGCATTCTTATTGTTGTCAACTGTATCTTTTTCTCAAGATGATTTGCCAAATTTCATTGACAATTCATATGAGCCAGTAGGTGAAATTATTCCAAAACATACTTTTAATGTTGTTTTAGGGTTGCCCAATTCGGTTATAAATAAGCCGTTTGCAAGTGTTATGCGAGGAATTGTTGATGTCAACCCATATTATCAATATTCTTTACCTAATTCTATTGTTTTTGGGATTGGATTGAGATATACACATTTTTCAGTGAATCAATTTAAAGTTACTGAACCAATGACAGGTGTACTACACAATTTTGGAGGTTTTATTAAGGTTGGATATGAAAAATTTTATTCTACTAGGTTTGCAATGGATTTTTCAATGAAAGTAGGGTATAGTGAAAACTTTTTAAAAACTACCTTGAATGATAAAAATAGAGGTGGAGCTTATCGTTTTGATGCCGGATTTGTTGAACCTACAATTGGATTGATTTTAAGTGCCACGGAAAATTCATCATATAGATTTACAATTGGTTATACTTTTCAAGGATATGTGTTTAAACCTTATGATTTAGGTACTAAAATGAGTGGAGGTTGGGAAGCTGTAGAATACAATAAAGCCTCACAGTTCATAACATTTGGGTTAGGTTACACTTATTATTTTGGTAATAACGATAATTAATGTTTGTTTCGGATAATTCTGTTAAGTCAGTTAAAAAATATTTTAATGAGCGATTAAATTCAACTTTTTCTGATAGAGAAATAAGATGGATGTTTCAATTGATTGCCCAAAAAAGATTAGGTTTTAGTTCTGCAGATCTAATACTTGCAGATTCAGAGAAAATGAGTGAATCTGATTTACTTTTTTTTAGATCAATCGTAAAACGATTATTGAATCAAGAGCCCTTTCAGTACATATATGGCGAAACGGAGTTTTATGGTTTAATGATTAAAACCGACCATCGAGCGTTGATTCCAAGACCTGAAACAGAAGAATTGGTCGATTGGATTGTAAAGTCTAATGATCATTCAAACAATCAAATTGTAGATATCTGCTCTGGATCTGGATGCATAGCATTGGCACTTAAAAATGAAATTAAATCAGCTAAAGTTTTAGGATTAGAAATTTCTGAAAAAGCAATTGAGTTGTCCACAGAAAATGCTCAATTAAATAATATTGATGTTTCCTTTTTGCAAAACGATATTCTAAATGATGAATTTCCTTATCAGGATAACTCTATAGATGTTATCGTGTCAAATCCTCCTTATGTTTTAGAAAATGAAAAAATAGGAATGCAAGGACATGTGCTGGAATTTGAACCTCATTTAGCACTTTTTGTTGAGGACAAAACACCTTTGCTTTTTTATGAGAAAATAACACAAATTGCCAAAGATAAATTATTGAATGATGGTTACATCTACTTTGAAATCAATGAAAAGTATGGACATGAAATGATTCAACTATTGAAGGAATATGATTTTGTAAATATTGAATTGAAACAAGATTTACAAGGTAAAGATCGAATGATTCGTGGACAAAAAAAGGTTTAGAAATTCAAGAATGAATAAGGATTAACTACACTTTGAATTGTTTCTTTCATTATTTTTACAGAAAATATTAGATATATAATTTATGAAGGTAGGAATGGTGTTGTATCCCACATTTGGAGGGAGTGGAGTAGTGGCTACAGAGTTGGGGAAAGCATTAGCAAAAAAGGGACATGAAATTCATTTTATAACCTACGCACAACCAGTTCGTTTGGGGAGCTTTCGTGAAAATATTTTTTATCATGAAGTTTCGCTGAGTGATTATCCTTTGTTTGAATATCAACCTTATGAAATTCAATTAGCAAGTAAAATTGTTGATGTCGTTAAACACGAACAATTGGATTTACTACATGTACATTACGCGATACCACATGCTTCAGCGGCATTTATGGCAACTCAAATTTTAAAATCACAAGGAATTGAAATACCTTTTATAACAACTCTTCATGGAACTGATATCACTTTAGTTGGTAAAGATCCATCATTTGAACCTGTTATTACATTTTGTTTAAATCAATCTACAGCTGTAACAGCTGTTTCTGAAAGTTTGAAGCAATCAACATACGAACATTTTAACACGGTTAGAGATATTCATGTAATCCCAAATTTTGTTCCACCAACGAAGCAAGATGAAACCGCTCCTTGTCAGAGAAGTAAATATGCACAAAATGACGAGCGAATTTTATGCCATATTTCCAATTTTAGACCTGTAAAACGAATTGATGATGTTGTTAAAGTATTTAAATTGGTAAACGATAAAATTCCTTCTAAACTATTATTGGTTGGAGATGGCCCTGATCGTTTATTGGCTGAAAGAACATGTAGAACCTTAGGTATTGAAGATCGTGTTATTTTTACTGGGAAAATTGTAGGAACTGAGAAAGTTTTGAAAATGTGTGATGCATTCTTGTTACCTTCTGAAACGGAAAGTTTTGGTTTGGCTGCATTAGAAGCAATGGCAGTTGGTGTTCCAGTAATATCATCAAATACAGGAGGCATTCCTGAAGTAAACATTCATGGCGAAACAGGTTATCTTTCTAATGTTGGAGATGTTGAAGACATGGCTAAAAACGCAATTCGATTACTTGAAAATCAAGATACTTTAGATGAATTTAAAGCGAGAGCAGTTGTTCGTTCTACTCAATTTAACCTTTCGATAGTTTTACCAATGTATGAAGAGTTATATGATGAAGTTGTAAAATCAGTGAAAGCTACTTATTGATTTTCGATAACTTAGAAATCTTCTTTTTAAATTTTTTACAAACGGAAACCAACGATGCTTGTTTGTTATTTTCTAATAAAATATCAATGCATGAGTTTATTTCCTCTATTAAATCAGGATGTTTGGTAGCGAATTGTATAAGCTTATAAATACAATTTACATGTAAAGCAACTTTGTTTTCGTTATTTAAAAGATGTCGAATGAGCGTGTCATATAATTCACCCTCTTTATAGTCAATAAGTGGTTGATGAATAAATCCTACTGAAATATTCCTCAATACAGTCTGATTTGTAGATTGTAAAAAGGCGTCTATTAACAGTGGTTGGTATGATAACATCTGATTAGGAAAGTTTTTCACTAAATGTGTTACAACCCAGGACGAGTAGTCGGGTAGGGGATATTCTTCAGTTGAAGCTGAATATTTTAATAGCGTTTCTACGCCATATTTTCTTTCTAAGAAATACTGCAATACCATAGGGCGAGATTCACTTGCCCTAAAAAGCTTTAAATATTCTAAGTCATTCATCATAAATAATAATCCTAAAAAATAAAAGCCGCTAAAAAGCGGCTTTAAATTATTCTTGAGAAGTTAAATTAAGCGATAACGCCTAATACTTCTGCCATTTTTTTACCAATATGAGCAGGAGAATCAACTACGTGAATTCCACATTCTTTCATGATACGTTTTTTAGCCTCAGCTGTGTCATCATCACCACCAACAATTGCTCCAGCATGTCCCATTGTTCTTCCTTTTGGAGCAGTTTCTCCAGCAATGAATCCAACTACAGGTTTAGTACCATTTTCTTTAATCCAACGAGCAGCAATTGCTTCCAAATTACCACCGATTTCACCAATCATGATGATACCTTCTGTTTCAGGGTCATTCATCAATAATTCAACAGCTTCACGAGTAGTTGTTCCAATAATTGGGTCACCACCAATACCAATTGCAGTTGTTATTCCTAATCCTGCTTTTGCAACTTGATCAGCTGCTTCGTAAGTTAATGTTCCAGATTTAGAAACAATTCCAATTTTACCTTTTTTGAAAACAAATCCTGGCATGATACCAACTTTTGCCTCGCCTGCTGTAATTACTCCTGGGCAGTTAGGTCCAATCAATCGGCAATCATAATCTTTGATGTATTCTTTTGCTTGAATCATGTCGTTAACAGGAATTCCTTCAGTAATACAAACAATTACTTTAATTCCAGCATTTGCAGCTTCCATAATTGCATCAGCAGCGAATGAAGGTGGAACGAAAATAATAGAAACATCAGCTCCAGTTTCTTCAACAGCACTTTTCACAGTGTTGAAAACTGGTCTGTCTAGGTGAGATTGACCTCCTTTTCCCGGAGTAACCCCTCCAACAACGTTTGTTCCATATTCAATCATTTGTCCAGCGTGAAAAGTTCCTTCACTTCCCGTAAATCCTTGAACAATTACCTTCGAATTTTTGTTAACCAGTACACTCATATTTGCAGTTTTTTATAAAATCAGTTATTAAAATCGTTCAAATTTACATTTTTGATTTGTTATTATCAATAATTTGATGCCGAAATTAACATAGAAAAAATATTCAGAAGTTTATACTAAATCAGTTAATTACTTTTTTTGGTAATTATAAATGATAAATCTTCTGGTTTCTGTTATTATTAATTATTTATCTCCTTGATTTACTCCTCGACCAATCGATTGATAATAAAAGCCTTGTTTAATCATTGTGTCTGCATCAAACAAGTTTCGTCCATCAAAAATTACTTTGTCATTTAGTAATGTTCCTAATTTATTGAAATCGGGATTTCTAAATACTCCCCATTCAGTACAAATCAATAAAGCATCTGCACCTTCTACAGCATTGTATTCATTTGACGCAAATTCAATTTTATTACCCAGAAGAATTTTTACATTATCCATTGCCTCAGGGTCGTATGCGATAACAGAAGCACCAGCTGTTAATAGCTCATCAATCATATACAAAGCAGGAGCTTCACGTATATCGTCTGTGTCTGGTTTGAAAGCTAATCCCCAAATTGCAATTTTTTTACCAGTCAAGTTGCCTCTAAAAAAGTTGTTGATTTTTGGAAAAAGAACAGTTTTTTGTTCTTCATTAACTTTCATTACCGCATTTAATATTTGAAAGTCGAATTCATTTTCCTTTCCACTTTTTACCAATGCTTGTACATCTTTTGGAAAACAAGAACCACCATATCCGATTCCTGGAAATAGAAAACGTTTACCTATTCGATCATCTGAACCAATACCAATACGAACTTTATCTACATCAGCACCAACTAATTCACAAAAGTTGGCAATTTCATTCATAAATGTAATTTTTGTAGCAAGAAATGAGTTTGCAGCATATTTTGTCAATTCTGCTGATTTCTCGTCCATAAAAATAATAGGGTTTCCTTGTCTAACAAATGGTTGATATAGTTCTCCCATGATTTTTATTGCACGTTCAGATTGTGTTCCGATTACAACTCTATCAGGCTTCAAAAAGTCATCAACAGCAAATCCTTCACGTAAAAATTCAGGATTAGATACAACATCAAACTCGCATTTTGCATTTTTTGCAATTGCAGCATGAACTTTTTCTGCTGTACCAACAGGAACAGTACTTTTATCAACGATTACTTTGTAATCAGTAATTAATTTCCCTAATTGTTCTGAAACGCCCAGAATGTATGATAAATCGGCAGATCCGTCTTCTCCGGGAGGGGTAGGAAGTGCCAAGAAAATAATCTCAGCATCTTTTATTCCCTCTAATAAATCTGTTGTAAAACGTAATCTTTCAGCTTTTATATTTCGTTCAAATAAAACGTCAAGATGAGGTTCATAAATAGGAACTTCACCATTTCTCATTCGTTCTACTTTTTTTGCATCGATATCAACACAAATAACTTGATTTCCAGTCTCAGCAAAACATGTTCCAGTTACTAAACCTACATATCCTGTTCCTACTACTGCTATTTTTTTCATATTATTTTTTTTCTATAAAAGATGCAACTGCATTACAAATAGTCTCTAATTGCTCTGTTTCCATTTCTGTATGAATTGGTAGAGAAATTACTCTTTCTGTCAACCAGTCTGTTATTGGTAAATTAGTTGTTTCACTGTTAAATGCAGAAAACATTTTTTGTTTGTGGGCTGGTACTGGATAATAAATCATTGAAGGTACATCTTTTTCTGCCAAATAAGCATTCAAAGCATCTCTATCGATTCCTTCCAATGTCAAAGTATACTGATGAAAAACATGATTAGAATTTTTTCCACGAACAGGTGTTTTTATTCCTTCGTATTTAGAAAAGAAATTATCATAATAATCAGCAACTGCATTTCTTTTTGAATTGTATTCGTCCAACTTGCGTAATTTAATTCTTAAAACTGCAGCTTGAATACTGTCTAGTCTTGAATTACAACCTACAACGTCGTGATAGTATCGTTTACTCTGTCCATGATTTGCAATCATTCTGATGGAAGCAGCCAATGCGTCATCATTTGTAAATATTGCACCTCCATCTCCAAAACATCCTAAATTTTTAGAAGGAAAAAATGATGTACATCCGATTGTTCCGATTGTCCCAGTTTTAGAAACCGTTCCGTTTGTATGTTTATAATCACATCCAATCGCTTGAGCATTGTCTTCTACAACAAATAAGTTGTGTTTTTTTGCAATTTCCATTATGTGGTCCATCTCCGCCGATTGGCCATAAAGATGTACAGGAACTATTGCCTTTGTTTTTGGTGTTATTGCTGCCTCTATTTTTGTTGTATCTATACAAAATGTATCTTTATCGACTTCAATAAAAACAGGTTTTAATCCTAAAAGTGCAATTACTTCTGTTGTTGCAACGTAAGTAAAAGAAGGAGTAATTACTTCATCTCCAGGTTTTAATCCTAAAGCCATTAATGCAATTTGTAATGCATCTGTACCATTTGCACAAGGAATTACATGTTTGATATCTAGATAATCTTCTAATTCTTTTTGAAATGAAGAAACTTCAGGACCATTTATAAATTGAGCATTCTCTATAACGTTTAGAATTGCTGAGTCAATTTCGTTTTTAATGGACTGATATTGAGTAATCAAATCCACCATTTGTATTTTTTTCATCGATGTATTTAAAAAAGTAGTACAAAAATAATCAAATACTAAATTTATGAGTTGAAAACAGTTATTTTTTCAACAAACAAACAGCGTAAGCTTTCAATGCTTTTCTTTCACCAAATGAATCAACTTTTTCGTGTGTCGTTGCCTTGATAGATATTTGATCTGTATCACATTCTAAAATAGAAGCAATAATTTGCTGCATATCAGGAATGTAAGGGTTTAATTTGGGCTTCTCAGCAATTACGGTACAATCGATATTACTAATAATATACCCTTTATTTTTAATTAATGAATAGGTGTCTTTAAGTAAAATCTTGCTATCGATTCCTTTGTATTTTTCGTCTGTATCTGAAAAATGAAAACCAATATCACGAAGATTTAAAGCACCTAGCATAGCATCACAAATGGCGTGAAGTAGAACGTCAGCGTCAGAATGGCCCAAAGCGCCTAAGTCAGATTCAATTTCTTTTCCTCCAATAAATAATTTTCTATCAGGGACTAATTGATGAACATCTACTCCAAAACCGATGCGGATATCCATTTCTATTATTGAGGTTTATCTTCGTTAGATTTAGATGCTCCTGATTCACCTAATGTAAATCTTAATGTAAATCTCAATGTATTAGCTAAAGGAGAACGACGACCACTAGAAGCGACTAAGTAAGATACATCAATTCCAAAACGATTATACTTTAAACCAGCTCCTACGTTGAAAAATTGTCTATTCCCTTTGTTTGGTGCTTCGAAAAAATAACCTCCTCTAATAGCCAATAGATTGTTATACCAATATTCCATTCCAAAAGCAATATTAACTTCGGATAATTCTTCTAATAATTTCGAACCTTTTTTGATTTCATAACTACCATCTGAGTTTGCAATATATTGTCCTTGAGCATTTGTTAATGGTGTTCCTGGTGCATCATAAAAAGATTGCATAAGTCCTTTAATTACACCAACATCGTTGGAATGACCAGAAATTAAGACTCTATTCCCATTAATGTCATTTCCATAAATTGCTGGAGTTGGGACTAATAATTTTTGAAATTCTAAAGCAAAAGTTAATGAGTTGTATTTGTCAAATTTCATTTTGAATGCATTTGCCAATTTTAAATTCATCGGTATGAAATCTCTCGCTTGTGAAGTCGAATAACTGACTTTGTTACCAATGTTATTTAGAGTAAACGCAAATGTATAGTCACCATTCATGCTTCCAATTTTTGCTTGGTCATTGAAATACGTAAATGAAACATCTGCGGCACCCGCTATAGCTGCTTTTGTGTCAACTCCTTCAATTACATATCCACCGGTAAGATTTGAATAAGCAAATTTACCATTAACACCAACACTCATTCGATCACTTAATTTGAATGCATATGCACCTGTAAATTCAAATTCACTCGGTTTATCATTTCTAATAAATGCTGCATTTTGGTCTGTATAAGTAATTTCACCTAAGCTAAAGAATCTCAATGCTCCGCCAACTGCATGTCTACCTAGTTTTTTATAACCAGATAAGTATGAAAGGTGCATGTCATTTGTTAAATTTCTAAGCCATGGTGTGTAAGAAATACTGATTTCAGATTCATCTTCTGCAAAAATCAACATGGATGTATTCCAATATAAAGATGTAGATGATCCACTCAATGCTGTTCCTGCTTCTCCCATACCTCCTGCACGTGAGTCAGGCGTTATAGACATAAAAGGTAGTGCTGTTGTTATCGTATTTAACCCTAATCGTCCATCTAAGTCATTTTGAGTAACTCCTGGTTGAGCAAATGTTGCTTGAGTAACTCCCAAAATTAAGGTTGCAATTCCAAAAAATGTATTTTTCATTATTTTATTTTCAATTGACTGATGGCAAATATACGTATTTATCAAACCTTTATTGTATTGATTTTACAATAAAACTAATTTTTCTAATTTTTCTGCAATTTCTCCATTAGGAGTCTTCACTTTTACTCGATAGACATACACTCCTCTTCCAAGATCATCACCAAATTCATCTTTTCCATCCCATTGAATTCCTTCAGAACGATATCCTTGTGTGTAAATCGTTTTATTTATTGTTTTTACAAGTCTTCCTGAAATTGTAAAAATTTGAACCTGTGTTTCCAATTCTGTACAACATTGGTTGTGTTCAAAGAAAAATTCAGTATTTGTTGTAAATGGATTAGGGTAATTCAAAACGTGTTCCAATGTCAATTCACTTTTCTCTTGGACAATAAAGTCAATTGTTTCTTGTGAAGAATTATTGTTAACGTCCCAAACTTTTAATGTTAATGTGTGTTTTCCTGGTGTTAATTTTGATAATTGGTATCTCAATTCTCCAGATTGATAGGAAAATATTCATTTAAGACGATAGGTCTTCCTGTTTTTTCATCAATCACAGCCGTGATGTCATGACCAATTCCATTTCCTACCGTGTTTATCCCATTTTCATCTTTAAATTTAGCAATTAGATAAGGCGTTTCATCTGTTAATCCACCATTCACAAAGTTTTCATTGTTTAAATACATTGTAATTTCTGGGCCAATTTCATCATTTAAACCTAGTGGGTTGACTCCACCAACAATCACACGTTGTTCTTCACCAATCGCATCAGTAGTGGTGTTGTCTGCATATAAGCTAAACTTTCCATTTCCATAAGAATAATTAATGTCTTTTGGTACAATGAATTCAAAGGAAAAATAACCATTTGTTATAGTTGATTGTCCTCTGTAAATGATGTTTTTTTGTAATTCAAAAGGTAATACATTGGCATTGTTGTAATTTAACCCTGGTTTTTGACCTAATGTTTTCATTTGTTTAGGCTTGTCATATAATGACGGAGTTGCGATACCATTGAAGGTTGTCAATACGTTTCCATAAAAATCTTCAACATGTGCTTTTACTTTCACTTTGCTAAGTGCTTTTATGGTGTCTGAAATGGTAGCTGGATTAAAACCATTAATACTGTCAATTACAATTTTATATTTTGGTAATGCAATCTGTAATGCTGGATCTCCGATCAGTGTGAATGCCATTTTATCAACACCACTAGTTGTCACATCGATCTTAGTGTTCATCATGATTTCACCAAATGTTCTTGGGGCGTAAGTAGGAGTTCTTTTATATACATTTTTGAAAAATGAAGCAACTGTTTGTGAATTAATACCGTATCCAACCGTCCTTGTGGTTGTCATCAATGCAATAGCACCTCCAATTGGGTTAATTGACATCCATTCTCCTGCTGATACCAATTCTGGATTATCAAATCTTGTAAACTCACATGTTGCTGAAACAAAAAGCGGTAGTCTGTCTGAATTTTTTAAATCTTGAATGATTGCAGTTGTTAATATACGTGATTCTGATAATTGTAATTCACTTCCATGCCCTACATAATTAATTAGTAAACTTCCTGAATAAAAATTATTCATTAAAGCTTCGTTTAAAGCAGTGGATCTGTTTCCAGCTACAGTAGATTCTAATTTATAAGCATCTAGATATAATTTGTCTAAATTAATTTCAGCATGATTGGTTTTGGTGTAATTATAAACAGGCTCAAGGTCTGTATTGATAAAATAATCTTCTAAATCAGCGATGTTTGTTGATTTTGTTCTCCAATCTCCAAAGCTTGAACTAGAAACTCCATCGATACAGTTTACATTATTGTCTGTATAAAAACCTGATCCGCCTTTCATGTAGTGCTCAATTTTGTCTACTTGTTGTTTTGCCATTTGAATGTCAGAAATCAATAATCGTCCGATTCCAATATCAACAACTACAGATGGTCCCATTCCTTCAGCATCATCTAAAATACCATAAAAATCATCTGCTACAATGTTAAATCGGGGTTCTTCATTCGCTGATGAACCAATCAGCTGATAAGTTGGGATGTAGTTATTATTTCCTGAAATACGACCTTTAGGGTCATAAGTACCATCTCCAAATAAGCAAACATATTTTGGTTTGTCAGCTTGTGAAGTAGATCTGTCATAAAACATCTTTACAAATGTTCGGATGGCAGCGGCATCTACTGAACCACTACTAAATTCGTTGTAAATTTCAAATAAATTCACAACGTGAACTGACATTCCACTGTTTTGTCTATGTAAATCGGCAAGTCTATTTGCTTGAGATGTGAAATTCGGGTGAGTTATTATTAAATAGTCGGCTTGTGGTAAGGCATGTAGATTTTGATTGTTCGTATGTTCTACAAAAACAGGAGTAGGAAATGACGTTCCATTACTCGCGACAAATTCTTTTAATATATCTGTTGAAGTTTTGTAGCTATATGTTGAACCAGAAAAAGAACCATTAATTAATTCAGGTTTATTTTTATTAGTTACGTCCCATACAAAACCTGTTGCTGGAAGATTTTGAACAGAAAACTCACCAATATTTCCTATTCCTACTGATTGCAAATCTCTATATGTGAATTGATTGCCAACAAATACCAATTGTCTTCTCGTATTTAGTTCAATTTTATCTAAATAAGCAACTATACTTGGTATATTTCTTTGAAAATTAATGTTTAGTATTATGTTTGAACTTGAATTGTTAAAATTTAAGACTCTTTCAGAACGCCCAAAATAATTTGCACTAGGTACTGAGGTGTCCAATAAAAGAGTTCCATTTACTGAGTATTTTAATGACCCATTGGCACTAGATTTACTATCAGAACCCATTGAAACGACCATTGTAGATGGTGAATTGTTGACTTGATTCGGAACTGAAAAACTAAAATTTCTAGATAAATTGACATCATACCATCTTTGGCCAGATTTTGAAAGGTTGACTAAGTCATTTTCATGAACAGTTCGATATGAATAACTATTAATGGTGTGAGTTGTAGGGGAGGGGTTGTTTGTTTGATTTATAATGCGCTGTGGAGCAACACCTGAATTAATATTTATAAAATAACATGATTGATCAGAATAAATGTTTCGTTCATTTTCAAAGCCATCAGAAGTACCGTTAACTTCCCATCTGTGTGGACCTTTTGCATAAAATAAAATGTAATCATTATCATTAAAAATCCCATCCGAATCCCCTTCGATGTAAATGGAATTCATAGCTAAATCATCCGTTCTTGGAGCACTGTTTAAATCTGGAATTCTTCCATCTCCATTGCCATATATGTGAATGTGATTTGGATTTAAATTCGATACATTTATTCCAATGCTATTCAGGAATTGTTTGTCAATTTTATATATTCCATCTTCTCTAACTGCTATTTTATACCAATTTCCACTACCAGGTTGAAGGACTGAGTTACTTGCAAAAGATTTTTGTTTGTTATTTTCAATAAATGGTAATGGGTTTTGCTTAATTGTGAAAGAAGTAATTCGGTGAATTGTTCCATTTTTTTGAATAAAGGGAACAACCGAAATGATTGAAAATCTTTTGTTTGCCCCATTGTTGACAGCTGCTTCCCAATCAATTTTGTCAGAGATCACTATTCCCAATTGATTTAGGTACTCAATTTCTTTTGCATGTGCAGAAGACGTTTGAAAATCTAACAATTCAAATGACAAATTTGTTTTTTGTGATACTTCTTCAAAATTTTGAAAATATATTTTTCCGTTTGAATAAGATTTTCCATTAAAAATAGGTACAAATTCAGCAATTCCATTAAATGTTTCTTGTTTAGGTTCTGACCATTCAATTGTAAATGTTTTTGTCCCTTGTGCCTGAACTTGAAACATTGAGAATACTAGTAAATAGGCTGAAAATGTTATTTGTGTAATTCTAGAAAAAGTTGTGTTTAGTATTCGTTTCATAGTGCAAATATCAAAAACTTCAAGATTTAAATAATAAAAAAACGTAATTATTCTTTGATTATTATAAGCAATTTATAATATTTGTAACCTTTTACTGAAATTCACGTTAAATGTGGATAGTGGTAATTAAGAAACTATCATTTAGATACAAATCTAATTGTTAATAGAAAATGAAAGGATTAAAACGACTTATGACGGCAGGGCTTTTTTGTTTGGTTGCACTTCACGGGCAAGCACAAGATCCATCGTTTAGCCAATTTTACTCAAATCCAATTTATCTGAATCCTGCATTTGCTGGTTCTA
>DAIOWV010000051.1:10213-22061 GCA_036758285.1 Taishania sp. | reverse complement strand
ATAATTGTCGTAACTAAAAGTACTATTGTTGATTGAAAATCTAAAAATTTTCCCAGTATTTTCAACAAAAACTTTGTATCCATTTCCTACATTATCTGTTACGACAGCAAAACGAGCTCTTTCGTCGTGATTCGTTGCACCTGAATAAAATACAGATCCTACATAATCTTCTAGGAGTTTTATACGTGGAGTACCCCAAAAAGGGTCAAAAGGAACCAAGCCTGATTCTGAGGATACATTTCCTTGTGCATTGTAAACGATTCTCAACTTTGCATAGTAAGGTTCTGTATGTGTAACATTTGATTGGTCTAATAGATTTCTTGTACCTAGTAGATGAAAAATCTCGCAATTGTCCCTGTCCGGAATAACAACCAACTCTGTATCTTCTCCTGTGACTGTCGTATTTACATTCACATCATCACTAAACTCATCTATAAAATTGCCATTTTTATCATAAATGATACCATCCACGATGAAAAACAAAATGTTGCCCGATACATCAGTTTGGATGTTTTGTGCACATTTGGCAGCTTGACCATCATAACCATCATAAGGATTATTGAGGGTATTAGTGCCAAGAGGTATATAGGGGGGTATAGGGAGCGGATTTGAAGTAAAAGTAGTACCGTAATAATTTGGAGCCATAATCCAGGTTGGATTTTGTGCATGACTCAATACAAATAATGTCATCGAGATGCATAGTAATGCTATTTTCTTTTTCATAGTATGTGGTTTTTAGTTTTCTTTAGTAAGCTATTAAGAAAATTAGGTATACATTAATTTTTTAACAAAAATTAACACTTGTTTTTTTACAAATTTCTTCATGATAAACTGTTAAATAACTTGTTTCCAAATGTTTTTATTCACTTTTTTCAATCTTTTTTCAGAGCAATTGTTTTATCAAGATGATTGTAATTATGGAATTACAAAAGAAGTATTTGTTACAGTTTTGATGTAGTGGTTGTCCTAAATAATATTTTCTAAAATCAGTATACGAGTACATTATGTGTATCTTTGTAAAAAAAGAAGTGCAATGTTGGATAAATCTCACAAACACGTTAGTTGTGAAACATGTCAGGTGCGTAAGCAATCGCTATTTAAATCTTTCTGTAATGAAGATGTTCACCAACTAGATGAAGATAAAACATGTTCCTTTTACAAAAAGAATCAACCTTTGTTTGTGGAAGGTACATTTTCTCGCGGTGTTTACTGTATCAATGATGGGAAAGTGAAGATTTATACTATTGGCGAAGCGGGTAAAGAGCAGATAATTCGAATAGCAAAAGAAGGGGAGGTTGTTGGCTTCAAAGCGATGTTTAGCGATGAGCCTTACAAATTATCTGCTACAACATTGGAAGAAAGTAATATTTGCTTCATTAAAAAGGAAGATTTTGTATCTCATTTGGAGACAAAACCTGAATTGTTGCAATCTGTTTTGAAAGAATTGTCAAAAGAACTAGGTGAACGAGCAGTTTTTATTCGAAACATGGCACAAAAAAGTGTACGAGAACGATTAGCTTCTATCCTAATTATTCTTGGGGATATTTACGAAGATGAAATGATTAATCTTTCCCGTGAAGATTTAGCAAATTTTGTTGGTACAGCAACAGAAACAATTATCCGACTTCTAAAAGATTTCAAAGAAGAAAACCTAATTGAAATTCATGTTCGAAAGATTGAGTTAATAGATAAAAAGCGTTTGTTTAGAGAAGCTGGAAGTTAATTTTAACAGTGATGAATGGTTTTAAGTTGTACCTGACTTAAGTAATATTCTCAATTACATTTAAGTGATTATTTTTTTGTATTCCTTTCTATTGGAATATTTTCATTTACTGACTTTAGTCATTTTTTTTGTTACCTAAAGCCTGTTATTTTGTAGTTCTTCTAGGATAGTAATTATGAAAAATGGTTTATTGTGTGATCATTGTGGTGATGAGGTATTAAGTAAAAATAGTTTTGTTTATAAATCAAAATCTTTTTGTTGTAACGGTTGTTTGGTGGTTTATCAATTGTTAGTTGATAATCAACTAGGAACGTTCTATCAGCTAGAAGAAAAATCAGGAGTACGTCCAAAAAGTGTACAAGAACACAAATATGATTTTTTAGAAGTTGATGAAATTCGTTCAAAATTAATTGATTTTGAAGATGATAAATTCATGAAAATCACTTTATTTTTGCCTGAAATTCATTGTTCTAGCTGTATTTATCTTTTAGAAAATTTACCCAAAATTCTTCCGGCTGTTACTTCTTGTCAAATTGCGTTCATACGAAGAGAGGCTTTGATTACTTTCAGGAAAAATGAACTTAAGCTTTCAGAATTGGCAAAATTTCTCAATAAAATTGGATATGCTCCCAATTTTGGTAACAGAAAAGAAGAAAGTTCGAAGTTTGACAAAATATTTTTTTACAAGTTAGGAATTGCTGGTTTTGCCTTTGGAAGTATTATGTTATGGAGTTTTCCTGAATACTTAGGTATAGAAAAACAAGATGTTGGTATTCGAAATTTCACGTCCTATCTATCATTTTTTGTATCTATACCAGTTTTATTTTTTTCAGCAAAAGATTATTTTATTTCTGCATTCAAAGCAATTCGAAGTAAAAAGATGAATTTGGATGTGCCAATTGCATTAGGGATCATTGCTCTTTATGCTCAAAGTTGTGTTACTATTTTTACTGGTGGTGGACCTGGATATATGGATTCTTTTGCTGGTTTTATTTTCTTTTTGTTGATTGGTAAATGGTTTCAGAATAAAACGTATAAATCACTATCATTTGAACGAGATTATACCTCATATTTTCCTGTAGCAGTTACTCGAATAGAAGGAAATAATGAAGAAATTGTAGAAATAGAAAAAATAAAAGTTGACGATTTCATACTTATTAGAAATGAAGAGGTTATTCCTTGTGATAGTATTCTTGAAAGTGATTCGGCAAAAATTGACTACAGTTTTGTAACAGGTGAATCAGAGCCTATTTACAAATACAAAGGAGATTTTATCTATGCAGGAGGTAAATTACTTGGACAAAAAATTGTTTTGAAGGCTGATAAAGCTGCTAGCAGAAGCTTGTTAACTCAATTGTGGAATGATATTAAAATTGATAAATTAAAACCTAACCGTTATAAATTTCAGGATGTTGTTTCAAAATATTTTCTTACTTGTGTATTTGTAATTGCAGCATTAGCATCTGTTTTCTGGATGTTTAAAGATCCTTCAAGAATACCCGAAATTGTAGTTGCAATATTGATTGTAGCATGTCCTTGTGCTTTGGCATTATCTGCACCATTTACTTTTGGAAATACGATGAAAGTAATGGGGAGAAAAGGTTTATACTTAAAAAATGCGGCTGTAATTGAACGAATGGATGAGATTACTGACATTGTTTTTGATAAGACAGGTACACTGACTGAAAGTGTACACCTTAAAGTTGTTCAAGAAGGAGATGAGTTGACATTGGTTGAAAAAGAAATGATTTATTCATTAGCAAATTCATCAACTCATCCATTATCACGGGCAATTGTTCATTTTTACAAATCTCAACAAATTTTTGGTGATTTTGATTTACTTAATTTTCCTGAACACGTTGGTATGGGACTTAGTGCTGTAGGAATTGAAGGTGAAGTCAAATTGGGGAGTCATTTATTTATTCATAAAAATAAAAGTAATTCGAATGAAACCGAAACATATTTTCAAGTAGGAGATAAAACAGGGAAATTTATTTTTCATTCAGAATTAAGAACTGGAGTTAAGCAATTAATCAGTAATTTAAGCCATTATACCATTCATGTACTTTCTGGAGATAAAGAAAAAGATAGAGAATTGATGGTGTCATTACTTGGTAGAAATGATACGATACGATTTTTACAATCACCAAAAGACAAACTTGATTATGTGCTAGATTTACAACAACAGAATAAAAAAGTATTGATGGTTGGTGATGGATTGAATGACGCAGGAGCATTAGGTGTAGCTGATGTTGGTATTGCTGTTTCAGAAGATGTATTTCGATTTACTCCATCTTCAGATTCTATCATTCAAGCAAATAAATTACATGAATTAAATGCATTTTTAAAATTAAGTCATTACGCAAAAAATGTATTGAAAATCTGCTTGCTTTTTTCCTTGACATATAATATCATTGGTTTATCATTTGCCGTAACAGGTAGTCTAACTCCAATTGTGGCTGCCATAATTATGCCTTTGAGTTCTATAACAATCGTTGGATTAAGTACATTTTTAACTCTATTTAAGCGATGACAACATCAATCATTTAAATTATTAGTGAACAAATATTGAATCAAATCAATCAAAAATTGACAGTAAGTTAACGAATAAATATTAGTATTTATTACTGTCCAATCATTCTTTTATATTTGGTATAATTACTCATTATAAATAAAAAAATGATAGTTTGATGATATGTTAATCGATAAAAAGAAAGTATTAAATGTGAATGAGCAAGAGTTGTTCAATGAAGGAGTCCAATATATTAATTCTCACCAATGGATTTTTGCATACGCAATTTTTCAACAATTAAATACGAATTCGTCAAAACTACCCGTATCCTACAATTTAGCTTTATGTTATTATTTCTCAAAAGAATATGACAAAGCATTAGCTATTTTAGACAAATTATCAATTGGACTATCACTTTCTGTCGAAAAGGATATTTTAGATGAAAAAATATCGAAGCAACTAATTGATTATGAATTTGAAAGTGATAATTATTTCAATGCACTATCAAATAATATTTTAGACGGTTTTCATAGCGTTATTAAATTAAGAATTAAGCGGTTAATGTGTGATATTTACTTACAACAAGAAAACTGGCAAATGATTATGAAAATTGCATTGTTTCCGTTGATGAATCGTTGTGGTAATGTTCAAATGGCAATAGAAAAGGCTCAATATCAAACAAATAAAAGTAAATAAGTTAATAAGAGAAATTATGAATTTATTTGAAATCAAATCGGCATATTTAAATGGAAGCAATCTATCTGACATCAATCAGATGTATAAAGATGGAATACCCAATATTACTGAAGAACAACAAATTGACGTTTGGCAACAGGTGTGCAATTTTGCAAATTTTGAAATGATTGATTACTTAATCGATCTTGGATGGAGAGCAATGGGAACAGAGGATAGATATGGTAATACTTTATTGCATTTATTGGCTCAACCAGATTCTGAAAATAGTTTTTTTATATCAGAAGGTGCAATCTTTGAATCAACAAAAAAGCTACTCGCAGCTAGAGTTAGCCCATTGAGAAAAAATAATGATGGAGATACAGCTTTGATGTTAGGAGCAAAAGTAGGTTATTTTGAAATGTTGTTAGCATATTCTGAAATTGAAGCTAAAACTGATTTTACTGATAAAAATGGAAATACATTATTGCACCTTGTAGCACAATACGGAGCGAATTATATTTCAGCTTTTGAAAATGCTCAAAGAGAATTAGAATCGAACTATAATGACACTAATTTTAATGAACAAAATTCATCAGCTGTACATCGTCGAAAGGTTCTTGAATGGAACTATAATGTTAAACAAGCAAGACTTAATCATGTTATTCGATTTGTATTTGAATGCCTAAATCTTAATCAAGACCCTAATCAAAAAAATAATAGAGCGGAAACAGCAATTGATCTAGCTGTAACATTTAAAACCAAAATTATTGGAGCAATTTTGAAAGGTGTGGATTTTGATAATGAACAAACAGCGCCTTTGTATGTTCAAGCTGGAGGGCAGGATGTATTTCAAGTATGTATTAATAAAGACAAACAAGCTCTTTTAGCACTTATAGAATTAGGAGAGTCTTTAAATGAAGGATATGATAAAGAAGGAGATCGATATAACAGAATGACTCCATTATCAATTTCAATGATCCTGCATGATTTTGAATGTATTGAAATTTTACTAAAAAATGGAGCAAATCCAATTTTAAATGATAGTAATTCTTGGCATCCTTTTAGACATTTATTTACATCTATTTCATTCATAAATACGAATTTTGAGCAGTTTAATGAGCGTTCATTTCAGAAAATTTTAAAAGCTTTTATAGATACAGGTTTCGATTGTAATTTATTCCTCGATGATGAAGAAAATACATTGTTGACTTTAGCTTCAAAATTTTCAAATTCACTACAATTGTTCAATGGTAATTCGATTGCCAAGGTTTTGATAAATGAATTGGTTTATTTTGGTGCAGATATAAATAAAGTAAATAGAGAAGGAATTTCAGCCTTAATGTATCTGTGTAGTTCGAGTTCAGACAGAGCAGAAAAAGAAATTATTTCACTTTTAGAACAAGGAGCATCTACAGAATTACGTGATAAAACTGGAAAAACAGCATTGATTTATGCGGCATCAAACAATGATCATTCAGCAGCCAAAACGTATTGTGAATTATTGGCTGAATTTGGAAATATATTGATCAATTCTAAAGATAATTCTGAAAAATCAGCAATGGATTATGCTGCTGAAAATAATAATGAGACTTTAGTCGTTTGGCTACTTGGACAATAATAATTAGTTATCAACGGATTCAAAAAAATATAAATAAAATGGATACAATTTTTTTAAACGCTTGTAAGAATAACCAAAAGGGAATTGTACAAACCTTTTTGAAAAAAGGAGGTATCAACATTGATAAACGAGATAATTTAGGAAATACTCCTTTATTTTACGCTTCTCAAAAAGGTGCTAGGGATATTGTTAAATTACTGATAGATGAAGGTGCTGATGTTGGCTTGGCCAATAATTTAAGTACGACACCTTTACATATTGTTTCACAAAGTGGAAATAAAGAGATTGTTACAATACTACTTGATAATGGAGCAGATATTAATGCAACAGATAATGATGGGAAAACGCCCCTTATCTATTCACTAGCTGAAGGTAGGACCGATTTCACAAAGTTTTTATTGTCAAGAGGAGCTGATAAGTCCATTAAAGATAATAATGGTTATAGTGCTTTGGATTATGCTACTAGTAGAGGATTAAGAGATACGATTACATTGTTAATTAATGAGTCTGATCAAGAGAATAAATCTGGAAATACACCTTTACATATTGCAGTTTGGAACGATGAGTCTGAGGTAGTAAATGAATTATTGAAAGTAAACTCAATTGATATCAATGCTTTGAATGATGATGGAGAATCGGCATTAGTTTTAGCATGTATGAATAATAATTTAAGAGTGGCTGAAATGTTAGTGCAATCTGGTGCTGATTTAGCTCTAAAAAGATTAGATGGTAATTCTGTTTTACACTTTGTAACAGGAAAAGGAAATAAAGAAATTGTAAAATTATTAATTGAAAATGGTGTAGATATCAATAGCAAAAACAATGAAGGAGAAACGCCATTGATTGTCGCATCGTATTATGGATTTAATGATGTGACTGCTTTATTGATTGAGAATGATGTGAAAGTAAATGAAAAAGACAATGATGGTAATTCTGCATTGCATTATGCTTCAGAAAAAGGATTTAATGAAATTGTAGAGCAATTAATCATTGCTGGAGCAGAATCTTAATTTGTTAGATTTTAAGTATAAAAAAACCTCAATTTCTAAATTGAGGTTTTTTTATGAATTTATGCGTCAACTTTAACTTGTCGAGGCTGAAAATTTGGATCTTTTATTTTAGCTCGAGCTTCAGCTAATTCTTTTGCTCGTTGTGCTTCTTTTAATTTACGTTCTTCGATTTTAGGATCTGGAATCGTTAATGGTTTTTCTCCTTTTTGAAATGGTTGAGTAGAAATCAATCCTAAAATTTCAAACATTTCTTTATCCTCATTGTATTCAGGATTTGGAGTTGTAAGTAATTTATCACCAGCAAAAATTGATCCTGCACCAGCCATAAAACACAATGCCTGAGCTTCCATGTTCATTTTTGTTCTACCAGCTGATAAACGGACAACAGATTGTGGAAAAACAATTCTCGTTGTTGCTACCATTCGTATTAATTCCCATTGCTCAATTGGTTTTTGTTCTGCCATTGGAGTACCTTCAACTGCTACCAAAGCATTGATTGGAATTGATTCCGGAGGCGTTTCCATAGCCATATAACTCAATAGCATTCCCATTCTATCTTCTACAGCTTCTCCCATTCCAATAATACCACCTGAACAAACAGAAATACCAGCTTTTCTGGCATTGTCAATTGTATTCAAACGATCTTCGTATTCTCTGGTTGAAATAACATCACCGTAAAATTCAGGTGACGTATCTAAATTATGATTGTAAGCAAATAAACCTGCATTTTTCAAACGACGTGCTTGTTCTTCATTCATCATTCCTAATGTACAACACACTTCCATGTCCAAATCATTTACTGCTTGAACCATTTCAATTACATTGTCGAAATCTTTATTATCGCGAACTTCACGCCATGCAGCTCCCATACATAAACGAGAAGAACCATTCGATTTTGCATTTTTTGCTTGCTCGATTACAGATTCTACTGTCATTAGTTTATGAGCCTCAACATCTGTGTGATAACGAGCAGCTTGTGGACAATAACCACAATCTTCCGAACATCCTCCTGTTTTTATACTTAACAAAGATGACATTTGAACTTCTCTAGGATTATGATATTGTCTATGTACTGTCGCAGCTTCAAAAACCAATTCTAATAATGGTTTGTTATAAAGAGCTACCAATTCTTCTTTGGTAGAATACGCCGGATTTACTTTCATATTTGTTGACTTGTTTTAAAACAAAGATAATGATTCATTTTTAAAAGTGAAATCTTATTGAATTAGTCCTTCAATAAAACTCACATAGTTAAATATACAGATTTTTTTAGAAAACTTATTTTTTTGATTGTTTCTTTTTCAAGTTTATCTGTTAATTGTTGAATCTTAGAGTGAAATGAATTTTATTAGTTTGCATGAGTTGAGTTTTTATTGCAATTGCTTATTATTGTAATATGAAAATTACATATTTTTTATTGGTTGTGTTTGCAATCATTTTTGTGGCTTGTAAAGAAAAAAAAGCTGTTGCAGAAACATCTTTGACAGTTGATATAGAGCAAGGTGTTCAAAATTTTCCAATTTTTAATTGGGATACATTGAGAGGAGTTTATCACGGTAAATTTTCAGACAAGGAAATAAATATTAATCTAACGTATGTGTCAGAATATAATGCAGTTGGATATAGTGTAGTAAGTGGATTAATTCGAAATCTATCAGGGAAGGTAACTCAAACATTGGATTCTGTTAAAATTATTTTAGTTGAACCAGGAGATCATGCTCATGATGGAACATTCTATTTAGCAATCAGTAAGGAGAATTTTGGAATAGTTGGTCGTTGGGAAGCCTTTAGCTCTACTATTTCATCCAAAAAGTTTAAATTGACAAAAAAACTCCCTCTAGATTACTCCGAATTAGATTCTCAAACACCTTTGAATGAAGAAAACTTTCAATATTTTTTTAATAATGCTTATGATTCATTTGGAAATTATACATTTAATGAAGACGGATCTGTTACATATGAATTTTACATGACAGAAGAAGAGAATGAACAAGATAATGGCACTTTGTATACTGCAAATGGCAGTTGGGAATTTCATAGCAACAAAATCATTGTCTTTTGGCAACCAAACTTTGCTTTTCCAAGTTTAAAAAGTCAATTTAATCTTATTGATATCAGAAATGATGAAGAGTATAATTTAATGCTCGAAGGAGAAGGACGTAAAATCTTTGCGAATTTTTTGATGTAAAAAGCAATGGTGAAAAAAATCGTTTTTTTTCTTATTTTTTTAGTGATTTTGTATGGTTCAACTTTAATGATACAAATTACCATTCCATTTCTACAAATTAAACCCAATATTGATTTTTTAGTTAGTAAAAGGTTGGTTTATCATATTGATTGGTGGCGTTTTAGTTTTTATCTTCATGTTTTTTCTAGCCCATTTGTAATCTTTTCGGGATTGTTTCAGTTTAATCGTTACATTTTAAATAATCATAAGAAATTGCATCGTTTTCTTGGGGTAATATATCTTGTCGTATTAATTTTTATTGCTGCACCATCTGGCTTTTTAATAGGCTTGTATGCAAATGGTTCATATCCTACTCAAATAAGTTTTTCACTTTTAAGCATCTTTTGGTTATTGACAACCATTATCGCATATTTGAAATTAAGAGATAAAAATTATATTCAACACAGTCGCTGGATGTTAAGAAGTTATGCACTTACATTGTCTGCATTGACTTTGCGATTTCTAACCTACTTAATTGCATATTTCAAACTGCCAATCTATCCAACAGATGCATATATTCTAGTAAGTTACTCCAGTTGGATTCTTAATTTATTGGTTGCTGAATGGTTGATTTATAATAAATTTCCTGAAAAATTATTGAACAAACAATGAGTTTATTTTGAAACGAGTTGTTCTTCATGTTGCTTTTCGGAAGTAATTTTTCCGTTAGCATCTATTTTGTAAAGAGTCGTTGATAAGTAACTTTTCCCAACAATTTTATTATCCCAATAACCTTCTTCAGATGTGTCTTTCTCGTATTGAATCATATAGTTTTTAGCAATTATCTTACTAGATTTTTCTATTGTAATATTAGCTGCTATATCTAAATCAGTATCTCGTTGACCAAGTTTAATTTTATCAATTATTTTTCCCTTTGAATCAAAAGTTGTTAGATTATAATATTTCGGACTGTATTCACCTAAATAATTATTTTCTTCAATATAAATCAAAGCTGTATAATTCTCGTTTTCAAAAATATTATAAGCAAAGTAATATGATTCTCCAACGTCTCTGGAAAATTTAGCATTTCTCATTTCAGGGATAAATCGTTCAAAATCATAAGAAATGTAACTTAATTTGTTCATCTTTTCTATTGAAATATCACTGTTCAATGTCAATGGTAGACTAGCAGCTATAAATTTCCTTTTAAATTGTAACCAAAATAAAGATTCTGGATTCGACATTCCTCTAGTTCCGTTTTTAATAGCACCTGTAAACAAGTAGTCTTTACTTCTAAGATATTCCAGGTTTTTTTCTGTATTTACTTTGTTTAAATCGGTAAATCCAGCTTGAAATGCATATTCTAAGTATTTTGCAGACTGATTTTCGTCTTCTTTTAAAGAATAGGTTTCAGCAATTTGATATAGGAGATTTGAAAATGGAGCAAAATCTAATTTTTCAGCAAGTTTGTAAGCCAGAATTGCTTGGTCAAATGATTTTAATTCTTTGTATACATTTCCTAATTCATAGTATCCGTTGGAAGTTGGAAATTGTTGAATTGAGTGTTCAAAATAGTATTTAGCACTATCTAACTGCTTCTTATTTTTATAGGAATCCACTCCTTTGATAAAAAAATCATTTGATGACTTATCTTTAACAGGGTTAGATTGAATAAACTGATGAATTGTTGCAACATCTAAAATATCATCTAATGTCAGTGAGATGATTGTGTTTTGCTGAACTGGATTGATTGTTCCTTTTGTAGCAGGATCGCCACAAGAAATCAAAATGAAACAAATCGCAAATAAACCAAAGATGAGGTGTTTTTTCATGAAGATAAATGTACGATTTTTTTCAATTTCTATAAATGATTATGATTCTTTAACTTTTTAATAAGGTATATAACTTGATGCTTCCTTTTCAAACATTAATTTTGCAACAAAATCAGAAGCATGAAGGATTATATTATTAGTTGGATAAAGAGTTTTTATATTCAAACAATAAATGGTGAAAGTATTGTTAATGAAAAATTATTTTCATCTCATAGCTTATTTTGGAGTTTAGGGATGTTTATCGCTTTGATCTTTTTATTTGTTATTGTATGGTACATCTCTCGATTTTTACTAGTACATCTTTCTTATTT
>DAIOWV010000051.1:0-10180 GCA_036758285.1 Taishania sp. | reverse complement strand
ATAGAACCAAAACAAAATGGGACGATTATCTAATTAAAAATAAATTTTTTAGAGCCTTGGCATACTTGATTCCATTGATGTTTATTGAATATTTCTTATCCATCGTATTCTTTGATTTTCCAAAAGTTGAAACATTTTTTATTCGAATCACAAGTGCATTGATTGTTTTTGTATTTATTTTAATTGTCAATCGATTTTTATCGACCACAAAAGATATACTTTCAGAAAAAAGTCAATTCAAGGATAAACCGATTCAATCCTATATTCAAGTTGTAAAAATCATTATAAGTATAATTTTAACAGTTATTATTATTAGTTTGTTGACAGGTATTGAACCGAGTACGTTTTTAACTTCTTTAGGAGCTGCATCAGCCATTGTATTATTGATTTTTAAAGACACAATTTTAGGTTTTGTTGGTAGTTTACAATTGGGAGCGAACGATATGGTTCGAATCGGTGATTGGGTAACGATGGAAAAATATGGTGCAGATGGAACTGTCGAAGAAATAAGTTTAGCAACTGTTAAAGTTCGAAATTTTGATCGAACAATTACAACAATTCCAACTTATGCAATGGTCTCAGATGCGTTTAAAAATTGGCGAGGAATGACTGAGTCTGATGGTCGTCGAATAAAACGTGCCGTGAAGATTAATATTGATACAATAAAATTTGCAGACGAAGATTTACTTGATCGATTGAAAAACATAAAAGTTTTGAATGAATTTATTACAAATCGTCAAGAAGAAATTAGAAAGTATAACGAAGAGAATGGATTTACGGGTGCTAATGCGATTAATGGTCGAAAGCAAACAAATTTGGGTATTTTTAGAAAGTACATCGAACATTATTTAAAACACAAAGTTGAAATTAATCAAGATATGCTTTTAATGGTAAGACAACTAGAGCCAACTGAAACTGGGATTCCACTCGAAGTTTATTGTTTTACAAAATCAAAAGTGTGGATGGAATATGAATCTGCTCAGTCAGATATTTTTGATCATATTTTGTCGATGGTACCTGTGTTTGATTTGAAAATTTTCGAGCAACCTTCAGGTAATGATTTTAGATCTTTGAGCCGTCCAATCGTTTAACAATATTGGAGTTGAAGTAACTAGGGTCTGTGCTAACTTCTTTGGTTACCCAATCAGGAAGGGTGAATTGTTCATCTTCAGATTGAAGTTCTATTTCTGCTAAAATCAGGGGACTTAATTGACCATGAAACTCATCTATTTCCCACATTTTTCCATCTATTTCTACTTCATATCTTGTTTTTTCCAAAAACGGTTGAGTATATTGTTTTAACATGAATTCAGCATCTGAATAGGGGATTTCGTACTCAAATTCATCACGGGTTATCTCACCATGTGTACCTTTGATTGTAATAAAAGCTTTTTCTCCTTTTGTTCTTACTCGAACACTGAAATTCTCATTTGAAATGAAGTAACCTTGCTGAATTAATTTTCCTTTTCCTTTGTTAATTTGTTTCCAAAGATTGGCATTAACCAAATATTTTCGTTCGATTTCTTGCATATTTATTTCTTATATAAACGAAGTTTAATCAAAATGTCTTTTAAAGTTATTTTAAAATATTCTTTATAACTAAATGTATAGAGATACTCCTTATTTTGAATTAAAGACTCTATCGTTTGAGCTGCATTATTTGCTTTTAGTTTATCTATGTTAATCGTATCGTATTGATAACGAGTCATTTTTTTTTGATCAAATAAAGAACTAATTAATTTCTCCACATTTGTAAATACACCCTTTTTTCGAGTGTGAAATAGTACTTTTTTGACAACTAATTCATCCTTTTTTTTGAATGTAATTTTCCAATGTTTATATTTTCTATAATGCACATTTGAATATTCTTCTACATAATGAATATAAGTGAAACTGGATAGAAGGTTGACATCGAAAAAAAGAAAAGTACAGTCAACTTGATGTAAATAACTAAAAATTGAATTTTTCCCAAAAGTGCTTTCGTCTTGAAGTTGGAGAATTTTAGTTGAATCTTTTCCCCAAACAAAAACTGAATGAAGTACATCCGTCGTTCTTTGAAAGTCTTTTCTTTTGAATGTTTTATTCGAAATAGCTCCTGTTGATGGCTTACTTTTTAAATAATCAAATGTTTCACCATCTTTTAAGTAATCTGTATACGCAGGAATAATTAAAGTACCATTTTTAAGGATGGATTGGAAGTTATTGATAAAGTTATCGACGTTAATGATTGTTCCATCTGCTTTAGCTTTTAATGCAAAATTTGAAACGTCAGAAGAAATAAATACAACATCATTCTCTTTAATTCCTAAGTGAAATGGAAGTTCTTCGAAAGTTATATCTGAATTAATTTGTTCCATTAATGTTTGCTATATTGATAATATTCAACGTCTTTCCCACCCATTTTTTTATAAAACGTGGCAACACTTTCTATATTTGAACCTCCAAAATCAAAAATGGAAAATTCATTAATATAATGCTTAATTGCATGATCCATCAAAGAAAAAATAACCCCATTTTTTTTATTTTCAATGGATGCATCACCAATTAAATAGTAAACTGTTTTCTTGTCTAAAATGAAAAAAGCCGATGCAACTAGTTCATTTGAAGTATTGTATACTTCTAATGTTTCACCTTTTTGATTTTCAATTGCATTTTGCATTAATTGCGAAAGAAATTTTTTATTCTTTGATTGTTGCTTTATTTTATTGAACGAATTTGCAAAATATAAACTGAGAACTGGTTCAATGTTCTTGCTGAATTTGAAATGGAAATGATTTTTATTTTTTTCGAGAATACGCAATGTATTCTTTTTATAAACGATTTCTTCTTTTAGGTTCAATTCTTGATATTTTTTAATCGTAGAATTGAATTTTAATTGATGATTAAAATGAAAAGAAAAAGAATAAAACTGTTGAATTGAATCTTCTGCATTTTTCAATAATTTTTCATCTCCAAAAAAATCAATATTTCTTGAGTATGGATGCTGAAATGCCTTCTTGTAAAGTATTCTGTTTTTGTAGGGTAGAGGCATTCCAAATCTATAATCATCTTCAAGTATTGCACCCCATTTTTCAGTAGTAGCATCTAAATACCAACTGTAACAAAATACATTGTTTTTAGAAGACGAACCAACCAATTCATCCCAACGTTTTTTATCAATCTTTGTACTATCTAGAAACTTCATTATTAAAATCTGAAAATGTATTAAACGAACACCATGAATTATTTTTAATAATATATCTTTCCAATGTTTTTAAAGAGAAGTGTGTCAAAGCTTTTGGGTGACCAATCAAAACTGTATGTCCAAAGTTTGATTTCTTATTTCGATTAATAATTGTATTTATTTTTGAACTGAAATAACCATCAACACTAGCTGACATAATGTGATTTTGAGTCAATAATTTTTTTCTTGTCAAATTTGATGGCATCGGTTTTCCATTGCCAATTGGCTTATGTGATTTTGGAAATAAATTCCCCAAAACATAAAGTCTCCAGAAAAATAAAGGAGAATAAGTGTAAGAAGAAATTGGAAGTTCAATAAATGAACCATTTTTAGATTCTAAGCATTCATTGGTATCAAATTTCCAAAAATCTTTATCTGGAGCATTTGAATAATCATAAAAATAGGGTGAAACAATATTTTTTCCACCTTTGAAAACAGAGGAATCAATTTTTAAATTTTCTTGTTCAAAAGCTGATTGAACAACTTCAAATGGTTGAATACACCAACCTCCTGCACGAAAACTAATTGCTTTTTTGCCAGTAATGTTCTCTAATTCAGAATTGTATTTTTTGAAAATTGAATTTATTTCTTCAGGCTTAAAATCAGAAAGTTTATAAAAATTATAATCAAATATCCATTTTTGTCCATCGTAAGTTGTCCTTTCCCAATGAGGATGGATGTGTAATTCACAATCATGTCCTTCTTGTTTCATTTTTTTTATTTGAGTTGAAACGAGAAGGTATTCTTCTTTTAAGTGGGGAAATTGATTTTGATATTCTTTTAATTTTACCAAAAAGCCACAGTCGATAAAAAACGTAAATTTTGCATTTGTTTTTCTTCCTATAGAAAGCAGTAATTCAGTAGGATATAACAACGTTTTTTCAATTGTACCTTGTTCTTTACCAAAAAAAATCTCGTAATCGAGTGTAATATATACCTTCATTTGATTTCTACTGAATGAATACAAATTTAATTTTTTTCAGCAGATTTTGTACCTCAAAATGGATTGTGACTAATTCTTTATAAAAATAGTACCATTTTGCACTGTTAATTTTGTTTCAAAGTTAGAAACATACAAACTGCCTGTTCCTAGTCCTTGTGGAAGTGAGTTTTTGTATTGTGCAGTTAACTCACAGATTACTTTTAAACCAATATTAGATTCTAATGCACTGGTCATCCACCATTGAATGTTTTGTTTTTCAGCTAATTCAATCCATTCATTTGAACCATAAATTCCACCATGTAGACTTGGTTTTAGGATGATATATTGAGGATTAATTGTCTTTAAAAGTAATTCTTTTTGTGTTTTTGTCTGAATACCAATTAATTCTTCATCTAATGCAATTGGAGTAGGGGTGAAGACACATAGTTCTGCCATATTTTCCCAATTTCCGGCTTTGATAGGTTGTTCTATTGAGTGAATATCAATTTCTGCTAAACGATTAAGTATTTCTTTAGCTTTTTCGAATTCAAAAGCTCCATTTGCATCCACTCGTAGAGTAATCGTTTTGTTATCATAAGAACGTCTAATTCTTTTTAATAACTTATATTCTGATTCAAAATCAATTGCTCCAATTTTCATTTTAATGGTTGAAAAACCATTTTGAAGTTTTTGCTCTATTTGTTCTTGCATAAATGATTCATCTCCCATCCAGATCAATCCATTTATAGCGATGGAAGATTTTCCTTTGCTAAAGTCATTATCAAAATAAATCTTTTTTCCACCGTTTTGTAAATCTAAAAATGCAGATTCTATTCCAAATAAAATGGATGGTTTGTCTATTAATCTTTCAAACATGTTGAAACGATTTATTGTACCATCATTTAGACTTTTAACAGTACTTTTTATTACCATTTGATAGGAATCAAATGATTCAAAATCGGGTGAAAGCCCAGGTATTACACTAAACTCCCCTGTTCCGATAACTCCATTTTCTTCTATGAATATGAGCCAAGAATGTTTAATTGTAAGTGTGCCTCGACTTGTTCCAGCAGGACGAATAAATTCTAATGGAGTGTATTCAAAACTAACTTTCATTACTTAGAATAATACAGAACAAAAATATAGAAGTGAAATAAAAAATGTGGAAAGTGCTACGACTTTAAGCTCAGGATCAAATTCTTTTGTAGTTTTAACTTTTGCAACTTTCATCAAATGAAATAGTAAAGCAATACACGGAAGTAGAGAAATGAAACTGATGATTAGTTCAGATTCCACTAAAAAAAAGAACAATGTTACAATGGCAATAATAATAGTGAAAAAATGATAAATTTTTGCATTATTGACACCAATTTTCACCACGAATGTATTCTTTCCAGCTTTTTTGTCAGAAGCAAAATCACGCATGTTATTTAAATTTAACACAGCAACACTTAGTAGTCCAATTGAAATTGCAGGGAGAATGTTTAATACATCAAATGACTTAGCATATAGTGAATAAACGCCTAAAACGCTTACCAATCCAAAGAAAATAAATACCATAATGTCACCTAAACCATTGTAGCCATAAGCTTTTTTACCAACAGTATATGTGATTGCGGCAATGATACAAAAAATAGCGAGCCCAATGTATGTAAATAGTACATAATTTGACATGTTTCGAGTACCAAAATAAATTAATACAGTAGCAGATATAATACTTAAAACAGCGGTGAAAATGACTGCATTTTTCATCTCTTTGTGCGAAATAACCCCTGATTGAACTGCACGAGTTGGACCTACACGGTCTTGATTGTCTGTGCCTTTCACACCATCTCCATAGTCATTTGCCAGATTTGACAAAATTTGGAATAATAATGTTGTACTTATTGCAAAAATAAATAGTTGCCAATCAGTAAATCCATTTTTAAAAGCAGAGGCAGAACCAAATAAAATTCCAGCAAGACTTAAAGGTAGAGTTCTGGGTCTAATTGCTTCAACCCAAGCTTTTGTTCGTGTCATAAAATGAAAGAATGTTACTCACGTTTTAATTTTCCTTCCTTCCAGTCGTTTACTAATTTTGACCAGGCATAAGGATTTAACAAGTTATTTGCAGGTAACTGTCCTCGTGTGTACATTTGAGTATACATCTGATTTTGAGTGTAACCATATGAAAGGGAAGCATCTGATTTTACTCTGGCAGCGGCAAATGCTAAGCTTTCACCCGACAATTCACGTTGAGCTCTTTTAACTGCATCATCAGTTACATCCATTTCTACAAATGCCTTTGCAAAATCTTCACGTGAAGGCCATGGATATAAAGTAAATTCAGGTAGATTAACAGTGTCTTTCTGCATCATGTGAATGATTGAATAACGATTATCTGTTAATGTATCAGGAACAATAAATGTAGAGGTTTTATAACCAAAAAATGAGAAAAATAAAGTGTCTCCAGGATGTGTTACAAATGAAAAATAGCCATAATAATCAGCCATAATACCTCTTCCAGCTGTTTTATCATAAACAGTTGTATAAGACAATGCATCCAAATTATCTTCAGAAACAATTACTCCAGATAGCTGAATTAATTTTAAAGTATCTTCATTCGATTGTGCAGTTGCATTAAAATCAATGATACAGCTCAGAAATATTAGAGTCACAAAAAAGTATTGTTTTACCTTCATACTACAAGTGTACGTTGTTTTTTGATGTACTATTAAAAATTTCAATAAATTTAACAATTAATCTTGTGTTTATCAAGTGTATTAACCAACTTTTTTATAAAGCACAGTTGCAAGGTGAATCTAAGATTAATTTTACCTTCGGAAGTAAGTTCTTAATTCGTTCTTGTCCTTGTTTGTTAATTGAAATACCAGTAAAGTCAATTTTTTCTAATGCAGGTAGTTTTGCCATTTCTGAAGGTAAACTTGTAATGGCAGTAGACCATAAGTCTAACATTTTCAAATTTTGACAATATTCAATACAAGCTGGAATGGATGAAATATCATTTTTACTAATGATCAATGTTTCTAATTTATATAATTGACAAATTCCGATTGGAAAGTAAATGAGTTTGTTCTTTTCAAGATTCAGATAACGTAATTGAGAAAATATTTCCAAATTCTTTACTTCTGTTAACTTGTTTTTAGAAAGATCAAGGTATTGTAGATTGGTAAATTTGTAAATTTCTTCTGGTATCTCTGTCAAATTGCTTTTTTTCAAATCAATTGCAAAGATGGTGTCAACTGATGCATTTTTCAGTTCATGAATTTGATAAAACTTTACCGTTTCTACTTGAGAAAAAGCAGTTTTACTTACTAGTATTAAGATAAGTACGTGTATAAATTTCATCTTCTTTCATTTGTTGAATTAACACATCAATAGATTCAAATTTCATTGATGGACGAATAAAATGTTGTAAATGAATATCTAAAACAATGCCATAAATGTCTTTTTCAAAGTCCAATAAATAAACTTCAATTGTCCTGTCGTTATTTTCAGCAAGGGTTGGATTCGTTCCTATGCTAACAATTCCTTGGTGCATTTTTTTATCGGGGAAAATAACATTTACGATATAAATTCCATCTGGAGGTAAGAGTTTAATCGTACTATTAATATCCAAATTAGCTGTAGGAAATCCAAATTTTCTACCATTTTGCTTACCACTAACTACAGTTCCTCTTATACTAAATGATTCACCAAGGTATGAATTGGCTACTTCAATTTCTCCAGCTTGAATTGCATTTCTAATCTTGGTAGAACTGACATTAACTTCATCTATTTCCTGAGCAGAAATTTCTGTTAACCCAAATCCATATTCAGGTGCTACTTTTTTAAGAAAATCTATTCCACCTTCTCTGTTTTTTCCAAATTGATGATCGTAGCCAATAACTAAATGTTTTACATTCAATTTTTTCACTAAAAAATCACTTACGAATTCTTGTGCTGTAAGTTGTGAAAAATCTGTTGTGAATGGATGAACAATGATATTTTTTAATCCAGTTTTTTCTAATTTTTCTAATTTTTCTTCCTGCGTTTGTATTAGTTTAATTCCGTGATTAGCTGGATTCAACACCATTTTAGGATGAGGGAAAAAAGTAAAAAGTACAGATTCCCATTTGATTTTTTCTGCTTCCTGATTTAGATAGGAAATTATTTTTTGATGTCCTAAATGTACGCCATCAAAAGTGCCAATTGTTAATACTGGATTTGGTATTTTACTAATTTGTTCGAAATCATTATAGATTTTCATTGGATCAAAAAACGTCGTTAATAATTAGAGCTTCTTAAGTTAAAATGTACACTTTAGATGTCTACAAATATAACAAAGAAAAATAGGATTTCTTGATTCCTATAAAGCAAAAACCCAAGAAATAAATTCTTGGGTTTTTGATCTTCATTTGTTTTATTCTTTAGTTTCACTAGAAGAAGTTCCAACATCTTCTGAAGAAGTAGTATCTGTTGAATTTGGTTCAGAAAGATTCGAATCTTCTGTTTTTTCTGTTTCAAATTCATTTTTTAATTCTACAGGGATTTCAACTTGTCTTAAATCTTCTTGAACGTGTTCTCTATCCCATAATCTTTTTCCAAAAATTTCTTCAAGATCTTCTTTGAAAATAACTTCAGAACTTAGCAACTTCTCAGCCAACATTGTTAATTGTTCTTTGTTGTCTGTCAATATTTGAATTGCTCGTTTATATTGCGACTCAATTAATTTACTAACTTCTTCATCAATAATACGAGCTGTATCATCTGAATATGGCTTATGAAATGATTCTCTACCTTGTGAATCATAGTAAGAAATATTACCAATTTTTTCATTTAAACCATAGATGGAAACCATTGCATATGCTTGTTTAGTTACTTTTTCCAAGTCACTCAAAGCACCTGTTGATATTTTTCCGAATATTAATTGTTCAGCTGCACGACCACCAAGGGCAGAACACATATCATCTAAAATTTGTTCTGTTGTTGTAATGCTTCTTTCTTCAGGTAAATACCAAGCTGCTCCTAGAGATTGACCTCGAGGCACAATTGTAACTTTCACTAATGGATGAGCGTGTTCTAATAACCATGAAATAGTAGCGTGACCAGCTTCATGGAATGCAATTGCTCTTTTTTCATCTTTCGTTATGATTTTATTTTTCTTTTCAAGACCACCAATAATTCGATCCACAGCATCTAAAAAGTCTTGTTTTTCAACTTCCTTTTTATCTTTTCTAGCAGCAATTAATGCAGCTTCATTACAGATGTTTGCAATGTCAGCACCAGAGAAACCAGGAGTTTGTTTCGCTAAGAAATCAATATCAATTTCTTTTGCTAGTTTAAGTGGTTTCAAATGAACTTGGAAAATTTCTTTTCGTTCGTTAATATCAGGCATATCAACATAAATCTGACGGTCAAAACGTCCAGCACGCATCAAGGCTTTATCAAGAATATCAGCTCTGTTTGTTGCTGCTAAAATGATAACCCCTGAATTAGTTCCAAACCCATCCATCTCAGTTAGTAGCTGATTTAGAGTGTTTTCTCTCTCGTCATTTGAATTGAAACCCCCATTTTTACCTCTTGCTCTACCGATTGCATCGATTTCGTCAATAAAGATAATTGAAGGTGATTTTTCTTTCGCTTGTTTGAATAAATCTCTTACTCTTGAAGCACCAACACCAACGAACATCTCTACAAAATCAGACCCTGAAAGTGAAAAGAAAGGAACCTTTGCCTCACCTGCAACAGCTTTTGCTAATAACGTTTTTCCTGTTCCAGGAGGTCCTACTAAAAGTGCTCCTTTAGGAATTTTAGCACCAAGTTCGGTATATTTTTTTGGATTTTTTAAAAATTCAACAATTTCAACGATTTCTTCTTTTGCACCTTGTAAACCAGCTACATCTTTAAACGTAACATTTGTAGATTTACCGTTTTCGTACACTTGAGCTCTTGATTTTCCAATGTTGAAAATTTGTCCACCAGCACCTCCGCCAGCACCTCCAGACATTCTTCTCATGATGAAAATCCAAAGAGCAAAGATTAGTACAATTGGC
>DAIOWV010000050.1:17265-22267 GCA_036758285.1 Taishania sp. | reverse complement strand
AGCTTGTAAGAAAAAAGCACCGTCATTTAGAACGATTTCTTGTCCTTCTTTTTAAAAAAAAAATAAAAAAAGTGTAACGTAACAGAGTTGGTAACGTTATTAAAGTATAAATTTGTGAATTGAACACAATGAAAAAACAAAAAAATAATATGAGTGTTTTGAGATTATTTACCTTATTAGGACTTGGAGTCTTATTGGTTTACTCTTGTTCAAAAGAGAGGTCGAAAACAACTGGTTGGGATTATAATAATCCAAAACAAGGTGGATTTCAAAAAGTTCCTTTTGTTGATCAGGAGACTGGTCCAGGGTTGATTCTTGTAGAAGGGGGTACCTTTACAATGGGACGTTCTGAAGAAGATGTAATGTATGATTGGAATAACCGTGCTGCACGTGTGACTGTCTCTTCATTCTATATGGATCAAACAGAGGTTACAAATTTTCACTGGTTAGAATATTTGTATTGGATTAGCCGTGCTTACGGTGAAACTTACCCATTGGTGTATAGAAATGCTTTGCCAGATACATTATGTTGGAGATCTCCATTAGCGTTTAACGAAAAATATGTAGATTATTATTTACGTCATCCTGCTTATAGAGATTATCCAGTTGTTGGTGTAACTTGGTTACAGGCTAATGATTATTGTAAATGGCGTACGGATCGTGTGAACGAATATATTATGGTTCGTGAAGGTATTATTAACTGGAATGTTGATCAACGTAATGACCAAACATTTAATACTGATGCTTATTATGTAGGTCAATATGAAGATGCAGAAATGAGAGGTGTTACTGATTTGGATCCTTCACATAAACAAGGAAAAAAATTAGGAACAAGAATTGTTAAAGTTGAGGATGGAATCATGTTGCCAAGATACCGTCTACCAACTGAAGCTGAGTGGGAGTATGCTGCACTTGGATTGATTGGAAATTTAGAGCCAGGAACCGAAAATCTTACAGATAGAAAATTCTATCCATGGAATGGACACTGGGTTAGACAAGACAATAAAGAATTTACGGGAACTATTAGAGCTAACTTTGTTAGAGGTAATGGTGACTACATGGGGACGGCTGGGAATTTAAATGATGCAGCGGATGTTACAGCACCTGTTGAGTCTTTTTGGCCAAATGATTTTGGTTTGTACCACATGGCAGGAAATGTTTCTGAGTGGGTATTGGATACTTATAGACCATTAACTTCAGAAGACTTTAGTGAGTTTAGACCTTTTAGAGGAAATGTTTTCAAAACAAAATTATTGAATAACGAAGGTGTCGTTGATATTAAAAATCAACAAGTTGAATACGATGTTCATGGAATGAAAGAATATTTGAATGAGTTTGAAAGAATTCGTTACCAAAGAATTTCAGCCGATAAGCATGATCCAAATGATACTGTAATTCCTATGGGATGGTCTAAAAACAATGAATCGGCAAATCCAGTTCAAAGAGGTTATGCGCCAGATCCATTTTATGTATCTCATGGAAAAGTTAAAGATTCAATTGAATTAAGACTGTTGAGAGAAATTAATGCTGTATTAGACTTAGCGATTAAATACAGAAATGATAAACACAATGTTGAAGCATCAGCTTTAATCCAAGATCGTTTATTTGATGGAATATTTGCTGATGAAATTCGTACAGGTCCGGATGGAGAGGAATATGCTTTTGAAGTTTTATCAATGTTACGTTTAGGATTTACAGATTTCATTACTGATACTCCTGGAAAGTTAAAGTACAGAAATGTAACTGAGGAAGAAAACATCGGACGATTGAACTATAGAAAAGATGATTATGTTGATTATTTAGATGGTGATATCGAAAGTTCAATCTTCTACAAAGATGAAGATCGTAAAGGAAAAATCAATAACGCGAATCGTGATCCAAACTTGGTAATGTACCAAAATAAATACGAGGAATACGATTTAGATGGTGGTTTGATTTTACCTGGTGGTGATAATAGAACTGCTTGGCCTACAACTTTGGTTTCTGATAAATCAAAAGTTTATAAAGGAGGATCTTGGGCTGACCGTGCTTATTGGTTAGTATCAAGTAATAGACGATTCTTAGATGAAGACAAATCTATGGCAACTATCGGTTTCCGTTGTGCAATGGATAGAGTTGGAAGTCCAATCGGAATGAACTCTGGTAAGAAGAAAAAGAAGAAAAAGTAAATAAAAATATTTAATTTTAAGTCCACCAATTTGGTGGACTTTTTTTATGTTATGGAAAAATTATATAGTTATTTTCTAGATTCAACAGGAGTTTGTACTGACTCTCGAAATGTCTTTGAAGGATGTATGTTTATTGCTTTAAAAGGCCCAAGTTTTAATGGAAATACATTTGCACAGAATGCAATTCTTTCAGGAGCAAAGTTTGCAATTGTTGATGAAGTCGAATTTGAAAATGCTAATAAGAATATTTTTTTAGTTGAAAATGGTTTGAAATTTCTTCAAGATCTAGCAAACTATCACAGAAGAAAATTCTCTATTCCGGTTATTGGGATTACAGGAAGTAATGGAAAAACAACTTCCAAAGAATTAATTGCAACTGTTTTATCCAAGAAATATACTGTTTTATCTACGAAAGGTAATTTGAATAATCACATCGGAGTTCCATTAACATTACTTCAATTAACCGAAGCTCATGAAATAGCAGTTGTTGAAATGGGGGCGAATCATTTTGGTGATATAAAAGAGCTGGCAGATATTGCAGAACCAACTCACGGAATCATAACGAATATAGGAAAGGCGCATTTAGAAGGGTTCAAGAATTTTGAAGGCGTACTTAAAACGAAAAAGGAATTGTACGATTCTGTACAGCAAAGTAAAGGTTTGATTGTTTATAACGCAGACGATACTATTTTAGTAGATAATTTACCACAAAAAACATCTTTGTTATCATATGGAACGGGAAATAACGAAATAAAAGGTACGTTACAAAAACTAACTCCTTTTGTTGAATTAAATTGGTCATATGCTGATTACATTTCTCCGAATATTTTGACAAATCTGGTTGGAGAGTATAATTTTTATAACTTTTTAGCTGCAATTTCATTTGGATGTTTGTTTGAAGTTGATTTTGAACAAATAAATGATGCGATTTCGAATTATGAACCAACGAATAAACGTTCTCAAGTAACAAAAACGGCTTCGAATACTTTAATTTTAGATTGTTACAATGCAAATCCGACTAGTATGAAGTCAGCATTGGAAAGTTTTGCTAAAATTGAACATGATGCAAAATATTTTGTGATTGGTGACATGTTAGAATTAGGAGAAGAATCATTTTCAGAACATCAATCTATTGTTTATCTTGTTGAGGATTTAAAAATTCAAGGGATTACAGTTGGAAAAGAATTTTCAGTTTTTCAATCAGATAACATTGATTTTCATTTTTCAACATCTAAAGAATTAATTGATTTTTTACAAAAGAATCAAATTTCCAATAAATTAATATTATTGAAAGGTTCTAGAGGGATTGGACTAGAAGTATTGGAAGAATATTTATAGGTTGATACACGAATTTTATTCTTTCAACGTTGTACTTTAGTGTTGATGAAAATTTTTAAAATCCTTACTATTTTGATTTTGCTTATTGGCTTTAGGTCTTATGGGCAGGTTTCAAATGTTCGGTCAGTTGAATTTTCATCGATAAAAGACACCATCGTATTAGATACTTTCAGTATTTATCCGCTTTCATTTAAGTTATATTGTAATGAAAATTTGGTGTCACCTGATGATTATTATCTAAATGGAGCCTCCTCTAAGTTGTTTGTTAAGAATTCGTGTGGAGGTAATTTACGTGCTGAATTTAGAGTTTTTCCGTATAATTTAAGTTCTAGGTTTCAAAAAAGAGATACTTCATTTATTTACAATGAACTCAAAGGTAATCGAGAGTTATATGTTCATTCATCTGCTGTTCAAATTCAAGACATTTTTGGTGGTACTAGTTTAAAGAAATCAGGAAGTATATCGCGAGGTATTTCATTTGGAAATAATCAGGATTTAGGAGTGAATTCTTCGCTCAATTTGGAATTGAGTGGTGATTTAGGGCCGAATTTAAAATTATTAGCATCAGTTTCAGATGATAACATTCCAATTCAGCCTGAAGGGAATACCAATAAATTACAAGAATTTGATAAAGTTTTTATTCAAGTTTACAATGATCGTTTAAAGCTGATTGCAGGAGATTTTTGGATAGAGAAGCCTCAGGGTTATTTCATGAATTATAAAAAAAGAGCTCAAGGTTTGACATTGGAATATGATTTTTCGGATGATAAAGGTGTAGGTTGGAAAACACAAGTTTCAGGAGCATTTTCAAAAGGTAAATTTCAACGCCAAGTTATTCAGGGAGTTGAAGGTAATCAAGGTCCATATCGTTTAACAGGTGCTGAAAATGAACCTTTTATTATAATCTTGGGAGGAACTGAAAAAGTGTATATTGATGGTCGACAATTAGATCGAGGACAAGAGTTTGATTATGTTATCAATTATAATTCTTCTGAATTGATATTTACATCTAGAAATCAGATTACAAAGGACACAAGAATTGTAGTAGAGTTTCAATATTCAGATCAAAATTATGCTCGTTCATTACTGCAAACTTCCAATCGATATCATTCTAAAAAGTTTGATTTTTGGTTAAATGCTTATACTGAACAGGATGCTAAAAATCAAACAATTCAACAAGATTTGACTTTCTCACAAAAGCAATTATTGGCTCAAATTGGTGATACTTTAAGCCTAGCTCAAATATCTAGTATTGATTCAATTGGATATGTTGATAATCAAATTTTATATCGAATGGTAGATACCTTGGGATATGATTCTGTATTGGTTCATTCGGTTAATCCTTTAGAAGCTGTTTATCGGGCAACTTTCATTAATGTTGGTCAATTTCAAGGGAATTATATTTTAAAAGATTATATCGCTACAGGTAAAGTTTATATGTGGGTGGAGCCAATAGGAGGGATTCCACAAGGAAATTTTGAGCCTTATCGTTTAAT
>DAIOWV010000050.1:13393-17211 GCA_036758285.1 Taishania sp. | reverse complement strand
CTGAATTGTCATATTCTAAAAATGATATAAATACATTTTCACGTTTAGACAAGCAGAATGACAATGGTTATGGTGCGAGAGCTAAGTTGTCGGGTAAAATACCACTTTCTAGAGATAGTAGTAATAATTGGTTGTTGGATACAAAATTGGACTTTGAAGCATTGGATCGAAATTTTAGTCCCATTGAACAGTACAGAGCAGTTGAATTCGATCGAGATTGGAATACGAGAGGAAAAGGTTTTATTGGCAATCAGGTTGCTACAACACTAGGTGCAAATTTTGTAAATAAGCAACGAGGAAATATTAATATTGAAGGTCAACAGTTTCTGGTAGGTACAGATTATTCGGGCTATCGTACGGCTTTAAATGGACAATGGCAACAGAAGGGTTATAGAGCAACATTTGATGGAAGTTATTTAGGAAGTAATTCGATTGATAAAAGTCAGTTTTTACGACATAAAGCAGATGTTTCCAAAGATTTTAAATGGTTTCGTGTTGGATATAAAGATGACCATGAACGAAATACCTTTTCTTCGTCAACAATGCAGTTAGCAAAGAATAGTTATCAGTTTTGGGATTATCAATTTTATATTGAAAATGGAGATTCTATAAAAAATAAATACAGAGTTTTTTTTAGAGAAAGATATGATTGGATATCAGATAGTTTTGAGTTGAAAAATGCAGCTAAGGCGCAAACAGCAGGGGGAGAAATTCGATTAACTGAGATGAAAAATCAAACGTTAAATATTTTGACAAGTTATCGACAATTAGCTATTACTGACAACACACTCATTTCTCAGACACCAGAAAATTCAATTTTAGGACGTGTTGACTACGAGTTACGACTTTGGAAAAATGCGTTTAATTGGAATACTTTTTATGAAGTTGGTTCGGGATTAGAGCAAAAACGTGAATTTATGTATTTACAAGTAAATGCTGGTCAAGGTATATATACATGGATTGATTATAATGGAGATGGCATCAAAGATCTAAATGAATTTGAAATTGCTCAATATGTAGATCAGGCAAGTTATGTTCGTGTTTTTACACCAAGTAATGAATACATGAAGACGTATTCAAATGAGTTTAATCAATCTATTTTTTGGCGACCAGAACGAATTTGGGCTACAAAGAAGGGGGCTTTAAAGATGATTTCTAAGGTTTCAGATCAAATTCGAATTCGTATTAATAGAAAAACAAATTACTTCGATGGAATGAATGCTTTTAACCCATTTCAAACTAATTTAAGAGACACAAATGTTATTTCAACAGCTTATGATTTAAAGAATACGCTTTATTTTAACAGAACATCTTCCATTTTTAGTTTCGATTGGACGTACAATAAAAATCAAAATAAAACGCTTTTGGCTAGTGGTTTTGATTCTCGAGGAAATGAATATAATGAATTGAATGTCAGATGGAACATAACAAAGATATTTGCAATAGAAACGAAATCTCAAATTGGTGAAAAAGTGGCAATTGCAGATTATACATCTGGGCGGAATTTTAATATTAAATACAATAATATCAAGCCAACAATTAGTTATCAACCGAGTACAGCTTTTCGACTTTCAATTATCGGGAGATATGAAGAAAAGCACAACAGTTTAGAATTTGGGGGAGAATCTGCTTATATTGGAGAATTTGGGGGAAATGTAAAATTTAATCAGGTAGAGAAGGGAAGTTTTCAAGCTGAATTTAAAACAATTTCAATTAATTATAGTGGAATCCAAAATTCTGCCCTTGGATTTGAAATGTTGGAATCTTTAAAGCCAGGTGTTAATTACACTTGGAACATGGGATACCAACGATTAATTTCTAAAAATTTACAGTTGTCAATTCAATATAATGGAAGAAAGTCAAAGGGAAATAAAATTATTCACTCTGCAGGAATGGAAGTAAGGGCATTTTTCTAAATAGGGAAACTAATTCTAAAACCAACTCCACGGATTGATTCAAGTTTTATTCGCTCATCTTTTTGAAGATATTTCCGTATTCGTGTCATAAAAACATCCAGACTCCTTCCAAGGAAATAATCGTTTTCTCCCCAGATTTTTTCAAGAATTTCTTTTCTGCTGACAACACCATTGTTGTGTGAAAAAAGAAACAGTAACAGATTCGATTCTTTTTCAGTTAACTGAATGAAGTTATTTTCATATTTGAGTGCATACAGAGACGGATGAAATGTATAATTGCCAATTTGAATGACTTCAGGTGCGTTGACAATTTGCCGCTTCAGAATATTTTGAATTCGTAAAATCAGTTCTTCTGGTTCACAAGGTTTTATAATGTAATCTTCTGCACCTATTTTCAAGCCTAGAATGCGGTCAATGCTTTGGCCTTTGGCTGTCAGAAATAAAAAAGGAACAGATGTGTGTTTTCGAAGTTCCTGACTGAGTTCAAAACCATCCATTCCAGGAAGCATAATGTCTAAAATAGCAATATGGTAACTGTTAAAATCAATGTCACTGTTCAACAGCATTTCGGGAGATATAAACCAATTGACCTCAAAACCTGAGAATTCTAAATATTGTTTCAAGACCATTCCCAAGTCGGTATCATCTTCAACCAGAATTATTCTATTTTTCATTCGGTAAAGAAATTTTAAATGTTATCCCTTTGTTTGGGTTTGAAGACACTTTAATCGTTCCATGATTTCGATTCACAATGTTGTTTACTAGATACAATCCAACTCCAAGGCCGCTTATTTCATGATTTTCTTTTCGCGATACACGGTAGTATTTTTCAAATATTTTGCTTTGTTCTTCTTTCGGAATTCCCATGCCGTCATCGGAGATGGATATGCTGATTGCCTTACCAAAATTTAAATCCAGATGAACTTGCTGTGCTTTGTATTTAAATGAATTGTCAACAAGATTGAATAAAATGACTTCTAAGTTGTTGACAGATAGTTGATTGTTTTGGTCGAAATGAATCTTTGCTAAAATTTGAACTGTCGGATAATCTTGTTGCAAACGTTGAACCAGTGATTGAATTTCATTTCCTGTTGCCGCTTTATCTTCCGATTCTGTTGTGTGAACCGAAGCCACAATTTGTTGCAATCGTTGAATTTGTCGTTCCAAAACTATTTCTGAAGGACCTTTTTCTTTGGATGCAAGCAAAAATTTCATAGTTGAAATAGGTGTGTTTAGTTCATGTGTAATGGAATCGATGGTGGTATGTAGCTGTGCTATTTTTTTATCCTGCAATTCAATGTTTTTAATGTTTTTTCTGAAAATGTAGAGCATAAGTACCAAAATAAACAAACTGACTAAGCAGAGCGGAACAATTTTTTGAATGACTAGTGACTGTATATTCATCAATTGAAACGATGTTCGTGATTTTATTTTGTAATTGTATTGTTCAACAACATTGGTTTCCGTATTACTATGTGACAGATTCCCATTCCATTTTCCCTCACTAATAGTCATACCTTTTTTAACTTTGTTACGTGTCTGATAAAATATTACAGGATCTTTTTTTGTCAATAATTCTTTTTTATTGTCTTTGTCGTAGATGGAATGAATTTCATTCTTTAAGGTAATTTTCAGGTCTGTTCCCTCTACTTTTTCTGCCAGAATTTGTTCCAGATGTGTTGTCAGTTGTTCAGGGGTTCTTTCTGTTCTCCGTAAACTGTCAATTTCAGCTTGAGGAACCTTTGTCATGTATTTTGACATCCAGAAGTTTTCCACGAACTGCTCTTCATTAATCTTTGTGAATTTTTCCATTTCCACAATTACTTTATCTGCAATTTCACGTGCTTTTCTAATCAAATCCTTTTCCTGTAAACGATAGGAATTGTAGATGTAGAAAACTTG
>DAIOWV010000050.1:4185-13266 GCA_036758285.1 Taishania sp. | reverse complement strand
TCCCCAACATCTTTGTAGAAAAAACAAACAACATGAAACAGATTATCATTTTTGCATTTTTGATTCCGATGTCTTTATTGGGACAAATTACGAATGAAATACCTCCAGATACAACTGTAACGGATAGCTTGGGTTTAATACCTGAAATGACTGTTGTGGCAAAAAGAAATACCTTGAAACGTAAAGTTGACCGATTGGAATTTACGGTTGTAGGAACCCCTCTTCAAAATATGAATGCATGGGAAATTTTAAGCAATACACCCAATGTAATTGTGAGAAATGAAGCAATCAGTGTCAGAGGAAGTGACCAAATTATTGTTACAATCAATGACCGAAAAACATTGATGAGTCAGGAGCAGCTAAAACAGTTCCTGGAGGGTACAAGCGGAGATCAGATTTTTTCAATTGAAGTCATAACTAATCCTCCTGCAAAATATGAGGCAGAAGGTGCCGCCGTCATCAACATTAAAATGAAAGAAAACAGACTGACAGGATACAGAGGGAGTGCTTCAGCTCGTTACCATCAAGGTATTTATGCGAGAGGAAGAGTCGGTCTAATGCAATCTTACAATACCAACAAGTGGCAACTGAGCGGAACTTACAACTTTATATCAGGTGATTTTATGAGACAAAACTTCGATGTAGTGACTTATGAACATAATAAAACACGTTGGGAAAGCGACATGGTCAGAAAGACGAAATCTCGTCAGATGCACTTGTATAGTTTTTCATCCCAATATGACTTTGATACGCTTTCTTCCATTCGGTTTGGAATAGATGGAACAGTCAATCCGATATCGACAGGAAATTATTACATACCTACTAATATTTACAATACAGAAACAAATTTGTTACAATCTTATTACCAAACGGCAAATGATCGTTTTCAAAAATACAATATCTTGAATGCTTATTTAGGATATGATAGAAAATTTAAAAAGAGTTCTCTTTCCTGGATGAGTAACTTTAGTAACAAAGATTACTACGAAGAACAGACTATTACTACCTGGCAACATTTTAGCGGTCAACCTGAAAGTTTTAACCGTTTTGGAAACAATACTTCACAGCAAATAAGATTATTTTCGTCTCAGGTCGATTATCGTTTGGAGAAAGGTGATTTTATTTTTGAAAGCGGAGCAAAATATAGCCTGGTTCAGAATGAAAATCAATTGGATTTTTTAAATGACATGAATGGAACTTTCATCCAGGACGCATCACGAAGTAATAAATTTTTCTACAACGAGCAGATTATAGCAGCTTATTTGTCTTTTGATTATCAATGGGGTAAGTGGTTTTTTAAAGCAGGTTTACGCAATGAAACAACACTTATCCATACCACTTCCAATAATCCACAGGTGACAAATGAAACAAAACGTAATAATTTATTTCCTACGTTCTATACCATGTATGAAATAAAAGAAAATCAGCAAGTCGGATTTTCGTATGGAAGACGTATCGACAGACCTGTTTATGATTTTCTGAATCCATCAAAATCATACTATAATTATTATTCCTATTTTCAAGGAGATCCGTATTTGAAGTCAACATTGATTGATAACATTAACCTCACGTATACTGTAAATGATTGGAACATTGAGATGTACTATAATTTTATCAAAAATCCTTCAATGGAAATTTCAGTTCAAAATCCAGCTACATTCGAAACCATTTATCTATTTACAAACATCAAAGGCGGGCAGAATCTTGGAGGAAACTTCTTTCGCAATTTTACCTTGCTTCCTAATTGGAAACTGAATGTTTTTGCAATGGGAGAATACAACGAGAACTACTTTATGGGAATTGATCAGCAACTATATCTGAACACTGTCTTTTTTTATCATTTGAATCTGTCAACCCAATTGACTATGGATAAGGAAAAAACATGGGATTTGACCGTTGGATACCGTTACAATTCAAAAGCCATTCAGGGATCATTCAATATTAGCTCGTCTCAAAATGCTTATGTAATGGTTAATAAAAAGCTGTTCGATAAGAAAATGGAAATCGGATTGACAATCAATGATATTTTCAAAACCGATAAAAATACCATTTCTACTAGATATGCTAATCAGAATCAAGCATTCAGCGATTATCGTGATACACGTTATTTTGTTGTAAATCTTCGGTATCACTTCGGAAATCAAAAAATTAAAGAGATGAAAACTATTGAAAAAACAGATGAACAGAATCGTTTGTAACTAATGAAAAATTCACATTTTTTTACTTTTAAAATGATTGATTTTTAATTAAATTTGTTTCTTTAATTATTACAAAGAGCAACACAAAAATGAGTCAAGAAATAGAACAATTAGACTGTTTGATTATCGGTTCAGGACCAGCAGGATATACAGCTGCAATATACGCTGCAAGAGCAGATATGAAACCTGTTTTATATCAAGGAATGCAACCAGGAGGGCAACTAACTACAACAAATGAAGTAGAAAATTTCCCAGGATATCCAGATGGAGTTACTGGACCAGAAATGATGATGCAATTAGAAGCACAAGCAAAGAGATTTGAGGCCGATATACGTTTTGGTTTTATTACTAAAGTAGATTTTTCAGGAACAATTCATAAAGCTTGGACAGAAACAGGTGTTGAAATTCACGCAAAAACAATTATTATTTCAACAGGAGCATCTGCCAAATATTTAGGTTTAGAAAGTGAACAAAAATATTTAACGTTAGGTGGAGGTGTTTCTGCTTGTGCTGTTTGTGATGGTTTTTTCTACCGTGGGCAAGAAACAGTAATCGTTGGAGCAGGAGATTCTGCTTGTGAAGAAGCTCATTATTTATCGAAATTATGTTCAAAAGTAACGATGTTGGTTCGTCGTGATGAATTTAGAGCATCAAAAATAATGGCAGACCGTGTGAAAAATACACCAAACATTGAAATATTATTCAATACAGAAACGGAAGAAGTTTTAGGTGATGGAAATGTGGTGACTGGTGTTAAAGCAAAAAATAATGTCACAGGAGAATCAATTGAAATTCCATGTACAGGATTTTTTGTGGCTATTGGACATCAGCCGAATACAGAGATTTTCAAAGATTATATTAACCTAGATGAGACTGGATACGTTATTTATGAAAAACCGGGGACTTCTTTGACAAATGTACCAGGAGTTTTTGTAGCTGGAGATGCAGCAGATAAAAATTATAGACAAGCAATTACAGCAGCGGGAACAGGTTGCGTAGCTGCATTAGATGCTGAAAGATACTTGTCTGCTTTGGGACATTAATTAATGTCAAAAATCTGTTAAGACAGAAAAAACGAATACAAACAATAGAATTATTTTTAACTTTAAAATATAAATAACAAAATTATGTTTGACGGAAACGAATTTAAAAAGTACGCAACAAAACACATGGGGTTAAATTCTATGCATGTTGCAAATTACATCGAGTCATCATTGACTCCATATATCATCGAAGAAAGACCTTTAAATATGACACAAATGGACGTGTTTTCGCGTTTAATGATGGATCGTATTTTATTTTTAGGAACAGGAATCAATGACCAAGTAGCAAATATTATCAATGCTCAGTTGTTGTTTTTAGAGTCAGTTGATCCTAAAAAAGACATTCAAATTTATTTGAATTCTCCAGGTGGTTCTGTTTATGCAGGATTGGGAATTTATGATACAATGCAATATATTCGCCCTGATGTAGCGACAATTTGTACAGGAATGGCTGCTTCTATGGGAGCAGTATTGATGTGTGCAGGAGCTGAAGGTAAACGTTCTGCTTTGAAACATGCTCGCGTAATGATTCATCAACCATTAGGAGGTGCACAAGGACAAGCATCAGATATCGAAATTACAGCTCGTGAAATTCAAAAATTGAAAAAAGAATTGTACGATATCATTGCAACACATTCAAAACAACCATTCGAAAAAGTTTGGGAAGATTCTGATAGAGATTATTGGATGACTGCTGAAGAGGCAAAAGCTTATGGAATGGTCGATGAAATTTTAGTTCGAAACCCGAAATAATTTAGATTTTTCAAATTGAATTTCAATAAAAAGGACATAGACGAAATGATTGTCTGTGTCTTTTTTATTAATAAAATCAGAAAGGAAATTAAGTAAATGGCAAAAAATGATATCTCTTGTTCGTTTTGTGGACGTTCAAGAAAAGAGGCTGGTGAATTGTTGTCTGGAGTTTCTGGACACATTTGTTCTAATTGCGTAGAGCAAGCTCATCAGATAGTAAAGCATGAATTTTCTTCAAAGCAAAAAGAATCTACTTTGGCTGAGTTGAATATTTTGAAGCCAATTGAAATCAAAAATCGATTGGATGAATATGTAATTGGACAAGACGATGCTAAAAAAGTATTGTCCGTAGCTGTTTACAATCATTACAAAAGATTGGCACAACCAGAAACGAAAGATGATGTTGAAATTGAAAAGTCAAATGTCATTATGGTTGGAAGAACAGGAACAGGAAAAACCTTGTTGGCAAAAACAATTGCTAAGATGCTGAATGTTCCGTTTTGTATTGCTGATGCAACAATTTTAACAGAAGCAGGTTATGTAGGTGAGGATGTAGAATCTATTTTGTCACGTTTGTTACAAGCTGCTGATTACGACGTTCCTTCTGCTGAAAGAGGAATTGTTTTTATTGATGAAATTGATAAAATTGCTCGTAAAAGTGATAATCCTTCGATAACGAGAGATGTATCTGGAGAAGGAGTGCAACAAGCATTGTTGAAATTACTTGAAGGTTCAATTGTGAATGTTCCACCTCAAGGAGGAAGAAAACACCCGGAGCAAAAAATGATTCAGGTAGATACGAAAAATATATTATTTGTTTGTGGAGGAGCGTTTGATGGTATTGAAAAAATGATTGCTAGTCGAGTAAATCGTCAAACAATTGGATTTTCTTCAAATGAAGAGGAGCGTGTGTCAGGAGAAAGTTTACTTCGATATGTGAATCCAACAGATATTAAAACGTTTGGATTGATTCCTGAATTAATTGGACGTTTTCCTGTTTTGACTTATTTAGAGCCTCTAGACGGAGAAGCTTTAAAGCGTATATTAGTTGAACCTAAAAATGCGTTGGTTAAACAATACATGAAGTTATTTTCTTTGGACGATATCAAGTTGAGTTTTGATGCAAAAACATTGGATTATATTGTTGAAAAAGCAATTGAATTCAAGTTGGGAGCAAGAGGACTTCGTTCTATTTGTGAAGCAATTCTTAACGAAGCAATGTTTGAATTACCAACTAGCACAGAAAAGGAATTCAAAGTTACTTTGGATTATGCGAAAGCGAAGTTTGAAAAATCAAAAATGGCAAAATTAAAAGTTGCTTAGATACTAGATGATTATACAATAAAAAACGCCATATTTCAAGTGAAATATGGCGTTTTTTTAATTTTCTAAGTTATTTAGACTTCGTTGCAAAGACCTTTTTAAATTTTTCTACTTTGGGTTTTACAACCATCTGACAATATTGATTTTGAGGATTTAATTCAAAATAATTGTGATGATAGGCTTCTGCTTCGTAGTAATTATTGATGCCAACTATTTCAGTAACAATTGGATTGCTCCAAATTTTAGCATCTTCCAATTTTTTCTTATAATGTTCAGCTTTTTCTTTTTGACTTTCTGAATGATAAAAAATCACAGATCTGTATTGCGTTCCAACATCATTTCCTTGTCTATTTAACTGAGTTGGATCATGAACAAACCAATACATTTCTAATAGTTCTTCATAAGTTATTACCTCAGGATTAAAAACTATTTGAGCTACTTCCGCATGACCAGTTGTGCCTTCACATACTTCTTTATAGGTTGGGTTGGGAGTGTGCCCCCCAGCATATCCAGGTTTTACAGATTCAATTCCATTGATACCTAAAAAACATGCTTCGATGCACCAAAAACATCCTGCTCCAAATGTTGCTATTTCCATTTTTTTAAGAATTGAAATGATTATTGTTTATTATTTTAGTTGTTTGTTGCTCTAAAAGAGAAAAATCTGCTAATACAATTGCTGCCATTGCTTCGACAATAACAGGTGCTCGTAAAGCTACGCATAGATCATGACGACCTTTTATTTCAAACGATTCTATTTTTTGAGAATCCCAATTCCAACTTTCTTGCGTTTTAGGAGTTGAAGATGCCGGTTTTATAGCAATGCGAAAAATCAAATCATTTCCATTTGTTATTCCTCCATTTATCCCTCCAGCATGATTGGTTGCTGTTGTTCCTTTTTCATCAATGATTCTGTCATTACATTGAGAACCAAATATTTTTGCAGATTGAAAGCCAGTTCCAAATTCGATGCCTTTTACTGCTGGAATAGCAAACATAGCATGTGCCAAATTGGATTCTATTGAGTCAAAAAATGGTTCACCTAGTCCAATAGGAACATTTGAAATTCGACATTCGATAATTCCTCCAGCTGTATCTTTTTGATCAATTGCCTTTTGAAGCCCTTTCTCAATATCTTTTTCGCCAGCAATTTCAATTATTTGTGCATTAAAATCAAGATGAGGAATCAATTGTTTTGCAATCGCTCCAGCAGCAACAATTCCAGTTGTGAGTCGAGCACTAAAATGCCCACCACCACGAAAATCTTCAAATCCTCCAAACTTTTTATGGGCAACAAAATCTGCATGTCCAGGTCTTGGTATTGCTCGTTGCTTCGTGTAATCTTCAGATCGCGTGTTATTGTTTTCAAAAAATATTGAAATTGGACGACCAGTAGTTACATTATTGAAAATTCCACTTTTGAAAATCGGAATATCTTCTTCTTTTCTGGGTGTAGTTCCTTTTTTTCCTCCTTTTCTACGTTCTAAATCTATTGAAATGAGTTCGTTATTAATCGAAAGTCCAGCAGGACAACCATCAATTACCACTCCGACAGATTCGCCATGCGATTCTCCAAAAATTTGAACTTTAAAAAGGCGACCAAAAGAATTCACAAAATTATGATTTAATGTACAATAATTGTCGGGTCAATTTCATTTGCCCATGCTATAATTCCACCATCAAGATTGTACAAGTTTTCATACCCATGATTTTGTTCTAACCAACTAATTACATTTGCACTTCTTTGACCAGAACGACATTGGATAATCACTTTTCCATCTTTCGGGACTTCATTGAATCGACTTACGAAAACACTTGTTGGAATTAATGTTCCATTGATATTTGCAGCATCAAATTCTGCTTGTTCTCTTACATCAATTAAAACAAATTGCTCTTTATTATCTATGAGTCTTTTTAACTCAGTTACATCGATGGATTTCATGTTCTAAATTTCTTATGTTTATTGTAAAAGTATAAGGATTTAATGATAAAAACAATATTGGTGAGTAGAGAAATAACAAACTTTTCACAAGATTTATGATTTACCTCACTAATTAAAAGTGTTTTGACAAAGTTTGAGTAATCGAACTCAGGTTTTAAGAATCTTTCATTACATTTGTCTGGCTTAGTAAAATCGAAAAACAAGACAGAAATGAAGGATTTATTAGATAAGTTTGAAAACAAACAACCAGAAGTGGTTTTTGAGTGGAATGATTCAGAAACAGATGCAAAAGGTTGGGTTGTTATTAATTCATTGAGAGGTGGAGCAGCTGGAGGTGGAACTCGTATGCGAGTTGGTTTAGACAAACGAGAGGTTGAGTCATTGGCAAAAACAATGGAAGTGAAGTTCACCGTTGCTGGACCTGCAATTGGAGGTGCTAAGTCTGGAATTAATTTCGATCCCAAAGACCCAAGAAAAAAAGACGTTTTGCGTCGATGGTATAAGGCCGTTTCTCCTTTACTTAAAAATTATTATGGTACGGGAGGTGATATGAACGTTGATGAGGTGCACGAAGTAATCCCTATGTGTAAAGAGGTTGGAGTTTTACATCCTCAGGAAGGTGTATTTACAGGACATTTTTCACCAACTGAAGAGCAAAAGAAATTACGAATTGGTCAATTGTCTGATGGAGTAACGAAAGTTATCGAAAATAATATTTATACACCTGATATTTCAAGGAAATATAATGTTTCTGATATGATTACTGGTTATGGTGTTTCAGAATCAGTAAAACATTATTATGATATCTGGGGTGGTGATGTTAATGGAAAAAGAGTCATTGTTCAAGGTTGGGGAAATGTTGCTTCAGCTGCCGCTTTTTTCTTAGCACAACAAGGTGCAAAAATTGTCGGAATTATTGATAGAGTAGGAGGGTTAATGAACCAAGATGGTTATTCTTTAGAGGAAATAACTCGTTTGTATCTTACTAAAAATGGCAATGAAATAACTCATCCTGATTTATTGACTTTTGAAGAAATCAACTCAAAAGTTTGGAATTTGAATGCTGAAATTTTCATTCCATGTGCTGCATCTAGAATTGTTCAACAAGATCAAGTAGAAAAGATGATCAAAGCTGGATTGGAAGTCGTTGCTTGTGGTGCGAATGTTCCTTTTGCAGATAAAGAAATTTTCTTTGGACCGATTGCAGATTACACTGATAATCATGTGTCTGTTGTTCCAGATTTTATTTCAAACTGTGGAATGGCACGAGTTTTTGCGTATTTAATGTCTAATGATGTAGAAAAAATATCTGATACAGCAATTTTTGAAGATGTAAGCCAAACAATTGGAGTTGCACTTAAAGAAGTGTATGCTATTCACCCCGAAAAGACTGGTATCGCTAAAAAGGCATTTGAGTTAGCTTTGAAGCAATTGGTATAATTATAAATTTCATAAAAAACGCTTTCCAACACAATGGAAAGCGTTTTTTTGTGCACTCATTTTTTTATTTCTTTACGAAACGGAATGAATTTCCACTTACTTTTATGATGTACACTCCATCAAATAAGGAAGAAATATCAATCGAATTTTTTACAACTCCTTTGATTATTTCTTGACCTAATAAATCATAGATATAGAATTTTTGTCCATTGAAATCATTGAAAAAATGAATTTCACTTGTCGTTGGATTTGGATAAATTCCCATTTTTGCTGAAGTAGGTTGCGAAATATTTGGAGTTGATAAAAATGTTTCGTTTGGTTGTATAACACATGCTTGCAATGCTAAATATTTTGGATTTTGAGTGTCGTCCATTGTTTGCTT
>DAIOWV010000050.1:0-4175 GCA_036758285.1 Taishania sp. | reverse complement strand
CATGTGAAGAGAAGTGTACCATCAGACTACCTACTGAATCGTACCAATTATCAAGGTATTGACAGTAAACATCTTGTAAATCAGTATGACGGTTTGCAGCGGTTAATTTATCTGTAAGTTCATCAATATTTACATTTGCTCCTGTTCCAACTAAGTGTTGACCGGCTTCGTAGCAAATCAGATCCAGTTGGTGGTTGTCGGCAACCGTTTTGTTCGTTGTCATATAATTGAGAGCCTCTCCCAGTGCGTTTTGCATACGTTGTACGATTTCTTCAATTGTGATTGTATTCACCACATTTTCAGTGACAATATCATTGGCTACACTTCCCGCAAAATATGGAGCAATTGCGATTGCATCAGCTTTAACTTGATTTGGATTGTAAATCGGGTCATTAAAATAGGTTACCAGTTGATTAGAAAGCCAGCTATTCGCAGCTTGAGAAGGTATCGTTTTTATTAATCGATCAGAATTTCCAAAAACAGTCTCAAAAATATGAAAAATATCTGCTGAACGTTTTGCTGTATATTTCCATGAAATTTCCCACGGTTGGCCCGTATAACCTAAATTTTGACCCAATGTAGTAGCCCCATTTGATTGAGAAAATTGGCTATTCCATACTTCATTGCTGTATTCTAAATAAATTTTTGATGTAGAATTTAGAGTGGTAAAAAGCAGATTTGAAAGTTGTTCGATATAGTCATCGTCAGCCAGATGTGGAATATTAATCCAAATGTCTTTATTAGTGGTATTTGCTAATTCAACAACATACTCCCAAGCAACTCCTGAATGTGTCGTTTGTGTATAATAATCTTTTTTTGAACGATCAGCCCAAGTAGCAACTGTAGAATTATTTGTTTCTAACCAATCCATGAATCGAATGACTTGGAAATCTTCAAGGAAGTTTAAAAAGTCAGTGCTGAATGTTTGATTTTGAAATGTAGATACATAATTTGGATAAATGAATTTTATATCCCGAATCGGATCATTGATATCGGATTGAATGATTTCCAGATTAACATTCCCATTTACAGCAACCAAGGTATCAATGGGGCAAGTGTAATTTCCAGAAGCACCAAAATTTAGAGTTACTTCTCCAGTTCCTTCAATAATTAAACGGTAATTCCCATTCGGTCTTGATGTGCCAATGTCCCAAACCATTAAACTTCTTACTTTTTGAGGTGGGTTTACTCCATCAGAGTATGGAATTTCAACCGGATAACCATTCGAAAGAAGAGGAACTGAAACATTTGTACTCCACGGACCAGAACCATCTGCATTTGCAGGAGTCCAAACTCGACTTTGTTTGAATGCATCTGTAAAAACAAGCTCGGTAGAATAGTCGTAAACACCAGCAATGTTAATTCCTATCGGTTTTAAAACCTGTCCATTCAGTGATAAACTAAGAAGTGTAACGAAAAAAAAGTGTAAAAGTAATTTCATAAAAAATGTTGTAGTGTTAATGCTACTAATATACGAAAACAGATTTTAAACTTTTCACTCTTTGAGGTTTATTTGTTCAAATAGTTTAGTTTTAATTTATCTGTTGTAATATTTGCATTGTTGTTTTTAATAGTAAAATAATGACTTCCAGGTAGCAATGTTTCAAAGTTTTGATTCAAATGAATGGGGTGTTCTTCTGAATAAATCCAACAGTTAAAAAGTGGTTTATCTGTATTGACTATTAGTATATTATTGTCAATTTTGAGTTCAATAGTAGGTTCGGTTTTTTTGTATTTAGATGTTGTATTGTGAAACGTTCTCGAACAAATTGTTCCCTTATTATCTTTCCATGTTACTGTTAATATGTAATCTGTTAATTGTTTGTCCATTAGATTGTTGATTGGTAGGTTTACAACATTTTGAGGATGAATATCTACAAGTAAGGTATGTTCTACCAACCATTTTCCATTTAAATCATAAAAATTAAAAATAACATCTGTTTTGTAACTTTCGGTCCAATCACTAACAATGAAATATTCTTTTTGATTTAATTTTTTTTCGACTGCAAGCACGGCTATATTCTTATAGTCTTTTTGAGCCTCATAATGTAAAGCTTTCCAATTGCCATAATAATCAATACTTGACCAGGTTGGTGCTGGCCAACAGTCGTTTATCTGCCAATAAATGGTTCCTGTACATCGTGGCCAATCGGTGCGGTGACCTGAGATTGCCAATCCAACTCCTTTTGCTTGAGTAAGTTGGGAATAATAGATGAATGTTTCGAAATCGGAAGTTTTACCAAATAGATTATCAGAATGTTTTTTTATCATTCCGTTTCCAACAGGGCTTTTTTGACGTTTTTTCATAACTTCAGACTCTAAACTCCAGTCTGATTTTTGAATTGCAGTGGCTAGTGTTGAGTATTCAGGAAAACTTTGAAAGCCATATTCTGCATTAAATCTTCCAATTTTATTTCCAAAATCTTCAATTGGGTCTTTTCCATGCCAAACACCCCAATAATGTTGTGATCCATGATTGTAAAATTCGTCTGATCCCCAATTGCTTAAAGGGCTTGTGTGAATATAGGGTAGGGTAGTGAATGTTGTAACTCTAGATGGAATTAATTGCATGAAAACAGCATCATACGCTTTTTCAATTTCTTTAGAAGGTTTTCCATAAAGTCCATATTTGAGTTGAAAACCCCAATTTTTCCAAGCCATATCCACTTCATTATTTCCATTCAGCAACACAACTGATGGGTGACTTGTCATTCGTGGGATTTGATAATTAACTTCTGTTTTAACATTCTCCAAAAAATCATCTGTTCCAGGATACATTGAGCATGCAAACATGAAGTCTTGCCAAACCATAATCCCTCTTTTGTCACATTCCTCATAAAAAACATCGTCTGGATAATAGCCACCACCCCAAACACGAATCATATTGAAATTTGCTTCATCAAGTTGCGTGATAAGCACGCGAATCGATTCATCGGTAACTTTTGCAGGAAATATTTCCTGAGGAATATAATTTCCACCCATGCAGAAGATTTTTCTACCATTGATCATTATTTCGTAAGATGTTCCATATTGGTCTTTTTCTTGAATTAAATGCGTGCTTCTAACTCCGAATTTTTTATTTTGAGTTTCAATTAAGTTATCATTTTCATCAAATAAAGCCCACTGGTCTTCATATAAAAAAGGTTCTCCATGATTTTTTGGCCACCATAATTGTGGGTTATTCAACGTGACAGAAGCATGAAGCCATTCCCCGTTTTTTTTGAAATCAATTTCACCAAATAAATCGCTGATCCATTTTATTTTTTCGGTGTTATTATTTGCTAATTGAATCGACAATGAAATAATTGCTGCTTTAGTATTAACTGAAGATGTTTGAATATTCGTTCCAATTATTTTATTGCTTTTATAACTTACAAGGGCAACAGGTTTGTTAAATCCTATGGTATTCATTCTCAAAGCCCAATCCCAACCAAATTGATATTGAGGTTTTCTCGTATAAGGGGCAATTGCAATTTTATGAACATCATTTTGAGCAGGCAATTTATAAGCTGCCTTTTCATAAACGTCTTTGTGAAATAGGATAGGGGGAGTGAATACTGCCCTAAGTTCATTTTTACCTGCTTTTAGTAATTTATTTACATTGATTCTATAGGGATGAAAAGCGTTCTCACAGTTTAAAATTAATTCACCGTTTAAATAAATTTTGGCGTAAGTATCAACTGAAGGTAATTCCAAATCAAGGATTAAAGCATCAATTTCTTCTTGATTGACATAAAAAGAGGCAGACAATTCCCAAATATGTTCCTCTATCCAACCAAAAAGATCTTCGTTCATTCCGACGTAGGGGTCGGGTAAATATCCATCTTTAATGAGAGCTTCTTGAACACTACCTTTTTCTCCCAAATGAATGAGTTGATTGTTTTGAGGATTCGTAAATTGCCAGTGTATTATTTTATCCATTGAGAATAGAGGTTGAAAGAAGGTTATTGCTATGATGAATGAATAAATCCACTTCATTTGACTGTTTTTTTAATTGAAGATAACAACAATCTTAGATTCTTACATTAAATTAATATTTTTTTAAGATTTTATAGTTTTTTATTAAAATAATATGTTAATTTTGCAACCGCTTTTAACGAAAAGCATTACACAATCTCTTGAAAATGTCAACTGTTGTTGACCACGGAAGTGAAAGAAATTGGTTTGGTAGTTCA
>DAIOWV010000049.1:21697-22689 GCA_036758285.1 Taishania sp. | reverse complement strand
TTTGTGTAAGTAAACCAAGCGTAGTCCGTTTGGGAAATGAATTATTTCAGGATGTATATCAAACATATTTTATTTTTCAGAAGAAATTAAACGATCAGATTAAGGATTTAATCTTTTTATTGACCATTCGTTCTTTTCTTTTTCAAAAACGAATCGATCGTGTAAACGAGAAGGTCTACCTTGCCAAAACTCTATTTTATTTGGAATAATCCCATATCCTCCCCAATGAGGAGGTCTTGGAACATTTGTTGTATATTTTTGAGAGTATTCGATTATCTTATTTTCCAACTCCAATCTAGAAGTTAACGCATCAGATTGTGCACTTGCCCAAGCTCCAATTTGACTACTTCTAGGGCGCGATTGAAAATAGGCATCACTTATTTTTTCGTCAACTTTTACACATACTCCCTCAATTCGTATTTGTTGTTGCAACATAGGCCAGAAAAACAACATGGAAACATTGTTATTGTTGGTAATGTCTTTTCCTTTTTGAGAATTGTAATTGGTGTAAAATATGAATTGTTGCTCTAAAACTTCTTTTAAATAGACAACTCGACTAGAAGGTTGGCCTTCAGAATTAACTGTTGAAATGACACAGGAATTTGCTTCTGTTTGTTTTGTTTCAACGGCATTTTTCATCCATTGGTTAAAAACATCAAAAGGGTTATTTCCTACAACTTCTTCTAGTTTGCCTAAATCAAAGTCGCTATGATCATTTCTTAAATCTGCTAAAAAATCTTCCACGAATTATTTATATTTTATTCTTCCGAGTAGTCGTCTTCAATTTCGCTTTCTGGGCGGTGCTGCAAGCGCAGGGGTAGGGCCACATTATCTGCCACCGAAAGGGCGGGCATAAGGCGATAGTTCTGGTGCACCATGCCGATTCGTTGCCGCAGGCGCATAAGGGTGGCGCGTGGGCTGTTGCCTGTAATGTGCTGGTCGAGAATTTCTAACGTGCCGCGTGCGGGCAGGCTTTCAGCGTGCAGCAGGTT
>DAIOWV010000049.1:11047-21687 GCA_036758285.1 Taishania sp. | reverse complement strand
AGTAGTCGTCTTCAATTTCGCTTTCAATTTCTTCAATATCCTCGCCTTCTAATTCTTCTTCATCTATATCAGAACCAGATGCACTGAATACAACTCCTTTTCCAGCTGATTTTTGTTCTAATTCAAAGTCTTCAACAGAACGTCTGGCAATCTCTCTGTCTAAATTTTCATTTGGGGGGAAAATATCAACAATAGGAGAGAAGATAATCGAAGGTATATTGAATTCCACCATAAGCGTAGAAAGTGATTCTAATATTCTTTCGTATGCTTCTTTTGCTGTTTCAGCTGAAACTAAAAATGTTTGAGATACTTTTTTAGTTTTTTCAGAATCGTGTTCTACAGATTCGTATGTAACTTTACATTTCCACCAAGTTGCAGAATCTTCGTAAGCAAAAATATCATGTAGTTCTGTTCTCGAAATACTTACAACATCAAATTCCCCTCGAATAATAGCGCCTAATTCCTCATAAATACGAGCTTCAGCATCTGTAAATGTCATTGCTGATAATAAGTAGGGCTCAGAAACACGCTTAAAAGTACCGTTTTCTAATTGTTTAGTATATTTAACTTTTACTGTAAACCAGTTATTCATCTCTGTAAATTTTTACTATTTTAATCAATTAACAAAGATAATCAGGATCAAAGGATTTTGTTCTGTTTTTGTTGGAATTATTTTAATTATTCGATGGAATTTCCCAAATTTATTGAAAGACCTATTCCCCCACCTACTTTTTGAATGATGGTTTTTGTAGTGTAGGTTTCCGTTTGAATATCCTTTGTAAATAAATCTGTTGTTTTTATAGAACCATTAGTTGTTATCGGAATCATTAAATGAGAAAGGTTAACAAAGATCCCTAATCGTTTTTTTAGCTTAAATCCAATTAAAATCGATGATTCACAAGTGAAAGGATGAGATGAACTGTAATCTTGATCTACTATTGCAGAATAATGATTGTTACTGCCATGTTCTTTCAAATTGAAATAAATACTATTATTTTCTAGTTGACTAAATCCAAGCAATACATTTAGTTGAAAATTCCATTTACCATAAATTAATCGATAAGCTGGACCAATTGATAAAGCCCCTAATACTCCCTGATTAATTACTAAACGATGTTGTGAAGTGTAGTAGTTGGGAGAGTAATCGGAATGAATTTGATTGAATATGTTTTCTGATTTTTTATTTGAATCATCAATTTGTCCACCAAAGGAGCCTTTTATTGTTAAACCAAATTTCTTGTTAAAGAAATATGTTCCTTGTAGCATGTTAAACCCTGTGTAATGTCTTCCTGCTTTTGATAGTAAGTCAGTTGTATTGCCATTTTTTATGGTAGAAAGTTGATAGTTGTAACTAAATCCAGGCTGTAATACAAGTTTATAAAAGTCAGACTGAGTGATCCCACAAAAGGAAAAGAAACTTGTAATTGTAAACAATAAGATAAATTTCATAGTTTCAAATGAATGGATGAAGTTGTTTGTTCAATGATTTCTCCCTGATTTGTGTAAAATCGAATAGTAAACGTATGATTATCTGAATTGCTAGGTTGATGCATTAGGAGTAAATCAATTGTCTCTCTTTTTACAAAGTCATTCTCATTATTGAAAGATAATCTTCTATTGTTTGTCAAGTAATCTTGAGATTCTAAATATTTATTTTGATTTGATTTATAGATGTAAAAATAGTTGGTTAAGTTGGTTCCTGCTGGATGTGAAGAATCAAAATTTTTGTCTGAGATTATTTCAAGTGAATCAGTTAAATTGTATGGTATATAGTTAATGATTTTTCTTCTAGGACCTACTGCATAACAAGATGGAAAAGGTGAGAACGTTTCAATTGGGTTTGTTTTGCAAATTTCAAGCTCATCTGCATATCTCAAATTTAGTCTCAAACCAAATGCTTTTGAAGAAATAGTGTCTTCTGTCGTGATAAATGATTCTTCAAAAGTATTGTCTAATAATTGGGTTTCAAAAGAACAAAATTTGACAATGATTTCTCTTTCATCTATTTTTTTTGTCATGCAAGATAAAGTGCTGATTATTAAAATAAAGCTGATGGTTTTAATCATTATGAATAATTTGGTGTTATTTAATTAACGATTCGTATGTGAAATAGGTTGGAAGTTATTGATTTCTCATTTTTATCTTTCCTATCTTTGTAAAATGACAAGAGTTATTGTAATAATTGTATTCTGTATTACAGGAATTGGGTTGTTTTATTATTCTTTTAGTAAACCCAAAGAAGAAGTGTTGCCAATATATAACCCTATTGATATAGATCCAGAGGCTGTTGATCCTGAATTACTAAGAATGGGAAGGGGGCATACAATTGGTGAATTTAGTTTTATCAATCAAAATAGTGAAACAATCACCAATAAGGATGTTGAGGGTAAAGTTTATGTAGTTGAATACTTTTTTACAACTTGTGGCACGATTTGTCCGATTATGAATAAACAAATGCAGCGAGTTCAATCAGCATTATCGAAAGAAAAGGATTTTAGAATATTAAGTTTTACTGTTGATCCGGAAGTTGATGATGTAAAACAAATGAAACACTATGCTGATATTCACAAAGTGGATCATTCTCAGTGGTGGTTTTTAACTGGAAAAAAAGAAAAATTATATGAATTGGCTAGAAAGTCATTCTTTGTTTTGAAAAAGGCTGAAGTTCCACAACTTGGTGATGCTGGAAGTGACTTTATTCATACAAATAACTTTGTTTTGATTGATCGTAAAATGAGAATCCGAGGATATTATGATGGTACAAATGTTGATGAGGTTGATAAGTTAATTAAGGATGTCAATTTATTATTAAATGAAAATTAAAATAATTCTATGTCACTGAAAAAGCGTGTGTTTGAAATTGATAGTGAGGAAAATTTTAATAAAATTGCATTAGAAGTTTTTGATTTTCAATACAACAATATCCCTCTTTACCATTCGTTCGTTGAAGGTTTAAATAAAAATAAACCGGAGCATTATTCTGAAATTCCTTTTTTACCAATTTCTTTTTTTAAGACGCATAAAATTGGTAAAGAAAATATGTCGGAAAACATACTCTTTATGAGTAGTGGTACAACTGGGCAAACAAGAAGTAAACACTTTGTTGAAGATGTGTTTTTATATGAAGAGTCATTTGAAAAAGCATATAAATTATTAGTAGGGGAACCAAAAAATCAAGTTATTCTTGCATTGTTACCTAATTATTTGGAGCAAGGTAACTCTAGTTTAGTTTATATGGTTGAGAAGTTAATTGCTTTGAGCGAAAATCAACTATCTGGTTTTCTATTAAATCAACAGGATGAAATATTCATACGTTATCAAGAAGCATTAAAAGAGAATAAGCAAGTCGTTATTTTTGGGGTTTCGTATGCATTGTTAGATTTAGCAGAAAAAGGACTTTCGTTTAATCAAGCAATGATTATTGAAACAGGTGGAATGAAAGGTAGAAGGAAGGAGTTGTCAAAAGAGGAACTACATTCTGTGTTGAAGCAAGGGCTAGATGTTGAATATGTTGCTTCCGAATATGGTATGACAGAGCTACTTTCCCAAGGATATAGCAATAAAAATGGAATATTTACGTGTCCACCTTGGATGAAGATATGCATCAGAGATGTAAATGACCCAATGTCGTTTGTTGAAGAGGGGAAAAGCGGAGGTATCAATGTGATTGATTTAGCTAATTTGAATAGTTGTAGCTTTATAGCAACAGAAGATTTGGGTAAAATCACTCAAAACGGATTTCAAATTCTAGGTAGAATTGATTTGTCAGACATTCGAGGATGCAATTTATTGATCCAATAAAACAGGTGTTTTACTGTTTTTCCTGTTCAAAACATTGTCATTTTAGTTTGATTAGCTTGAAAAATGAACTTGTTTTTGTTTTTAAATAATTGAAAAACAATGTATTTATGTTTTTGTTGGTAATAAAACTGTCCAATTTATTTTGATAATTGAATGTTTGTTTTTTTCTTTGTTGCCGAATTAACCTTTAAAATTAGAAAAGATGTCTGATGTTAAAACAAAAGTAGTAGCGATTATCGTTGATAAATTAGGAGTTGAAGAAAGTGAAGTAACAAATGCAGCTAGCTTTACAAACGACTTAGGAGCAGATTCATTGGATACAGTTGAGTTGATCATGGAATTTGAAAAAGAATTCAATATCGCTATTCCAGACGACCAAGCCGAAAACATTCAAACAGTAGGTGATGCAATTTCTTACATTGAGAAAAACGCTTAATTAAAGCACTTATTTAGAATTTAATATTTTCTTGAATTACATAATATGCAATTAAAAAGAGTTGTTGTAACTGGAATGGGGGCGCTTACGCCGATAGGTAATACCTTAAATGAATATTGGGAGGGATTGCTTGCCGGTAAAAGTGGTGCTGCACCAATTAAACAATATGATGCAACGTTATTCAAGACGCAATTTGCTTGTGAACTTAAAGACTTCAATATTGAAGATTTTATGGATCGCAAGGAAGCAAGAAAATTAGATCCTTTTGCTCAGTATGCCATGGTTTCTGCTTCAGAAGCCGTGGTAGACTCAGCGATTTTGGATTCAAATCCAAATTTGGACCGAATCGGAGTTATTTGGGGGTCTGGAATTGGAGGATTAAAAACGTTTCAAGATGAAGCTCAATCATTTTTTCAAGGTGATGGTACGCCTCGTTTTAATCCGTTTTTTATTCCTAAAATGATTGCTGACATAGCAGCAGGACACATCTCTATTAAATATGGATTTAGAGGTCCAAACTATGTCACTGTATCAGCATGTGCATCATCAACAAATGCTATTATTGATGCTTTTAATACAATACGCTTAGGTAAAGCTGACGCAATTGTTACAGGTGGATCAGAAGCTTGTGTAAATGAAATGGGGATGGGTGGATTTAATGCACTTAAAGCTCTTTCAACAAGAAACGATTCTCCTGAAACTGCTTCTCGCCCGTTCGATCTAGATCGAGATGGTTTCGTACTTGGTGAAGGTTCTGGTGCTTTGATTCTTGAAGAATTAGAACATGCCGTGGCAAGAGGAGCAAAAATTTATGCCGAAGTTATCGGAGGGGGAATGTCTGGTGATGCGTATCATATTACAGCTCCTCATCCTGAAGGTTTAGGTGCAAGAAATACAATGCTTGCAGCACTAGATGATGCAGAAATTAATGCATCTGAGATTGACTATATTAATGTTCATGGAACATCAACTCCTCTTGGTGATATTGCTGAAGTGAAGGCAATTCAACAAGTATTTGGTGAACATGCATATGATTTAAATATTAGTTCAACAAAATCAATGACAGGACATTTGCTTGGTGCAGCAGGAGCTATTGAAGCAATTGCATGTGTATTAGCTGTTCAAAACGATATCATACCTCCAACAATTAATCATTTTACAGATGATCCTGAGTTGGATTCTAAATTGAATTTTACATTTAATAAAGCTCAAAAAAGAACGGTAAATGTTGCTCTTTCTAATACATTTGGTTTTGGTGGACATAACACAAGTGTGATAGTAAAGAAATTTTCAAAATAATTGGACTTTTTAGCAAGGTTTTTTGGTCGACGTAAAAGTGAAGTGCAACTTGAATTGGTGCGTTTTATTATTTCTCGTTTTGGATATAGACCTAAAAACATTGAATATTTTGAAAGAGCAATTACTCATAAATCAAATGCAAATACGAAATATTTAGAATCTAATGAACGATTAGAATTTCTAGGTGATTCTATTATTGATGCAGTTGTAGCAGAATTTTTATTTATTAAGTTCCCTAATGAAGATGAAGGGTATCTTACGAAAATCAAATCTAAGTTAGTAAGTAGAAAAACGCTTTCAGAAATTGCTGAAGAAATGGAAATTCGTAATGTATTGAGATATCACAAAGGACGTTCGATCAATATCAATACGCTCGAAGGAAATGCTTTTGAAGCAATTATTGGAGCAATTTATTTAGATGGTGGGTTCGAAATTGTAAGAAAAACAATAGAACAACATATTTATAGAAATTACGTTAACATTAATAAAATACTTGAAGAAGAAATTGATTTTAAATCAAAATTATTTATTTGGAGTCAACGAAATAAATTAGCAATTGATTTTGTAACGTTTAGTGAAGTCAATCACGGGGATTTTTGGGAGTACAAAGTTGAAGTACTTATTGGAGAACAAAAATACGGGGTTGGAACAGGAAGTTCAAAAAAATCAGCCGAACAAGTTGCTGCAAAAGAAACGTTAGAGTTAATTGGTGTTATTTAATTTTTGATTACTTGATTTGTTAATCATTTAAATTGTACTTTCAGTTATTAATCAATTTATTACTTTATGAAAAAACTAATTTTTGTTTGTGTTGCATCTACAGTTGCTCTATTTTCTTGTAAAAAAGAAGGATGTACCGATCAGGATGCTATCAATTATGATAAAAAAGCAAAAAAAAATGATGGTTCCTGCAAATTTGCTGAGGATAATCAACCTTATTTGATTGTAAAGTTAAAATTTGACTCTATTCAACCACGGTTGGATAATTTTGGTAACCCTGCAACGATTCCAGCTAATCATTCTGCACAATCACCTAAATTTCATGCAATGAGTGCTCATTATATTGAGTTGGCACCGAATAAGTATACGCAATTACAAGCGGGTGAAATAATTTATAGAGGAGCTGAAACTACAGCTGGTGGTGCTTTTGCTGCAGATTTCGACAAAGCAATTATTAAAGGAGATGGGGAGGTTTTTGTGAAGATTCCTTTGAAAGATATTGCTCCAGGTTCTTATGAATGGCTTCGGGTTTCGTTGACGTACCAAAATTTTGATTTAAAATACAAATACAATAATATTGTTTCAACTGGTCGATTAGCATCTTTTGTAGGATGGAATACTTATATTACTTCTCATAAAATAAGAACTAAATCAGAACAAATAAACGATGACAAGCTACAAGGATATTGGGCTTTTGAAGATTTTGGAATTGTAATTAATGGTCAAGCTGCTGGTACAACTGTTCCAAATCCTTTACATAATACAAGTCCGGTACCAGCAGGGTCGTGTGTTGTGACGGGAAGTTTTGATACTCCATTGGTTATAACAGGAAGTGAAACACAAAATGTAAATATGACCATTTCTTTGTCAACAAATAAAAGTTTTGAATGGTATGATGCAAATCAAGATGGTTTGTATGAGCCAGCAGCAGGTGATTATCCAGTTGATATGGGCTTAAGAGGATTGAAGCCAATAATTGAATAATTAGTTAATAAAATTGAAGTTTAACCTGTCTGATTATTTCAGACAGGTTTTTTTATTTATTTCTACAAAAACGGTTTAGTTTTGACTTTGTCCTACTTTTTTAAGTAATTTTGCACAACATTTTGAATTGATATGCAATTATTAGACGGTAAAAAAACTTCAGCCAATATCCGATTAGAATTATCTGAAATTGTCAAAAAAAGAAAAAAAGATGGTAAGAAAATACCTCATTTAGCTGCAATTTTGGTTGGGAATGACGGAGGATCTTTAACGTATGTAAATTCAAAAGTAAAATCATGTGAAGATATAGGATTCGAAAGTACCTTAATCAGATACGATGACTCCATTTCGGAAAAAGATTTATTAGCAAAGATTGAAGAATTAAATAATGATGTAAAAATTGACGGATTTATTGTTCAGTTACCTTTGCCAAAACACATTGATGAATTAAAAATTACACAAGCAATTGATCCACTAAAAGATGTCGACGGATTTCATCCTCAAAATTTAGGAAATATGGTCTTGAATTTGCCAGGATTTCTTCCAGCTACACCTGCAGGAATAATTGAGTTAATCAAAAGAAATGGAGTAGAAACTTCAGGAAAACATTGTGTTGTTATTGGAAGGAGTAATATTGTTGGATCTCCAATGAGTATTTTGCTTGCTCGTAATACGAATCCTGGAAATTGCACAGTAACTTTAGCGCATAGCAGAACAAATAATCTTAGTGATCTTACCTTACAAGCGGATATTATTATTGCTGCAATTGGAAAACCAGGATTCTTAAAAGCAGAAATGGTAAAGGAAGGTGCTGTTGTCATAGATGTTGGAACTACTCGTATTACTGACTCAACAAGAGAGAGAGGTTGGAGATTGGTTGGAGATGTTGATTTTGAGAATGTTGCTCCAAAGTGTTCGTTTATTACGCCAGTTCCTGGAGGTGTTGGACCTATGACCATTGCTTCATTGATGATTAACACATTAAGAGCAGTCGAGCTAAAAGATTAATAAACTCAATTTCTAACATTTAATTGTTGATGATAATCTAAATTTGACGTTTGTTAAGATTCTTTCTTATTTAATTTTATATTCTAAAATTTTTTTAAACGATTTACGTTATTTAATAAATAATAACCAGATTTACTTTATTGGTAACATTTTTGTTGTTTAATCGTATGAGGTATTATAACACTTAAGAAATTATGGAACTTTTAGTTATTTCAAATCGACAGGATATTACAAAATCACGCATTTTTGCTGTTGTGATCATTTCTGTATTGTTACTTCTAATTAGTTTAATACACATTACAAGTGTAACAGATCCGCCTATACAACCAGAAATTACAAAAGAAGTTCCAGTTGAATTTATGGAATTAAAAATGGAACCTTCTCCAAAATCTGGAGGTTCACCTGGAGGTAAAGGTTCACCTTCTGATGATCAATTGGTGAAGAAAAATCCCCCACAAACACAAGAAAAGTTGACTACAAAAGATCCAAATGCAACAGCAGTTCAATCTGGAAAGTCAAATAAAACAAATACAGATAAACAAACGGACAATAAAGCTACAACAACTGTAAAAAGTGACGATCCTTTTGGAAAAGGAGGAAAAGGAGGTGGAAAAGATTCTGGTAGTGGAGGTGTGATTGGAGATGACAATGGTTCAGGTGGAAAAGGAACAGGTACCGGAAATGGTGATGGAAGTGGTTCTGGTGTAGCTAGAAAGAGATATAATGAAATTTCTACAGATAATATTTATACCAATTCACTTGTCAAAGTAACTTTGATTTTAAATGTTGATGATAGTGGTAAAGTAATAGGTCACCGTACTGTGGGAAAAGAAACAACTACCAATGATCAAAGTATTATTAATAAAGTTGCAGCAGCTTGTAAGTCCCAATTGAAATATATGAAAGGGAAGGGGATTACAGAAGAATATTATCATGTTTGGATTCAACCTGGATAAATTAACGTGAATACATCATTATATCAGGAAACAATTGATTGGTTGTTTCAACAATTCCCATCTTATCAAAATATTGGAGGAAAAGCATATAAACCAGGGTTGGAAAATATCTATTTATTGCTTGAATATTTTGAAAACCCACAAGATGACTTGACATTTGTACATGTTGCAGGAACAAATGGAAAGGGGTCAACTTGTTCTATGCTGGCATCTTGTTTAACAGAGGCTGGAAATACCGTTGGATTGTTTACTTCTCCCCATATTCAGGATTTTAGAGAGCGAATTCGAGTGAATGGCAACATGGTGGACAAAGAGTTTGTGATTGATTGTACTGAAAAAATCAAATTAGCACATCTCAATTTTGAACCTTCTTTTTTTGAAATATCATTTCTAATGTCCTTATTGTATTTTAAATCCAAAAAATGCAACATTTGTGTTGTTGAGACTGGATTAGGTGGACGATTAGATGCAACAAACAGTATTGTTCCAATTGTTTCTTTGATTACGAATATTAGTATTGAACACACACAGTTTTTGGGAAATACTATTGAAGAAATTGCAGCTGAAAAAGCAGGTATAATTAAACCTGGGGTTCCTGTGGTAATTGGAGAAACGAATTCAAAATCGAAGAGAGTATTTATACAAAAGGCTTTAGAAACAAAGTCAGATATTTTGTTTTCATCAGAAGATAATGTATTGATTGGAAATGATTTTCCTCTATTGGGTGACTATCAGAAATTTAATTACAAACTTGTTTTAAAAGCTTTAAGTTTAATTCAAGATAAGTTTTTAGTTACTGACAATCAAATTGATTTAGGTTTAAAGAATTTATATAAAAACACAGGTTTTTATGGTCGCCTTCAGGTTGTTGAAAGAAATCCAACTGTGATTTATGATGTGTCGCACAATGAAGCTGGAATCAAAGCAACATTGGATTATTTTAAAAATGATACAAATTTGACCATTGTTTATGGAACAAGTAATGACAAAGATTTAGAAGCTATTTTTTCATTGTTTCCATCAAAAGCCAATTATTTTTTTACTGAATTTAAGAATGAACGATCTGCAAAAATTGAAAAATTGGAAGGTTTTTCTAAAGAATTTAATTTAAAATCAAAATTTTTTAAAAATTCTTTAGAAGCTTTAAATGATGCCAAACACTCTGTAAATGAAAAAGATATAATTTTAGTTTTTGGTAGTTTTTTTTTAATTTCAGATTTTTTTGAAAAAAAATAGAAAAAAAGCTTGCAGAAACAAAAAAATGACTTAAATTTGCACTCACAAATGACGAACGAGTCGATTGAAAATTGAAAAGGGAGATTAGCTCAGTTGGTTTAGAGCACCTGCCTTACAAGCAGGGGGTCACTGGTTCGAATCCAGTATTTCCCACTAAAGTCTGATAGAAAACTGTCAGACTTTTTCTTTTTTAAATTTCT